>NZ_KB890687.1:300000-422586 GCF_000373205.1 Calidithermus timidus DSM 17022
TCCGCGTGCGCATGAAGACCAAAAATGGCCGCAAAGTCATCGCTCGTCGCCGTGCTAAAGGCCGTGTTCGGCTGTCCGTTTCGGGTTAAGGCGTGAACCCCTCTTGAGCCTCCTGCGCCCCTTGGGTCAGCGGGAGGTTGTTCTTTATGACGCCCTCCAAGCCACGCCGCCGCAGGCCAGCCCTCGCGAACTCGGGAGCTGGCACCGTGCAGCCTGCAACGATGAATAAGGCTGTGCGGAAAGAAGAAGGCAGGGATCCTAGCGGTTCGCGGCTGGAGTCGCTCAAAGGAGAGTGGGCCTTCGCCCGGCTCAAGAAGGGGCGGGCAGCTAGGGGTCGCTTGGTTTCCGTGCGCTGGCTGCCCAACCGCACCGGCCCCGTCAAGGTGGGGCTGGTGGTCTCGAAGAAGGTTGGGAAAGCCGTTTTGCGCAATAAAATCCGTCGTCGCATGCGGGAAATCCTGCGCCACATGCTGCTTCCACCCTGCGACTTGATGGTCGTAGCTCAACCCGAAGCCGCGACCGCCGGCTATGCCGAGCTATACCGCGACCTGGCTTTCACCCTGAAGAAATCCGGGCTGATACAATGACGCGCGTGCGGGTCAACCACCCTCCCATGGCTGAGCAAGCCAGCGGGGTTGGGAGCCGCAGGAACGGAGATCGTGTGAAGCCCTTGCTGATCGGTTTGGTGCGGTTTTACCGGCGCTTCATCTCGCCCCTGAAGCCGCCTACCTGCCGTTTTTACCCGAGCTGTAGCTGCTATGCTCTGGAGGCTCTCGAGCGCCACGGAGCTTTTTGGGGGAGCTACCTCACGGTACGGCGGTTGCTCAAGTGCCACCCCCTCCACCCCGGTGGCCTCGACCCCGTGCCGCAGCAACGCCCCCGCATCAATTTCTGGCCCACCCTAACGGAGGAACGATGAACCACAGTAGCCGCCCCAGGCTGGTCAAGCTGGCCCTGGGATTGACCTTAGGTTTGCTCTTCGCCCTCTCCCCCGCCCTCGCCCTCAAAGCCCAGTGGCGCGATGCTGATGTCAACGGCGACGGTAAGCAAGAGAAGGTCGCCGTAACCAACCTCGCCGATATCGCCTTCAACGCTCAGGGGCAGATCGTCGGCTGGTACCCCAAGCAGGTGCGCGGTACCGACTTCAATGGCAACTACAGCGGCAAATTCAACCTCGTCCGCTCGGGCGTGCCCCTGCCGGGAACCCTCTCCGGCTTCAACGCCCCCCAGGCCGAGTTCAGCCAAGCGCCCAACGGCAGCAAGGGGGGCAAGCTCAGCGCAAGCTTCACCGAAGGCGATGGCAAGCTGACCTACGTCATCGACCCGCTGTTTCTCTCCATCGAAGTCAGCGTGGAGTCGGGCAGCCCTAGGGTGCTGAGCTGGAGCGGGATTGGCGGCAGTGAACGCCCGCTCACCAAGTGGCTCACTCCCGGCAACACCCAGCCCAGCGAAACCGGCAGCGGCAAACCGGTGTATGTGGCTTGGCAGCAATCCCCCACCAAGGGCTACGCCATGATCATCCAGCCCATCCAGGGCTTCGGCCAGGCCAAGCTGACCCGCTCGCCCAGCGGCGACTCGGCCACCCTCGAGGTCACCATCCCACCCGCTCAGGTCACCTCCTTCCGGGCCTACGGTGGCGCCAACGAGATGGTGCGACTGCACGTGGAAAAGTACCTCGAGCTGCCCGGCCTGTTCCGCCCCGACATCTGGGGTCAGCTCTCGCTGGCTTTGCTGTGGGTGATGGAGCAGGGGCACCGCTGGACGGGGAGCTGGTTCTTTGCCATCGTGCTCTTGACCCTCCTGGTGCGCCTGCTCCTGTGGCCGCTGATGCACCAGCAGTACAAGAGCATGGCCGAGATGAATAAGATCCAGCCGCTGATCCAGGAGATCAACAAGAAGTTCAAGGACAGCCCGGAGAAGCGCACCGAAGCGACCATGAAGCTGTACCAGGAACACAAGATCAACCCCTTTGCCGGGTGCCTTCCCCTGTTCCTTCAGCTTCCGATACTGTTTGTGCTGTGGAAGGTCATCGCCAACTACGAGTTCGGCCAGGGGGTGCTCTGGATCCCCGATCTGGCCCTGCCCGACCCCCTCTACATCCTGCCGATCCTCTACGTGCTCACCACCATCGCCTCGACCTACCTCTCGGCTGCCGGGAACCCCGACGCCCTGCGCCAGGGCATGATCATGAACCTGGTGTTCGTGTTCATCATCTTCAGCTTCCCCTCCGGCGTCTCGATCTACTGGATCCTCTCGATGCTGATCACCCTGGCCCAGCAGTGGCTGATCAAGCGCAGCCTGGGCGACCTCAAGCCCGCTGCGGCGAACGCGAAGTCTAAGTAGCTGTCGCGACGTGAGAGCGCCCGGGGTTCCCGGGCGCTCCTCCTTTCGAGAAAGCCTTAGTCGGCGGCGATGGCCAGCATGGGCTCGTCGCTAACCAGGCCCACGTGAGCCCCCAGGCTGCGCAGGCGCTCGGGGAGTTGCTCGTAACCGCGCTCGAGGTATTGCACTCCCTCGATGCGGCTCTCACCTTCGGCAGCCAGTGCCGCGATCACCAAGCCACCCCCAGCGCGGATGTCGGCGGCCTTGACCGTGGCCCCGTGCAACTTCTTGCCGTTGATCGAGAGCACCCGGTCCTTGAGGGTCAGGTCGGCGCCCATGCGCAGCAACTCGGGAACGTTGGTGAAGCGGTCGGGGTAGATGCGGTCGGAGACCAGCGCATTACCCTGCGCCGTAGCCAGATAGCCCACCGCCAGCGGCTGCATGTCGGTGACGAAGCCGGGGTACTCGCGGGCTTCGATGTTGAAGGGTTTGGGTTCGGGGGTGGCCTCGAGGCGAATCCAGTCGGGGCCGACCTCGAGGCGGTGCCCGGCCTGGGCCAATTTGTCCAGCAGAGCGTCGAGGTGCAGGGGCTCCACGTCGGTGAGGGTGATGCTGCCGCGGGTAGCCGCTGCGGCCAACAGGAAGGTCGCCGCCTCGAGGCGGTCAGGGATTATCCGGTAGCTCACCCCATTGAGCTGCTTCGCCCCCTTGATGTGGAGGATGCTGCTGCCAATACCCCGAACCTCCGCCCCCATGGCCGCCAGGAAGTGGCATAGGTCTTCGATTTCGGGCTCCTGGGCGGTCAGGATCAGGGTGGCCTCGCCGCCGAGGGCCGTTGCTAGCAGGGCCTGCTCGGTACCGCCGAGGGTGGGCATGTCGAAGACCACCCGGCCCGACAGGGGTCGCACCCGGCGGGCGGTGAAGTAGCCGGAATCCTCGGTGACCTCAGCCCCAAGGGCCCGCAGGGCCTTGAGGTGCTGGTCTACCGGACGCGGACCAAAAGTGCAGCCACCGGGCAGGGGAACCGTGCCCTCGCCGGCGCGGGCCACCAGCGCTCCCAACAGATTGAAGCTCGCCCGCATCTTGCTGACGAGCTCATAAGGAGCCACGGTATTGATGATCTCGGGAGTGTGGAGGTGCAGGGTCCGACCCTCCCAGGCATAGCGGGTGCCCAGGTGGGACAAGAGCTCGAGCATGACGTCGACATCGCGCAGGCGTGGAACTTCCAGCAGCGTTATCGGATCGGCGCTCAGGAGGCTGGCCGCCATAAGCTTGAGCGCCGAGTTCTTGGCCGGATAAACCCGAACCTCGCCGCCCAGCGGCGTTCCGCCCCGCACCCATATGGCCTGTTCCATATCTATAGATCACCCTATTCCTAGAGCTTATGTATTTAGCAGCATGTTACACATGATGCTCAATATGAGTGTATGGAGTATTTTTTGCGTTGTCAAGCATTACTGCACTGTGCTACACTGCCGCGTGATGAGCTAAGTACCCACGAAAGCCCTCGATGCAGTAAGGTCGTGGGTGCAAGCAGGAGCGCAATGGCAAAGAAAGAGAAAAAAAGGCTCCAGGTGGTCATCAGCGACGAGCAGGACGCGCTGCTGACCAAGGCTGCCTATGAACTCTCCAACCCTGAGCGCCTGGTCTCCAAGTCGGAAGTGGTGCGCCTGGCGATCCAGAAAATCGCCCAGGACCTGGAAGAGGGCAAGGCCAGCCTGGAGGAACTGCTCAAAAACCTCGAGCCCGAGGAAGAGGAAAGCTAGGGGGCGTAGGACGTACGCCCCCCATCTTGACTTTTGACCCTCGGCAGATCACCAGCCACACGCTGACGGCTCAACGCCCCCGCGCTACAGATGCTGCCGCCACCAATCCAAATAGGCCTCGAGGCGGGCCACTCGGCGGTCGGGACGACCTGAGCGGGAAAGCTCGTGACCCTCTTCGGGGCAGCGGAAGAAGCGGGTAGGGATGCCCCGGTGCAGCAGAGCGGTATACCAGGTCTCGCCCTGGTCGATGGGACAGCGGTGATCCTGTTCGGAGTGCACCACCAGGGTAGGGGTTCTCACATTATGCACCAGGCTCAGGGGGCTCTTGGCCCACAGCACCTCGGGCCGCTCCCACACGCTGGCGCCAAGCTGAAGCTGCACGAAGCGCGGCCCGATGTCAGAAGCGCCGAAGAAGCTGGTCCAGTTGCAGATGCTGCGGTCGGTGACGGCAGCCTTGAAGCGCTCGGGCACCCGGGCGGTGAGCCAATTGGTCATGTAGCCGCCATAGCTGCCGCCCGCCACCCCGACTCGAGCGCGGTCGAGTTGAGGGAAGCGCTCCAGCACCGTATCCAGGAAGCCCAGCAGGTCGGCCTGGTCGATCTCCCCCCATTGGTGTCCCAAGTCGGCGAAGGCCTCGCCATAGCTGCTCGAGCCCCTGGGGTTGCAGTAGGCCACGGCGAACCCCGCCTCGCGGAAGAGGTGGTGGGCCAGCATCACCGCGCTGCCAAAGGCAGTGTGGGGACCACCGTGAATGTAGAGGATCACCGGGTGGGGGCCTTCGCCCTCGGGCAGGAGCACCCAACCGGGCACCGGATGGCCCTCAGGCGCACGGTAAACCACTGGCTCGGGATTGCTCAGGGAGAGCGGGACCTCGGCGTTGGGGTCAAACAGCACCTCCCCAGGACGGCTCAGGCGCGGAGGGAGGGTGGCGGCTTCGGTGAGGGTGTAAAGCTCGCGTCCGCAGAAGGCAAAGGCCAGCACGCTTTCCCCCACGCCATGAACCTTGCCGACCTCACCTTCCAGCGATACCCTGCGCAGCCGGGCGTGACCCTCCTTGGTCTCTACGAGGTAGATCAGACCGTCGGGACCGAACTTGGGGGTCTGGGCATAGGTGCCATAGCGGCAATCGGAGTTGATACTGTTGGTGAAATTGCCCTGGGCCAGCGTCCTAGGCTCGCCCTCCAGGGGCCGGTAGGTCAGGCGGGCATCGGTGGCGAGGCCACGCTCATAGGCGTGGGTGAGGTAGACCAGGCCCTTGCCGTCGGGGGTGGGCTCGAGGCCGCTGATCGGCCCTTCTCCACCGAAGCACTCCTGCACCCGCCCCTGCAGGTCGAGGGTGTAGACCCGCTGCTTGCCCTCCAGGCGCTCGCGAAGGTTGCTCGAGGACACGAAATAAAGCTTCTGGCCATCGGGACTCCAAGCCAGCTCGCTGATCTCCAGAGGCGGCTGATGCAGTTGCCGCAGGCTGCCTCCCTCCCACAACCACAAAGCCGCTGGGGTGTCCTCCAAAAGCCCCCGCTGCTCGAATTTGAAGGGCCAGGACTCGAAGCTCCTGGGCTGGTCGGCCTTGGGTGGCTCGCGGTCGCCCGCGCTTAGCAGGGCAATCTTCGAGCCGTCCGGGCTCAGCTTGTAGCCGCTTACGCCCGCTTTGAACCAGGTGATCTGCTCGGCCTCTCCCCCGTTCACGGGAAGCCGGAAGAGCTGGTTGGCCTTATCCACCTTGCGGGTGAAGTAGTAGTACTCACCCTTCCACTGCGGGTTGCGGGCCTCCCCTTGGGTCAGGATCTTGAGGCCGCCGTCCCACATGGCCAGGCGGGGGCGATATTTGGGCGGCTCCTTATCGCCTTCGGAGCGCTCGATATCGGTGAGCACGAACAGCGGCCTGCCCAGAGGGCCTTCGCTCAGGTTGGAGATGAAGCGCAGTTGGTAGAGGATGTCGGGCTGCACGGTATCAATCTAAGGCAAATACGTCCCACATCGCCGCAAAACGCCCTTCGTCTCTGCCTCAGCGCGGCAAGGTGACCGTGTAGGTCAGCACCCGGCTGGCCCCTGGGGCCAGGGTGAAGCGGGCCCGGTAGCCCTCAGGGGTGCGCTCGGCACCGCTGATTTCGAGGGTAAAGGGTTGGGGGAAGGACTCGCTCAACTCCACCTCGAGGCCATATTGCTTGGGGTTCTTAACCGTGGTGCTCACCCGGAAGCGGTTTTGCGCCAGCACCTCGATCCTGCGCTGGGCCCTGCCCTCGGGGTCGGGGCCCAGCGAGAGGGTTACCGGGCCGCCCTTGGCGGTCTCCTGCACAAAGGACTGGCCCACGAACACACCCCGGTCACGAACGCTGACCAATCCGCCTGCCAAATTCTCGGGGGCCGCGAAGCGATAACCGCGCTCGAAGCGGATCTCGGGGGCGCTGCTAAAGCCCGACTGCCAGCGCCAGATATAAGTAGGCTGCACCCTGGCCTGAAGGAAGGGCAATTCGGTCTGTCCGGGCTGGAGGGTGAGCGCGCCAGGCAGCCGGTAGCGGTAAGTGCCCCCGACTTCGCCCACGAACTCCGCCCCGGCCTTCTCTAGCGCCGCCGCACGCGACTCGAGGGTGCTCGGAACCGGCTGGTCGAAGCCGCCCTCGAGCACCGGCACGCTGCCGGCGACGAGCTCGAGTTGTTTGAACTCCAGCACCTGCCCCAGATTGTTTTCCAGGGCGGCCCAGCCGGTAAGGTTGCTTCCCTCGAGGGTGTAGTAAAGCTTCCAGGTGAGCCCCCGGCTGAGGTAGCTCAAAGAGGCCGGGCCACTACCCCGGTAGCTGAAGCTGACGCGGGCCGCAGGCCCAGGCCGCAAGCCGTCGGGATCGGGATAGGCGATGAGGCCGGGCAGGGCGGTGAGGTAGCGACCCTCGTACTCGAAGATCGGGCGGTCGGGGTCTAGCACGGTGGCCTCGCGCCACCGCCCCTCCCAGTAGAACTGCACCCTCTTGCCCCTGTACGCGGCCAGGGGGCTGCTCTGAGGCAATAGCTGCACCTGGCGGGAGAGTTCCTCTACGCCGCCGAGCTCGAGGGTTCCCGCGATCAGGTTGCGCAACACGACCTGCGAAGGTTCCCAGGTCCAGCTACCTGCCGGTAGCGTCACCGGCAGGCGCACCTCGGCGAAAGCGCGGTAGACGGTGGCTTCCTGCGCGACGGCTACCCCAAGGGCCAGCGCCAGCGCGGCCAATAGCTGCTTTTTCATGAGCTAAGTAAAACACCTCAGCAGTAAGACCCGATGAGAAAGCTTCCGAGTTTCAGCCCCAAAGCAAAGTGTGGGGCGGGCTCGAGCCCGCCCCACACAGCGTCTTGCGTATCGGCCAATGAGCTTTACAGGATGTCGTCGCGGATGCAGGCCTTGAAGTGGCCGGGCGCGACTTCGCGCAGCTCGGGCACCACCTCGGCGCACTCCTTGATGGCGTAGCGGCAGCGGGTGCGGAACACGCAGCCCGAGGGGGGGTTGATGGGGCTGGGAATATCGCCCTGCAGCACGATGCGCTCGCGCTTGACGGTGGGATCGGGCACGGGGATGGCCGAGAGCAGGGCCTCGGTGTAGGGGTGTTTGGGTGAGCGGTAGAGGTCTTTGGAGGTCGCCAGCTCCATCACCTTGCCCAGGTACATCACCGCGATGCGATCGGAGATGTATTCCACCACCGCCAGGTCGTGGGCGATGAAGAGCACGGTCAGGCCCAGCTGCTCCTTGAGGTCTTGCAAGAGGTTGACCACCTGGGCCTGGATCGACACGTCCAGCGCCGAGACCGGCTCGTCGGCCACGATGAACTCGGGGCGCACCGCCAGGGCGCGGGCGATGCCGATGCGCTGGCGCTGTCCTCCGGAGAACTCGTGGGGGTAGCGGCGGATGTGGTCGGGGTTGAGGCCCACCATCTGCAGGAGCTCGGCCACCCGCTCGGTGCGGGCCTGGGCAGAGCCCTCGAGGTTGTGGATCACCAGCGGCTCAGCGATGATGTCCCCCACCGTCATGCGGGGGTTCAAGGAGGCGAAGGGGTCCTGGAAGATGATCTGCATCTTCCGGCGGTAGGCCCGCAGTTGGGGTTTGGGCAGGTGGGTGATGTCGTGGCCGTCGAACTTGATCGTGCCGGAGGTGGGCTCGATCAGGCGCAAGATGGTGCGGCCTACGGTGGTCTTGCCCGAGCCCGATTCGCCCACCAGGCCCAGCACCTCCCCCTTCTTCACGTCGAAGCTCACGTCGTTGACGGCCTTGACGTTGGCCACCACCCGGCTCAGGATGCCGCCGCGGATGGGGAACCACTTCTTCAGGTTTTGCACCTCGACCAGGCTGGTGGCGACGGCAGTGGGAGTCGGCACGCTCATGCCCTCACCCCCAGTTCAGCCTGAATCTCGGCCCAGCGCACGCAGCGCACCATATGCCCGCCGCCGGTATCCTGCAGCACCGGGATATCGGTATCGCAGCGACCCTCCTGGAAGTACTTGCAGCGGGGATGGAAAGCGCAGCCCGCGGGCAGGTGCAAGGGGTTGGGCACGTTGCCGGGAATGGCTTCCAGGCGTTGGCGGTGCTCGGCGGCCAGGTCTAAGCGGGGGACTGAGTTGAGCAGGCCCATGGTGTAAGGGTGCTTGGAGCGCTTGAAAGTAGCCGTCACGTCGGCTTCTTCCACCGCCCGCCCCGCGTACATCACCACTACCCGGTCGGCCATCTCGGCCACCACGCCCAGGTTGTGGGTGATGAACAGAATGCTCATGCCGATCTCTTCTTGCAGCTTGTACATCAGCTCGAGGATCTGCGCCTGGATGGTCACGTCGAGCGCGGTGGTGGGCTCGTCGGCGATGAGGAGGGAGGGGTTGCAGGAGAGGGCCATGGCGATCATGACCCGCTGGCGCATCCCGCCCGACATCTGGTGGGGGTAGTTGGACAGGCGCTTGCGAGGCTCGGGGATGCCCACCAGGTCGAGCATCTCGGCGGAGAGCTCGAGGGCTTCCCTCCTGCTCTTGCCCTGGTGCAGCATGATAGCCTCGGCGATCTGGTCGCCCACGGTATATACGGGGTTCAAAGAAGTCATGGGCTCCTGAAAGATCATGGCGATGTCGTTGCCACGGATCTTGCGCATGGCGGCCTCGTCTTGCTTGGCCAGGTCCTTGACCTGCCCATCCTTCCCCCGAAACAGCATCTCCCCGCCCACGATGCGCCCGGGCGGGTTGGGGATCAGGCGCATGATGGCCAGACTGGTCACGCTCTTGCCCGAGCCCGACTCGCCCACCACGGCCAGGGTCTCGCCCTTGTCGATGTGGAAGGAAACGCCATCTACGGCTTTGACCACGCCGTCATCGGTGAAGAAGTGGACCTTCAGGTCCTTGACCTCGAGCAGCCTTTTTTCGTCCATCCGAACTCCTTGAGTGTAACAGCGGCATTCTACCGCATGGAACTCTGCATAGGTTATACGCCATGGTGGAGCAAAAATAAAGCCTGAAGCCCATAAACAAGGCTTTTTCCAGCCGTAGCATCCACCGAGCATCCGATCACCCCTCCACCACAAGGCAGAGGGGTAATCGCTAAGGTGCTAGCGTTTGGCCCTGGGATCGAGCGCATCTCGCAGACCATCGCCCATGAAGTTGAAGGAGAGGATGGCGATGAAGATGAACAGACCAGGGATCAGCAGCCAGGGGCGGTCCACGAAGGCAGTGATGCCCTGGGCCTGGGCCTTGGAGAGCAGCAGGCCCCAGGAGGAAGCCGGCTCCTGAATACCCAGCCCGATGAACGACAGGCCCGACTCCGCCAGGATGAAGCCGGGGATGGCCAGGGTAACGCTGACGATGAGGAAGGTGAAGGTTCCGGGCAGAATGTGCAAGGCGATCACCCGACTATCCGAGGCCCCCATAGCCTGAGCGGCCTGGGCGTATTCCATCTCCCGAAGCTGGAGGATTTGCCCGCGCATGACCCGGGCCAAACCACCCCAGTTGACGAAGGAGAGGATGCAGACCACCAGGTAAAAACGCATGGCCGGGGGGATCCCCTGGGGGATGAGCACCGAGAGGGTGATGAGCAGGAACAAGTCGGGGATGGCCGCCAGGATCTCGGTCGTGCGCATGATGAGGGTGTCGAGATCGATCTTGATCAGGGGGAAGAGGATGGCGTAGGCAATCGCCAGGAGAATACCCACTCCCACAATCCCGAAGACCACGGCCTCAAAACCACGGGTGGTGGCCCAGAAGCCGCTGAGCATGACCCACACCAGCCAGGCCAGCCCCCCCCACAAAGCCAGCCACAGGAGGGTCTTGAGCAAGCTGGGCAAGGGGTTCCTGGAGACGAACTCCCGGTAGGCGGGGTTGAGCAGCCCGATGCTCAGCGTCAAGGGCTTCCCGGCGAAAAAGCCCGAGAGGCTGCCCATGAACACCCCGATCAACAGGGCCAGCGCAGTGGCGAAGATGCCTATGGTGAGGCTTACCCGCGCTCCGTACCAGATGCGCCCCCACAGGTCGCGACCAAAGTCATCGGTGCCCCACAGGAACAGGTGGGCCTGCTCGTTTTGCAACCACTCCCCGCCCATCAGGCGCAGATTGGCGGGGATGAAACCTAAGAACCTGTAAGGCTCGCCCTGGACAAAGAAGTAGATGGTGTACTTCTGAGTACAGTCCTGGACGAACTCGAGCTTGAAGGTCTCGAGGTTGCGTTTACGCTCGACGGTGCAGACGTAAGGGCGGGTCAACCGGCCGTTCTCATCACGCCAGTGAACCACCGTGGGCGGAGAAAAAGTGAGCTCGCGAAAACTCTTGGTCTCCGGGTAGGGCGCCAGGAAGTCGGCGAAGAGGGCACCTAGGTACAGCACCAGCAGCACCCCACCACCCAAACGGGCTAAAGGGTGGCGGCGAAAACGGATCCAGGCCTCCTGGAAGAAGCTGCGGCTCTGAAGCGCTCCTTGCGATCTAGCTTCGATCTTGCGCGTCATGGCCGCCCCTAGTTATAGCGAATCCTGGGGTCTACCCAGGCCAAGAGCAGATCGGAGAGCAGGTTGCCGACGATGAGCAGAAAGGTGCTGATGGTGATGAGTCCCATGATCACGTAGATGTCGATAGCCGAGACCGCTTGCAAGAAGGCCGGCGTGATGCCGGGCCAGGCCATCACCACCTCTACCAATCCCGCCCCACCGATGAGGCCAGGCAGCAGCCCCCCGATCCCCGCCACCAGAGGGATCACCGCGTTGCGCAGGGCATGCTTGTAGATCACCATGCGCTCAGCGACCCCCTTGGCCCGCGCGGTGCGCACGTAGTCCTGCGAGAGCACCTCGAGCATCTGCCCCCGCATGATGCGCACCAAGCCGGCCATGCCCGAAGTCGCCACCACGATGACCGGCAGGATCGAGTGCCACAACACGTCGAGTGTGCGGGCGATCCAGGGGGCCTCCTGCCGGGGCACCCCGCCCAAGAACTGATCGGTCATACCCCCGATGGGCAGAAGCCTCATCCCCGCGTGATCGTTGACCCAGATGGCGAAGTAGAGCATGATGAGCGCGAAGAAGAAGTTGGGGATGGCCAGGCCGAAGAAGGCCAGGAAGGTCAGGGTGCGGTCTCCCAGGGAGTACTTACGCACGGCGGAGTAGACCCCGATGGGAATGGCCACGAGGTAGATCAGCAACGTGGAGAGCCCCACCAGCACCATCGAGTTGAGGATGGGCTGCCGGATGACGCTCCACACGTCCGAACGGTAGTCCAACGAAATCCCCAGATAGCCGTGGAAGAGCACACCGCTGAGCCACTTGGCGTACTGCGCAGGGATGGGCTGATCGAGGCCGAACTGCTGCCGCAAGCGCTCGATCTGCTCGCGGTCGACCGTTGGATCGAGCTCAAAGCGGGTAATCGCGTCTCCTGGGGCAATCTGAATGATCACAAAAGCCAGGATCGTAGCCCCTACGAAGGTAGGGATGAGTTGCAAAAGACGGCGGGCGATGTAGTTCCACATGGCTCTAGGCTTTGGGGGGCGGCACCTGCCGCCCCCCGCGCCGAAGGAGGGCTACTCCTTGGCGAACACCGTCTCGATGTAGGGGTACTGGCCCACGATGGAGTTGATCTGCCCCTTAGGGAACAAGCCACCGATACGGGCGTTGCGGGCCGGGTTGTAAGCCGGAGCCACCGTGTAGATCAGCGGCACATTCTCCGCCACCACCTTCTGGAACTGCACGTAGATCTCGCGGCGCTTGGCCGGGTCGAGGGTGGTGGCCCCCTGGGTCATCAGCTTATCGATGAGCACCTCGAAGGACTCAATCTGCTTGGGGGCCTGACCGCCCACGCCCAGGTTCCAAGCGTGCAGGCTGCCGTTGAGCTGCCAGACGTTGCGGCTAAAGGCCGGCTCGATGCCGCCGGTCAGGCCGATGAGGATAGCGTCAAAGTCGCGGGTGCCGTCGGCGGCGGGCTGGGTGAGCTGGCGCACGAGCTCGTTGAAGTCGATGGGACGGTAGTTGACCTTAATGCCGATTTTCCGAGCGTCTTCGGCAAAGATCTGGGCGATCTTCTCGCGGATGTTGTTGCCCTGGTTGGTGACGAGGTTGAACTCCAGCACCTTGCCCGCAGCGTCGACCAAGAAGCCTTGGGCGTTCTTCTTGCGGAAGCCCAGCTCGGCCAGCAGCGCGGCGGCTTTCTGTGGGCTGTAGTCGTACTTGGCCACGTCGTCGGTGAAGAACTGCTTTACGGGAATGGAGATGGGGCTCCACTGGGGTTGGCCCAAGCCGCCCAGGGCCACCTCGATCATGGACTTCTTGTCCATCAGGTGGGCCATGGCCCGACGGAACTTCACCTGGCGGAAGAGCTTGGCCTTGTTGGCATCCTTGTGGTTCCAGTTGAAGACGATGAAGTTGGTGCCCGTGGTCACGTCGGCGTTGGGGAAGATCTCGCCCTTGAGGCCGCCCGAGCGGATGCGCTCGAGGATCTGGGCTACCTGGTCGGCGTTGGCGGCGGCGTACAGGTCGGACTCACCCGCCAGGAACTTGGCCAGCGAGGCGTTGAGGTCGGAGACGGTGGTGAAGGTGTAGCGCTCGAGGTAGGCTACCGGGCTGTTCTTGTCGTCCACCCCCCAGTAGTTGGGGTTGCGTCTGAGCACCACGCGCTCGCCCTTGGAGTAGGACTCGAGCATGAAGGGGCCGCCCGAGATGATGCGGTTGACGGGAGTATCGAGGGTCCACAATTCAGCGATCTTGCCCGCTTTGTAGGCCTCACCGAAGATGTGCTCGGGCGCGATGTACCAGCCCTGGATCAGGGACGGGGCGTAGGGCTTGGGGAAGTCGGCCCGCACGGTGTACTGATCCACCTTGCTCCACTTGATGGGCTGACCATCCAGGATAAAGCTGCTGCGCGAGTTGGAGTTGACCTTGGGGTCGGCGTGGGCGGTGGCGCTGAAGATCACGTCGTCGGCGTCGATGGGCTGCCCGTCAGACCACTTAGCCCCCTGACGCAGCTTGAAGATCACGGTCAGGCCGTTATTGCGCACTTCCCAGGACTGAGCCAGGTAGCCCTCGGGCTTGAGGTCGTAGGGATTGTAGCCAGTCAGGTAGGGTAGGAAGAGCCCTATGACGTCCGTAGACGAGGTTTCCCGCGCCACAAAGGGGTTGAAGGTGCGGGGATCGGAGATGGCGGTGACGCGGTAATTGCCACCCGCCTTGCCCGCTTCTACCCCCTTGAACACCTTGGGCTGGGCCAGGGCCAACCCCGCTAAAGCCAGCATGCTTAGCACCAGGATTCTTCTCATCTGAGCCTCCAAAGCGACAGTCCAAAAAAACCCAAGCACCATGACTTGAGTAAGGCGCAAGGGATTGGACTTGGTTCAACGCTATCGGCCTGGCTGCCGTATGTCAAGGCTGTGCGGCCACAGGCTCGGTTGGCAGAATGAGGGCTTGATCCACCTTTTGGTGGAGAAAAGGGGGTGCCCGTGGGCACCCCCTCTCACAGAGCGTTCCCGATCAAATTCTCCAAATTCCCAAGACCAGCGCACCTAGGACAAAAACTGCCCCCAGCACCACGGTCAGCCGGTAAAGCCCACCGGTGACTCCCCTGGCGCTAAACAGGTCGCCGCTTCCGCCCAGCAGATCGCCCGCCCCGGTGGTTTTGGGCTCCTGGTTGAGCACCAGATAGACCAAAAGGGCGGCTATCAGCACGTAGCCGATGACGAACAGGGTATGCAAGATTTCCACTAGCTTCCTCCATCGAGCCCAGGGGCCTCGCTCATTCTGGTGCCGGGAGGGGGACTCGAACCCCCATGGCTGTTAACCGCTCGATTTTGAGTCGAGTGCGTCTACCGATTCCGCCATCCCGGCGTATTGGCTCGGCCCACAAGCCCAGCGACTTCAGATGATACGCATTCTTGGCCGCATGCGCAAGCCAATAGCCATTAGCACCGCCGCCAGCGCGACAACCCAGTCCCCCAGGCGAACGTAGAGGGTCTGGCCCTCGCGCAGCGCGTAAGGGGCGAGTAAAACCCCCTCGACGTGCTGCTGCAGGCGTTTCACCACCCGCCCCCAGGGGTCAACCGAGGCCGTCACCCCATCGTTGCCCACCCTGAGCAGCCAGCGCCCGGTCTCCACTGCCCGCATCCGGCCCATCTGAAAGTGCTGCTCGGCCCCGAAGCTGGGGCCGAACCAGGCGTCGTTGGTGCCCAGCACCAGCACCTGGGCGCCCTGGCCCACCAGGTCGCGGGCCACAGCAGGGAACACCGACTCGTAGCAGATGTAGGCTCCGTAGCGCTCGAGCACCACCGGGCGCTGCCCCGCCTCCCGATCCCCAAAGTGGCTGCCTGGCCCAAAGAAGGCCTCCGCGAAAAAGTTGTAGACCCCATCCAAGGCCCTGCGCCAGGGGTAGGCTTCCCCAAAGGGGGTAAGGCGGGTCTTGAGATGGGTAGCGACCACCCGCCCTTCGCGCCACAGGCGCATCTCATTGGCCGGTCCGTCGTTGAAGCCGGCCACCAGGTCGCGCCAGCCCAGAACGGCCTCGAGACCCTGGGGGAACTGGTAAACCGCCGTCTCTGGCCACACCACCAGGCGGGCCTCGGGATACTCGGCCAGGCCCCGTTGGGTCAGGCGCAGGTAAAGCTCGTCGTCGGGCAGGCCCATCCGCTTACGCAGCGGGTCTACGTTACCCTGCACCAGCAGGGCCTGGTGATCGGGCTGCTGAACGGGCAAGGGCATGACCCAGAAAAAAGCCCAGGCCGCTAGGGCCCAGTACTGCCTGCGGGCGATGGCCCAGGCCATCAACAGCACGATCAAAGTCAGCAGGAATACCCCGCCCAGCGCCCCCAGTACCCGCCCTGGCGCATCGACCATGCTGTAGCCCAGGAAGCCCCAGGGGAACTTGACCTCGGTGAGGGTGGTCCAGTAGTCCAACAGCAGCCAGCCGCCCACCCTGGCCAGGGGCCGCCGCACGGTGAAGCCAAACACAAGCCCCCACAGCGCAGCCTTGACCAGGATCAAAGGGATGAAGGGCACTGCCCCCCAGGGTCCAAAATTGAGGGTAAAGCTCTGCGGCAGCCAGATCAGATGCAAAGCCCAGAAGCCCAGCCCCGCCAGAAAACCCACCCTAAAACCCCCCTGAAGTAGGAAAAAAGCCAGGGGCACAGGGGCTAGGAAACCCAAAGGGAACGGGGGGAGGGTAAGGGCTAAGGCCAGGCCAGCCGCGACGAAGCGCACGGCTTGAAGTATACCCAGCCCCCCTCGTGAGTTGCGTGGCACCCCTGTGAATAACCGTACCGCCAAAAGCGATTCATGGAAAAATGTACAGCGATGCGTCTGGCCATCCTCGCCGAGATACACGCCAACCTGCCCGCGCTCGAGGCCGCTTTGCAGGCCGCGCGCCACGAAAGCGTAGATCAGGTGTGGGCGGTGGGGGATCTGGTAGGTTACGGGCCCCATCCCCGCCAGGTGCTGCGTCGGCTCGACAAAGAAGGCATTCCCTGCGTCCCTGGTTCTGCCGACCTCAAGGTGGCCTTCGCCATGATGGGCATGCAGCGCGAGGGTGTCGCCGACTCGATCCTGGCCTGGACCAGCGAACAGCTCAGCAAGCGGGAGCTGCAATTCCTGCGCAGCCTGCGCCCCCGCCAACGCATCGAGCTCAAAGGGGGCCGCCTCACCGCACTGCACGGCCTCCCCGACGACCCGGAGGCCAAGCTCGACACCGAGGCCAACGTGCGTGACATCCTGGAGGTGTTCGGCAAGCTGCGCACCCGCTGGGGCGTGTTCGCCGGGCGACACATCCCCTTCTATCGGCGCGTAGGCGACGGCCTGGTGATCGACCCGGGTTCGGTGGGCCTGACCCTTGGCGGTGAACCCGGTGCCGACGTGTTGATCCTGGAAGAAGACCTCGAGGGCCGGCTCAACATCCGCTTCCTCAAGGTGCCCTACGACTTCGGCCAGGTCATCTTCGACCTCACCGCCTGGGAGCTGCCGCCCATCGTGGCCGAGGTAATCCGGCTGGGGCGTTATCCGGGGTGAGGGGCGCGGTCAACCTTCAGTAGGGTGTGGCCCGTGTCCGGCATCCCTTCCAGCGCCTCCCGCACGTAGCTCGCCACCGTCGCGCTGGGATCGCGCAGGGCAGCTTCGGCCTCGGCGGCCCTTCCCAGGCGCACCATCGCCGCCGCCGCCGTGGCCCGGACCACCGGGTTGACGTCCTGCAGTGCACGGCGGAAGTAGGGCAAGTAGGCGTCATCCCCCGTGTTAAAGAGCACGATGAGCGCATTGCGGGCCAGCGCAGCGCGGCCTGGGCGCGTGTACACCGTGCCCTCGAAGCGGCGGGCGAAAGCCCGGCTCGAGAGCTCCAGGAAAGCCCACAGGTCGGGGTGGGCCAACTCGGGCTCGGGGGTAAAGCCCCGCCAGAAGAGCGCGGCCCTGCGGTTCCAGGGGCACACCTCCTGGCAGACGTCGCAACCCAGCAGCCAATCGCCCATGCCAGCCCACAGCGCCTGTGGGATCGGCCCCCGGTGCTCGATGGTCCAGTAGCTGATGCAGCGCCGGGCGTCCAGGGTGCCATCACCGGGCAGAGCCTGGGTCGGGCAGGCGCGATGGCAGCGGGCGCAGCGACCGCAGCGGTTGGGGTGAAGCGAGGCGGGTGGGGCCTCGAGCTCGGTGAGCAAGACGGCCAGCGTCAGGTAGCTGCCTTCCTCCATCCGCATCCACATGCCGTTCTTGCCGATCCAGCCCAACCCACCCAAAGCAGCATAGCTGCGCTCGGACAGCGGCCCGTGATCGACATAGCCTTTAGCCTGAACGCCGGACTGCCGGGCCAGGCTTTCCAGCGCGGCCAGGTGGGGCCGGAGCAGTTCGTGGTAATCGCGCACCCAAGCGTAGCGGGCCACCCGCCCCAGCCGCAGGCCGCCATCGGGGAGGCCGGGGTCGGGGTAGGCGTGCGCGGCAGCCAACACCAGAACGCTGCGCGCCCAGGCGAAGCGACGGGAGGGCTCGAGCCGCTCCTCCAGCCGCCGACCCAGGTAATCCATCCCGGCGTGGCCCCCCTGTTCGATCCAATCCCGGTAACGCCGCCGTATGCGCTCGGGCAGCTCGAGCGCGGCCCAGGCGCTGAGCAGACCCTGTTCGCGCGCGTAGCCCTCCAGGGCATCCCGGACATCCACACCGATATAATCCCCCCGTGGAGACGCTACGCATAGCCCTCTTGGGTGCTGGAACCGTGGGTGGTTCCCTGGTCGAGTTGCTGGAGGCTCACCAAAAGCGCCTCGAGGCCCTCGGCTACCGGCCCGAGCTGGTCTCGGTGCTGGTGCGCGACGCCGGCAAACCCCGCCCCGGCATCCCCCCTCACCTGCTGACCACCGATCCCGGCGCTGTAGCCGAGGCCGACGTGCTGATCGAGGTGATGGGAGGAAGCAAGCTAGCAGGAGACTTGGTGCTGAGAGCCCTCGAGGCCGACACCCCGGTGATCACCGCCAACAAGGCCCTGCTGGCCGAGCGCTGGCGCGAGCTGAGGGGCTATGCCGAGGATGGCCTCTTGTACTACGAAGCCAGCGTGATGGCCGGAACCCCGGTAATCGGCGCACTACAGAGCCTGTGGGGAAACCGCCTGCTCGAGCTGCACGGCATCCTCAACGGCACCTGCAACTACATCCTGAACCGCCTCGAGGCGGGCATCCCCTACCCCCAGGCCCTCAAGGAAGCCCAGGACAAGGGCTACGCCGAGGCTGACCCCACGCTCGACGTGGGCGGTTTCGACGCGGCCCACAAGCTCACGGTGCTCTCGAGGCTCACCGTAGACCCCGACTTCGCCTGGGAGGAGGTCCGGGCCAACACCCGCGGCATCGAGCACCTCACCCCCGAATTGCTCAACGAAGCTCGCGCCAACGGCCAGGTGATCCGGCTGGTCGCAAGCCTCTTCCCCGAAGGCGGGCGCTGGGTGGGCAAGGTGCGCCCGGTGCGCCTGCCCGCTAACCACCCCCTGGCCCTCATGGGCAGCGTGCGCAACGCCCTGCTCTGCCGCACCCAAGAGGCGGGCGAGCTGGTGTTCTCCGGCGCGGGGGCGGGCGGTCACGTCACCGCCAGTGCCGTGCTGGGGGACCTCTACCGCCTGGTGGCGGGCCAGCCCGGCCACCTGCCCATCCCCAATGCCCTGCCCCTGCCCGGTACTCGGGTTGAGGCGCTGGAAGAAGCCTGAAGATGATCCGCTACCACAGCACCCGCGACCCCCGCAAGACCCCTGTGCGTTTCGAGGATGCCCTGCTCAAGGGCCTGGCCCCCGATGGGGGTTTGTACGTCCCCGACGGCATTCCATCCCTCGACCCCACCAACTGGCTGAGCGCCGACTCCCTGCCCGAACTCGGGGTAAGCGTCCTGCGCCGCTGGCTCGAGCCTGAGGTCCCCCTGAGCGCGCTCGAGTCTATCCTGCACGACGCCCTCGACTTCCCCTGCCCCCTAGTACAGCTCAGCGAAGACCTCTTCGTGCTCGAGCTCTTCCACGGTCCCACCCTCTCCTTCAAGGACTTCGCAGCCCGCACCATGGCGCGCCTGATGCAGCACTTTCTGCGCCAGCGCGGCGAGCGGCGCATCATCCTGGTCGCCACCTCCGGCGACACCGGCAGCGCCGTGGCCGACGGCTTCGCCGGCCAAGACAACATCGAGGTGGTGCTGCTCTACCCGCTGGGCAAGGTCAGCGACGTGCAGGAGCGCCAGCTCATCGTGCGCCGACCCGGCGTGCGGGCGCTGGCGGTGCGGGGCAGCTTCGACGACTGCCAGCGCATGGTCAAGGAAGCCTTTGTAGACCGCGAACTGGCCCACCTGCCCCTCAGCAGCGCCAACTCCATCAACATCGGGCGGCTGCTGCCGCAATCGCTGTACTACCTCTGGGCCGTCCGGCAGCTTGCGCAGCGCGGCCTCGATCCAAACCAGGTGAACTTCTGCGTTCCCAGTGGCAATCTGGGCAACCTCACCGGCGGGGTTCTGGCCGCTTTGATGGGCCAGCCCGTGCACCGCTTCCTCGCCGCCCACAACGCCAACCACTTCTTCCCCGACTTCCTGGCTGGCAAGGTGGAAGCCTACGAGTTCCACCCCACCATCGCCACCGTCTCCAACGCCATGGACGTGGGCTCACCCAGCAACTTCGAGCGCCTGCTACACCTGCTCGGCCCCGAGCGCATGCGGGCGTGGTTCTGGGGCACCACCGTCTCAGACGAGGCCACCCTCGAGCGCATGCGCGAGACCCACCGGACCTACGGCTACCTGGCCTGCCCCCACACCGCGGTGGGCCTGGAGGCCCTGGCCCGCTACCGCGCCCAGACCGGCGACCGCACCCCGCTTATCACGCTGGCCTGCGCCCACCCCGCCAAGTTCCCCGACGCTGTATCCAGCGCCCTGGGCATCGCCGTACCCAAGGAGGAAGCGCTCGAGACGCTGTGGCAGCGGGAGACCCAGGTGACGACCGTCGAACCCTCGCTGCAAGCGCTCAGGCAGGTGTTGCTGAGTTGAGATGCGGGGTACTAGACGCCGCGGGCGCAGGAGGCCTTGGCCCTCGAGCTCAGGCCACAAGCCACCCATCCCCCACACCCCCTTTCACCCGGATCGCGTAGACTACTGGGCATGGAGTCGAAGGAGAAAACCAGCAAAGAGCCCTTTCCTGGAGCCTACATCGTCGGCCTCGCCATCACGTTGGCCCTGTTGATCGGCGTGGTGTTGGTAGGCAGCAGCCTCTCCCCCGCCACCTCGGGCTTTTTGGTGGCGCTGGGCCTGGGCCTCACGGTCAATCCCAAGTACGCGCTGTGGTTTCTGGCCGCCGGGGTGTTCTGTACCCTGATGGGCTTCGCCGGGGGTGAGCCCCAGGTCGCCTGGGGCGGGGTGGGCCTAATCCTGTCGCAGCTCGTGGTCAAGCTGTTCATCAAGTCCTGAGGCGGGCCCCATGTCGCCCCACCGCTTTGCCCAAACCCTCTCGCTGCTTGGCGTGGCGGCTTTCGCGGTGGGCTACTTCCTGCGCTCCAGTCCCCCGCTGGTGGGGTTGGGGCTGGGCGTGATGCTGGGCGCAGCCATCGTGCAGTACCCGCAGGGGCAGCGACCCTTCGTGCTGCCCTTGTATGCCTGGGTGGGCGGCCTGCTGGCGTTCACCCAGTTCTTCGTCGGGCACTTCCTGGGGTACGTGGGTGGCCTGGCGCTGGGTTTGGCCTTACCCTATCTGCTATACCTGAGGCAAAGGAGCACGCCTTGAAAAGCGCACTCGTCCATCTGGCCACCCGCCAAACTCCAGAAGCAACCCTCGAGGCTGCCTTGGGCTGGCTCGAGCAAGCCCACGCCCAGGGTGCCGACTTGGCCCTGCTGCCCGAGCTGTTCCCTTCCGGCTACCGCTACGCCGATGCCCCCAAGACCCCCTGGGTGCTGGCCCAGCTCCAGGACTTCGCCCGCCGCAGCGGGGTAACCATAGCCTGCGGGGTGCTCGAGCAGGCGGGTGAACGCCATGCCAACCGCCTGCGGGTGCTCGCGCCCGAGGGCGAGCGTGCGGTCTACACCAAGCTGCACCTCATCCCCGCCTTCGACGAACCGCACACCATGATTCCTGGCGAAAAGCCGGTGGCGCTCGAGCTCGGCGGCTTCACCGCCGGGCTGAGCATCTGCTTCGACCTGCGCTTCCCCGAGCTGTACCGGGGTTACGCGGTACAGGGCGCCGACCTCTTCCTGGTGCCCTCGGCCTGGCCCGCCGAGCGGGCCGCGGCCTGGGAGCTGCTGACGCGGGCCAGGGCCGCCGAGAACCAGGCCTATCTGCTAGCGGTCAACCACGCCGAGCCCCCCTTCGGGGCCCCCAGCCTGGCGGTAGGCCCACTGGGTGAGGTACTGGGGCGGCTCGAGAGGGAAGGGCTACTGGTGGTCGAACTCGACCCCACCCTGCCCAAACGGCTTCGCCAGCAGTTTCCCGTGCTCTCCGAGCGTCGTCGCGACCTCTACGGCGACCTTTTCGCCCAACCGGTGAGCAAGTAGGCCGCCGCCCCCAGCAGCATCCCCTCGGCCATGTTAGGTAGGTAGGGCCAGTAAGTGCCGAGCTCGAGGCGTAAATAGATCAGCAAGGGCCAGGGTATCAAGGCCCAAGCCAGCCCATATTGCCCCCATCCCGCTGCCAGCACAAAGGCTACCCCCAACCCATGGTGGTAGCCTATCCAGCCTGAGCCGAAGGAGGTCTGGTAGACGAACCACAGCAGGTTGAGCCAGGCCCCAGCCACGCCCCAATTGAGCCGTGTGAAGCGCACCACGGCGAAGCCCAACCCCGCCAGCGCCAATGCCACGAAGAAATCCTCGACCGCGATCATGCCGAACAGAGCCTACGGCAGCCCCCGGGCTTTGGCAATCAGCGCAAGCGCTTGAGGTACTCCATCGCCGCTGCCAGCGGATCCTTCTCGACCACCCAATCGGGCTCCACGCCCCGGCCTTCCCAGGTGGGGCCACTGAAGGGAGCCAGCACCCCCGAGGCCACCAGGGCTACGGCGCCATCGGAGAAGCAGTACGGCAGCAGGATTTCGGTATTTCCCGCGGTGCGGGTGCCGATGAGGTAAGCCCGCCTGGCGTTCTTGAGCGCCCCGGCCAACCCCTCGGCTGCCGAGTTGACCTCTGCGTCGATCAGGACCACCAGCGGTTTGTGGGTGAGGGGCTGACCGAAGAGGGGGGTGGTGGGCAGGGGTGAGACCCCAAAAGCCCTGGTCACCAAACGCCAAGGTACCCCGCGCATGAAATAGCCCGCCACCTCGGCCATCCGGATGGCCAGGCCACCGGGATTACCCCGCAGGTCGAGCACGTAGCCGATGGCCTGGGCGTCATAGCGTCCGATGGCCTGTCGCAGCATCTGCGGGCCGCTGGCGTCCACCAGGTTGCTCAGCCGGAACACCACGATGCGCTCCGTATATTCCACCCTGGAGGGAGGGAAGGCCGGTGCCGGTGCCGCCTCCTCCGGCCTGGCCGTGGGCTTTTCAGGCTTGGTGGGTTTGGCTGTGGGCGAAGGCGCGGCGGACGAGGGTGAGCTCGAGGGGGCTTCCCCCTCAAAGGGCAGCGGATAGCACTGGGCTCCCGCCAAGTAGCGCCGCGCCTCTTCAGGGCTCAAGAAGTCGGTGTGCTGGTCGCCGATCTCGTCGTACATAGCGGAGATGAGCGCATACAGTTCGTCCCAGCTGGCGATTTGGGGTAACCGCGCACGGTATTTCTCCCCCACTGCATTCCAGTCCACGCCGCGATGGTTGCTGTCCCAGTAGCGCTCGTGAATCAGCCTCCAGGCCTGCTCGAAGCGCAGCGAGTAGGCATCCGGCTGGGCCATACCCACCGTCAGCAACAACCACAGGGCCAACCCTCCAAGCACCGTCTTCAAGCCACCCTCACTTTCAGCGGATCCCCGGTATGGCCTGGTGATAGGCTTCCTGCATGCGCTGCACGATGACCTCGAGGCATTTCTCGATGGCTTGATCCAAGTCCTCACCGGGAATCACCGGGATGCGGGCGTTGCCAGCGAGCTCGATGAGGTGGTTCTGGATCATGCGAATCTCGTGAAAATGCCGCAGGTAGTCGGTGCGCGGACGTTTGCCCTGGGTCTCCTTCTCGCGCAGGATGAAGCGGTCGCGGTGAATGTTCTCGTCGTTCACCACCAGCATCAGCGGGATCTGAATCACCTCACTCTGCCAGGGGTGCGAGAGGTAACCCGGAACCACGTGAACACCCTCGACCACCAGCGAGGTGCGCTCCTGGGCCCCGCGCTCCTGGATGGCCCGCAGCCCCACCGCTACCCGCGCTACCTGGTCGCGGAAGCCCTGTAGGATCAGCGAATCGTCGGGCTGGGCTTGCTTGGGCAGGGCCAGGGCGCTCCAGGCGTCGAAGCTGCTGGTGTGCAGGGTGGGTACCAAGTCGGCGGGCACCGTGGCCCGCAAAATCTCACGGATGGTGTCGGTAGAGATTAAGCGAGTGATGCCCAGGCGGTAGCTCAGGGCCGAAGCCAGCAGGCTCTTCCCCGTTCCGGTGACCCCACCAATGAGCAGGTGAATGGGCCGGACCGTGCGCTTGATCGCGCGCAAGGTCTGGTAACGCAGCGCGATGTCCTCACCGGCCTCGTCGGCAAGCAGCAACATCACCATCTCGCGCAACCTCGAGCGGCTTACCACCCCGTTCCCTTCCTCGCGTAAACGCCCCTCCAAGATGCGGGCCAGGCGGTAAGCCGCGTCGGGAGCCAGGCCCGCTTCCATCATGGACTGGGCCACCACCCCCTTGGAAAAGGGTACCCTGGGCTCCCCTTCGGCCTCTTCCACGAAGAGTTCGCCCGCCAGGTTGTGCCGCCCCATGTAGCGCCTGCGGGCCGAGCGGCCATAGCGGCGCTCTACTTCGCGCAGCACTCGCCGCTCCAATTCCTCCGCGGTGATCTCGGTGAGTCCTTCCTGGCGCATGTCGGTTTCCAGGGCCTTGGCCAGCGTATAGGCCTCTTTGAGCGCAAAGCCGGCGTCCTCGAGGCTACGCGCCAGAACTCCCTTGGAGAAGGGCCGCCGTCGATAGCCTTCATTGACCAAGATGTCCTCGAAGGTATGGGTCTGCTTGCGCAGTTTCGCCGCCAGTTCAGCCCCAAAGGCCCGCTCGACCTCGCTGACCACCAGACGTTTGAGGGCTGAAGCAGAGATCTCCGCCTTCTTACGGGCCTTCAGCCGCTCCTCGACGGTATGGGCCACCGACATCGCGGCTTCCATCCCCATGCCAGCGTTCATCAGGGTCTCCGTCAGCAACCCCCTGGAAAAGGGCCAACGATACCCTCTTGGGGTCTTGACGAAAAGTTCACGCACGGTTGCAGTATACGGCGGCTTTTCCATGAAAAAGGTGGAGTCCGGCGGCTTTTGAAGGCAGCTCGAGTCTCTCGGACTTCAACCCACAGCCCGTTCGTTGACACCCCGTAATCCCTGTGCTAGGGTATCGGATGCCGGTCCCTGAGCGCCTTGATCAGGGCAACCACGGGACGACAGGGCGCCGTAGCCAAGTGGTAAGGCAGAGGTCTGCAAAACCTCGATTCGCCGGTTCGAATCCGGCCGGCGCCTCCAAAAGAGGGACTCCAACCCCTGCCCGGGTTCGGGCCCTCTGATTTGAACGGAGCCCCGGAGATCGAGGCCAACCCCTCCTTCTTCTGCGGTAAACTTGTAGAGTATGCGGGCGCGTAGCTCAGATGGCTAGAGCACTACCTTGACACGGTAGGGGTCGTTGGTTCGAGTCCAATCGCGCCCACCAAACGCGGGCTGGGGTTTCTGGCCCGCTCTTTTCGTTAAGCTGAGCCAGGTGGAGCTTTCGATCCTCGTCATCTCACACAACTCGAGCCAGGTACTGCCGGAGTGCCTCGAGCGCCTGCAGGCGCATTACCCTCATGCCCAGCGGGTGGTAGTAGACGCCGCTTCGTCGGATGGGAGCCTCGAGCTAGCGCAGCGGTGGCCGGGCCTCCAAACCCTTAGCGTCCCCAACCGGGGGTATGCGTATGCGGCGAACCGGGGTCTCGAGGTGGCAGTGGGGGACTACGTCGCCATCATGAACAGCGACGTCTACCTGGAAGCTGGCGACCTCGAGGCCCTCGTTGCAGCTTTGACTGCCCATCCCAAGGCCGTGATGGCAGGCCCGGTTCTCATAACCCCCCAAGGCCACCCCCAATCCTTTGGCCCGCTATACGCTCCTCACTACTTCAAGCTCCATAAGCCCAGGCCCGTCACATGGATTTCCGGCGCCTTGATCGTGCTCAGGCGCGACCGCCTGCCAGAGCTAGGCGGTATGGATGAGCGTTTCTTCTTCTACAACGAGGACATGGAGTGGAGTATTCGCGCCCGCCGCAAAGGTTTCCAGGTGCTGCTCGTCCCCAGGAAGGTCCTGCACCTAGGCGGCGCCTCAACCCCCAACGACCCGCGCTTCATCGCCGAAGGCTACCGAGGGGGGTTGCTACTGAGCCAGACTCACTATTCCTGGATTCACGGCCTGCACCGTAAAGCGGTATTGCTCGAGGCCCAGTTACGCATCTTGCTCGATCCCAACCCCAAGCGCAAAGCAGCCTACAGTTTGCTTCTGAGCCGCCTGAGACAACAAAAAGGCCTGCCCTCTTCCTTTTTATTGGAAGAACGCAGTAAGATACGCCCGTAACGATTACGGGGCAGTGGGTCCTCATTGCGAGTGTAGTGCCCCCAATACTCCTTCGATGTTCAAATGTCACACCCGACCCGCTGACTGTAGGTTACGGTCTGGGTGTTTATAAATGCCCAGGCGAAGAGAAGCGTGTCCAGAACGCTGTTTTGGCACGATCTATAGACCCGGTATATATCTTGACTGGGCGTCTTTGCCCTCTTATGATCCTCTCAAGAAAAAGGAGCCGGAATAAATCCAGCTTCCTCAAAGGAGGATCACCATGAAAAAGCTCGCCTACAAAATCTTCGCTCTGGTTGCTAGCCTCGTAGCCCTCGGTCTCGCTGCTGGCGCTGGCCTTGAGTGGTCGTGAGTTTATAATCGCCATAGGGGTGCAAGTTGTGAAACTTGCACCCCTTAATTTTTGTTTTACCCTTACAGTGAAAGCTATATGCAGCCACCGGCTTTGCCTCCTCGTCGAGTGCTCGTCTATATTTTCAGCCTAGTCATTGCGCTAGTCGGGTTGTTCTATGGCCTCACATTACTCCCTCATGAAAATGCACCTCGAGTCATCGATCTGCTGTTTTGGGGGTCGTTACTCATCTGGTCATCGAGAATAAGTATTCAACTTCCGTTTTTTGCCAGCATTTCCCACTCCTTTGTTATCCACCTTGCAAGCGTCGTGCTCTTCCCGGCCTGGATTCCCCCCATCCTGGCAGCAGTATTCCGCTACAAGAAATTGGATGAATTCAATCCATGGTATAAAGACCTTTTCAACCGTCTCCAGTTTGGTCTATCTGCTGGTTTAAGTGCTCTAGCATGGCACCTTCTGAGTGCGCTAAGTTTGGGTGGTATCGCTTCATTAATCCCAATGATTGGGGCCTCATTGGTCTATTTCATCGCGAATGTGAGTCTAGTCGTTTACGCAATTCATCTTTCATCCAATGTTGCTATACGTAAAATATGGGCTACTAATGTAAGTTGGCTTTCAGCCAGTTATCTCCTGTTAGCCCCAATAGCCCTCTTCCTGGCAAGCGCATACACCAAACCGCTGGTCGGCGACTGGGGAGGGTTTACAGTTCTTGTCTTCATGGTGCTGTTGTACTTTTCTCGCTTCTATTGGGATGAGAAAGTAAAGCTCGAGGATTCCTTCAATGCTACCATCGATACCTTGGTGCAGGCACTCGATGCCAAGGACACCTTCACGCGCCTGCACTCCGAGCGGGTTTCCGCCATTTCGGTGGATCTGGCCAAAGCCAAAGGGCTTGACGAAGCCGATCGGCGCAAAATTGCCTACGGGGCTCGCATTCACGACATCGGCAAGGTGGGCATTCCCGATGATGTGCTGCTCAAGCCCGTCCGGCTGACCAGTCAGGAATTCGAACTCATCAAAAGCCACACCACTCGAGGGGTCGAGATTCTCAAGCCGGCGGCCCGTTACTTCAAGGAAGTTTTGCCCATCGTGCTCTATCACCACGAGCGCTGGGATGGGCGCGGGTATCCCGAGGGGCGGGCAGGGGATGCCATCCCATTGTGGGCTCGCATCGTCTGCATCGCGGATGCCTACGAAGCCATGACGGCGGGGCGCTCCTACTCTTCGCCTAAATCACCCGAGCGGGCGATGCAAGAACTCGAGGACCTCGCCGGAGACCAGTTCGACCCGGAACTGGTTAAGCTCTTTAAGGAGATCTGGTTGCAAGATCCCATCTGGAAAGATCGGGAGGTTTTCCTACGCAGCTATACCTCGCCAGTGCCCTTGTCGGAATTGCCCTCGCTCTCGCGTTCGGAGTCCGCTTCGGTGACTTCAAAAGAGTTGAGCTAAGGGCATTTTGGGCCTTCGTACTGGGGGCCCTTCTGGAAGGCTTTGTCGGGTTCTCGACCCGCCAGGGCTGGCTTAGCCCCGAGGTGGGGGGGCCGCTGGCCAAGGCGGGCGTGCTGGCGTGCGTGAGCTATGGCCTGCTGGCGAACCTGCGCCTTCGCAGCCTGTGGTTCGTCTGGCTGGGCTTCGCGCTCAATACGCTGGTCATCGTGGCGAACCGGGGGCACATGCCGGTGTGGCTCGAGGCCGTCCCGCCCGAAGCCCGCGAGGGCATGGCTCTCCGGCTCGCAGCCCGCTCGGACGCGGTGCATTCGCTCATGAGCCCGGACACGCCCTTCTACTATTTAGGGGATATCCTCCCCGTTTACTGGGCCAAGAGCGTACTCAGCCTGGGCGACGTTTATCTGATCATCGGGATTGCGGCGCTGGTGCTCGAGCTCGGACTAAGGGCCAAGCGACAGCGGCAGGATTGGAGCATCGATATCCGCTTCGATGCAGATTGAGACCCTAGGCAGGCCGGGGAGCCCATGCGGTATCGGACGCGAAAGGGCGTAGAATGGCGTCCGGTGATTTGAATGAGCCGCACCTACAAAATCTGCTTGATCGAAGGCGATGGCATCGGACACGAGGTAATTCCAGCCGCCCGCATCGCGCTCGAGGCTACCGGCTTGAAGTTCGACTTCATCGAGGCCGAGGCCGGTTGGGAAACCTTTGAGAGAATCGGAACCTCAGTCCCCGAGGAGACCGTGGAGAAGATCTCGTCCAGCGACGCCACGCTCTTTGGCGCAGCCAGCAGCCCCAACAAGAAGGTGCCGGGCTTTTTCGGAGCCATCCGTTACCTGCGTAAACGCCTGGACCTCTTCGCCAACGTGCGCCCGGCCAAGTACCACCCGGTTCCCGGCGCCCGCCAAGGCGTCGACCTCATCGTTGTGCGCGAGAACACCGAAGGGCTCTACGTCGAGCAGGAGCGCAGCTACCTGGGCGGGGAGCTGGCCATTGCCGACACCGTGATCACCCGCAAAGCCAGCTCGCGCATCGGGGAGTACGCGCTCAAGCTGGCCATGACCCGCCCGCGCAAGCAGCTTCACGTAGCCCACAAGGCCAACGTGCTCCCCCTGACCCAGGGGCTGTTCCTCAACACCGTGCTCGAGCAGGCCAAGAATTACCCCGAGGTCAGGACCCAAGACATCATCATCGATAACTGCGCCATGCAGCTGGTTACTCGCCCCGAGCGCTTCGACGTGCTGGTGACCACCAACCTCTTCGGCGACATCATCTCCGACCTCACCGCCGGGCTGGTGGGCGGGCTGGGCATTGCGGCCAGCGGCAACATCGGCCTGAAGCACGCCATCTTCGAACCGGTACACGGCAGCGCGCCGGACATCGCGGGCAAGGGCATCGCCAACCCCGCCGCCACCATCCTCTCCGCGGCCATGATGCTCGATCACCTGGGCGAGCACGAGGCCGCCCGGCGCCTCGAGCGCGCGGTGGACCGGGTGCTGGAGAGTGGCCCCCGCACCCCCGACCTGGGGGGTGAGGCCAGCACCGAAGCCTTTGCCCGGGCGGTGGCCGCCGCGCTGTAACGCCAGGTTCGTTAACTTGTTCTTTAGTTTGGCCAGTTCAACGGCTCAAATTTGGCTCTCGGACGAGATCTGTCCGGGAGTTCATTTGACCATTCTCAGCACAGCGGCTTACGTTACACTTATGCAAGCAGAAGGCCTCAGGAATTTCACCAATGTTATAATGAAATCCGTCCTGGGGACCGATGTTTATCGAAAGGGGGCAGTGTGCGTGAGTTCTTTAGCAGCTTGTTGAAGCCACGGGTCGAGGCCCTCGGCCTCGAGATCGGTTCGGCCAACCTCAAGCTGGTAGAGTTATCGGGGACACCCCCTACGCTGCGGGGCTTATCCATCCGGCCAACCCCTCCAGGGATCTTCCAAGAGGGCAATATCGCCGACCCACAGGCCCTGGCCAACGAGCTGCGCGAGATGCTGGCGGAGATCAGGACCCGCAAGCGCTACGTGGTTACGGCGGTGAGCAACTCGGCGGTCATCACCCGTACCCTCCAGGTACCCAAGATGGCCGCCAAGCAGCTCGAGGAGGCCGTGCGCTGGGAGGCGGAGCGTTACATCCCCTTCCCCATCGACGAAGTGGTGATGGACTTCGCCCCTTTGGACCCCCTCGACAGCGTAGCGGAAGGTGAGCAGATGGACGTGGTGGTAGGGGCAGCCCGGCAAGAGACCGTGGCCAGTCTGGTCGAGACCCTCAAGGCCGCGAGCCTCGAGCCCCTGATCATCGACGTCAAGCCCTTTGCCGGGCTGCGGGTGCTCGAACCGCAGCTCGTGGGTGACGGGGGGCGCGAGCTGGTGACGCTGTACTTCGAGATCGGAGCCGAGTCCAGCGCGCTGGTGCTAACCCGCGGAGAGCGCCTGTTGCTCAACCGTGTGATCAACCTCTCAGGCAAGGACTTCACCGCGGCCATCGCCAAAGCCTTCAACCTCGACGGCACTGCCGCAGAGGAGGCAAAGAAGAACTACGGCCTGGCCACCATCCCTACCGAAGACGAGGACTTGCTCCTCGACTTCGACGCCGAGCGCGAGCGCTTCAACCCGGCACGCATGTACGACGCCATCCGCCCGGTGCTCGTCGAGCTCACCACCGAGTTGCGGCGCAGCCTCGAGTTCTTCCGGGTGCAAGTCGGCGACCTGGGCATCGATCAGGGCTTCGTAGCCGGGGGGGGCAGCAAGCTGCGCAGCCTGGTGCCGCTGCTGGCCGATACCTTGGGCATCCCGCTGGAAGTGGTGGATCCCTGGAAAAATCTTTCCTATGATAAGAGCCGCTTCGATCCAGACTACCTGCGCGGCCTCGGGCCCGAGTTCGTCGTGCCGGTAGGTCTAGCCATGCGGGGGGTGGGTTCAATTGATTAAGCTCAACCTGCTACCCAAGACCCTGCGTCGCCGGGTAGAGCCGGGGTGGTGGCGGCTGGCCGCCATCGGCTTCGCCGGGCTGAGCCTGGGTATCGTGGCTTACCTCTACTTCTCCACCCTCTCGCAACGCAACGCCTTGCAGAGGGAGCAGGAGCAGCTTCAGATCGAGGTCAACTCGCTTCAGCGCTTCATCGCCGAACAACGCCGCCTCGAGCAGCAGCGCACCGAGCTGCAACAGGTGATCGCGATCAAGGCCCAACTCGACCAGAGCAAGGTCAACTGGTCGGACTACCTGGCCGCTGTCATCAACCAGATCCCCCGCAGCAATAGCGCCCCTAGCGGCAGCGCTTTCGGGGTTAACCTCAAGAGCATCGGCACCAAGTTGCTGACCCCCAGCGAAGCTCAAAACGCTGCCCGCACAGGGACCTATGACGGCAAGAGCGCTCGAGTGGAGTTCGACCTGCGCGGCGAAGCCCTCAACGAGCGCGAGCTGATCCGCTTCGTGGATGCCTTCGAGTCCTCACCCCGTTTCGGCATCAACTTCCGCGACACCTCGCTGGATCAGCAGCGGGGGGTCTACACCTTCTCAGCCGTCATAGGGCTGGTGGACAACACCCAGGTGCCTCAACCAGCACCCAGCAGCGGCAACACTGGGGGAGGTGAGCAAGGTGCTCGCTAGGCTCGGACAACGCGAATGGGCCATCATCGTCATCGTGATCTCCGTGCTGCTAGGCATCGGGCTATACATCTTCCTGATTCAGCCCATGCAGTCGCAGATCGCCACCTTGCAAAGCCAGATCGCCGAGCTTTCGGTGCAGCGCGATCGCGGACGGGCCGCCGAGCGGGCGCTACCCCAACTGCGGGCAACCATCGTCGACCTCGAGCTCCAGCGCCAGCGCTTCCTCCGCGAGCTTCCCCCTCAGGAAGACCTCTCCCAGGTGCTCACCCTCCTCACCCAGCTAGCCCGCCGCAGTGGGGTCACGCTCAAGAGCATCGGGCGCACGACCGGAGGCAGCGAGGTCGCAGGGGTGCGCACCATCAACCTGGCCATGCAGGTTGAGTCGCCCTTTCCTGAGCTCTTCACCTTCCTCAAGCAGCTCGAGAACCTGCAACGCTTCGCCACCATCTCGGGCCTCAACCTCACCGTGGGTGCCGAGAGCAGCAACCCCGCCATCAACAGCAGCATGACCATGACCGTCTACGTCTACACCGGTCAGAGCGCAGCACCACAGGGAGGGCAGCCATGAGCCAGCTCGGCAACACCCTCCGCAAGCTCCCCCAATCCACCAAGATAGCCCTGGCTGGTCTGTTGTTTGCGGTCCTGGTGGCGGTGTGGTACCTGGTGGCCAACCAGATGGGTCAGCCTGTGGAGAGCGGGGTTGCACCCACCACCGCACCGGAGGGGGCCGTGCCTGCGCGCCCGCTCGAGGTCGTGGCCCTGCCCTTCCTCAAAGGCGAAGCCGCCCCCGGCGGCTCGAGCCAGACCCCCGAAGCCGAGGAGCGCGCGACCCAGCCCGCCCAGGCCAGCCCCGGACCCACCGCTCCCGGCCGACTTCAGGTGCAGGCTCCACCGAACCCCTTCGTCCCGCTCTTCCCGGTGGAAGCCCCACCCAGCCCGCAACCCACAACACCGGTGGCTGTGGCCCAGACCCCGCCTCCAGCCCGGGCAATTCCCAGCGGTCCCAGGGTGCAGGTCAGCCAGCCTCAGACAGCCCTTCCCTCGCCCAACATCCGGGTGACGGCACCCACGAGCACGCCGCGGCCTACGGCTACCGCCGCCACCCCCAGCGGCAGTCAGGCCAGGCTTCCTGCCGCCAATCCCCGCACCGGAGGCAGCGTGCCCGCACCTGCTCCAAGCCTGAGCGGTGGAGCCCTTCCCTTACGGCTTAGCCCGCTCGAGCGCGAAGTTCCCACCGCCCAAGCCTCCCAGCCCTCGCAGCCGCAAGTGGCCCAGCCCGGTGAGGCCAACCTCGCCACCAGCTCGAACCTCCCCCCCGTGAGCCAGCAGGGCCAGCCCAACCCCACCCTCGAGCCCAAGGCCACCCCCACCACTCCCGTTGTCAAGACACCGACTGCAACTACCCCGGCCCTGACCCGCTTCGTGCAGGAGCAGAATCTGCGGCTAGTCGGGGTAGTGCTGGGGCCGACCAGCGTGGGAATCTTCCAGGGCAAGAACGGCTTCTTCGTGCTGCCGGTAGGGCGCAATTTCCCCGAGAGCGAGGTCCTTCTTAAAACCTTAACAGCCCGCGAAGCCCTCTTGGTGCTGGGCTCAGAAAGCCTTACGCTCGAACTGGTGAGTCCCTAAGAGGCGGTGATACCTTATGCAACGAATCCTGTTCCTTATCGTTTTGTTGTTGAGCCTGGCTCTGGCGGGCACTCTCCCTAGGGACGCCCGCTTCGACCAGCCGGTGGACCTGATCGCCCCCAACGGCATCCCGCTGGAGGATGCCTTGCGCAGTACCGCTACCAGCGTCGGCCTAACCCCCCTCTTACGGGACATCCCCAACACCCTGGTCAAGGTGTCGCTGGAGAAAAAGCCTTTCCGCCAGGTCTGGGACTTGCTGATCAACACCTACGGCGACGGCAAGCTCGACTACATCCTGCTGGAAAACAACGTCATGGTGGTAGCCTCTCCCGAGGTGGTCTCTCGCTACACGCCCAAAGTCACTCAGCAGCCTACCCCCACCGCCGAGCCTACCGTGCGCCGCAGCTACGCTGTCAGCGGGAACCCCACCGCGCTCAAAACCTTCCTGGAAGCCGAAATCCCCGGCATCCGCGTCACCATCGCGCCCGGCCAACCTACGCTGCTGATCACCGCCACCGAAAAGCAGCACTCCGAAGTCGCCGCGCTGCTGGCCCAGATCGACCGTCCCCAGGCCCAGGTAGACACTGTGACCCGTAACTTCAAGCTGGCTCACGCTCGCGCTGAGGCTATGGCGGAGGTGCTCAGCTCGGCGCTCGAGGGCGGGGCTGGTGGGCAACAAGCCCAGGGGCAGGGCCAAGCCGGACAGGCTCAGCCCCAGGCCAAAGGCACGGCCTTCTTCACCGCCGACGTGCGCACCAACACCCTCATCGTCACCGCTACCCCCGAGCAGATGGCCCGCGTGGAAGCCCTCATTCGTGAGTTGGACGTCCCGGTCAAGCAGGTGCAGCTCAAGGTGCGCATCCAGTCGGTCGACAGCAGCGTGGTCAACAGCTTCGGCATCAATTGGGAGACCCTGAGCGGGGGAAACCTCATCGGCAGCATCATCGACGGAGCACTGAACCTGATCTTCGACGCCTCCAAGAGTCTGGCTGCGCTCAACATCCGCGCGGTACTCGACATCCTCGAGCAGCAGAGCCTGGCCCGCCGCCTGAGCGACGTGACCCAAATCGTCGAGGATAACTACCCCAACTTCGAGGTCAAGTCGGGCTCGAAGCTCATCGTCACCCCGCAGGTGCAGGGCGAGCCCACCCGCGAGTTCGACGTGGGCCTGCTGGTGCGGGTGATCCCCCAAATCACCGCCGACGGGCAGATTACCCTCGATGTCTTCACCCAGACCGGGGAGCAGCCCCGCCAGGGCCCTATCGCCAACAGCATCGAGGTGGTGCAGCGTTCCGACCGCACCAAGTTGCGCATCAAAGACGGGCAGACCGTGGTGATTGGGGGCGTGGTCCAACAGACCACCGTCAACCAGGAAAACAAGGTGCCTATCTTGGGGGATATTCCTTTGCTCGGCCTGCTCTTCAAGCAGAGCTCCAACAGCGTTCGCAACGAGGAGCTTCTGATCATCATCACCGCCAACATCGTCAGCGACGCCCGCTAATCGGCGCGTTGAGCGAGGACAGGCTGGCGGCCTGTCCTCGCTCGCTTTTTGGTGTGTTAAGCTCTTGGCATGCGTTTTCTGACTGCGGGCGAATCCCACGGGCCTCAGCTCACCGCGATCGTGGAGGGCCTGCCCTCGAGGCTGCCCCTGACCGTGGAGGACATCAATCCCTGGCTGAGAAAGCGGCAGGGGGGCTACGGGCGCGGGCGGCGGATGGTGATCGAGACGGACACGGTCGAGCTTCTGAGCGGGGTGAGGATGGGACGCACCACCGGAGCCCCGGTGACGCTGGTGATCAAGAACGCCGACTGGCGCAACTGGAGCGAGATCATGGACCCGGCTGCGGGCAACGAGCCGCGCAAGAAGGCCCTCACCGCGGCCCGGCCCGGCCACGCCGACCTGCCGGGGGGCATCAAGTACGCTCACAAGGATTTGCGGGACGTGCTCGAGCGCGCCTCGGCCCGCGAAACCGCCACCCGGGTGGCGGTGGGGGCCATCGCTCACAAGCTGCTGTGGTTTTTCGGGGTGGAGAGCGTGGGCTATGTGAGCGGGATGGCCGGGGTGTGGAGCGCAACCCCCTTCGACTGGAGCCTCAAGGAGCGCATCGAGGAAAGCCCGGTGCGCATGACCGATCCCGCCAGCGAAGCCGAGGTGATCCGCCGGGTGGACGAGGCCAAGGCCACCGGGAACACCCTGGGCGGCGTCATCGAGGCCCGCTTCAGGGGTCTGGTGCCGGGGCTGGGCTCGCAGATGCACTGGGAGCGCAAGCTGGACGGGCGCATCGCCCACATGGCCATGAGCATCCCGGCTATCAAGGGGGTGGAGATCGGCAGTGGCTTCGACAACGCCATGAAGCCCGGCTCCGAGGTGCACGACCCGATCTACTGGGAAGAGGGGCGGGGCTATTACCGCAAGACCAACCGAGCGGGGGGCCTCGAGGGCGGCATGACCAACGGCGAGGAGCTGGTGGTGCGGGCGGCCTTGAAGCCCATCGCCACCCTGATGAGGCCCCTGCCCACCGTGGACGTGGTGACCCATGAGCCCGCCGACGCCGCTCGCGAGCGCAGCGACACCACCGCCGTGCCCGCTGCCAGCGTGATCCTCGAGGCGGTGGTGGGCATCGTACTGGCCCAGGCTTACCTGGAGAAGTTCGGCGGGGACACCCTAGACGAGCTCATCGAGCGGGTGGAGCGCTACAAAGAGCGGGTGCGGAGCTACTGATGGGTGCGGGATGAGCCAGCCCCACATCCTAAAGATCGAGCGGCCCGTCACCTGGGTCGCCCTGACCGGCTTCATGGGGGTGGGCAAGAGCCGCATCGGGCGTGAGCTGGCTCGAGCGCTGATGCTGCACTTCATCGACCTCGACGGCTATATCGAGCGCGAGACCGGGCTGTCGATCCCCGACATCTTCACCCATCTGGGCGAGGAGACCTTCCGGCGCTTGGAAAGCGCGGCGGTAGCCGAGCTGGTGCAGAAGGACTACCTGGTGCTCTCCCTGGGCGGGGGCACCTTCACCCAGCCCCAAAACCGCGAGCGACTGCTGGCCCGTGGGCCGGTGATCGCGCTGTGGGCCAGCCCCCAGACCATCCTCGAGCGCGTGAGCCGCCGCCCCGGACAGCGCCCCCTGCTCATAGGCGCCGACCCCCTGACCCGCATCCAGCAACTCATGGACCAGCGGCGGGATATTTACCGCCAGGCCACCATCCACGCCTCCACCGACGGGCGCGACGTCCACGACGTGGTGGAAGAGATCATCGAGAAACTGTGGGAGTATGCGGAAGCTGACCGTTGATCAACCCCCTGCTTACCCCGTCTACCTGGGCCGGGGGCTCTTGACCCAGGCCCGACAGGATGCCCCCCCAGGCCCCAAGGCCCTGCTGTACGACCGGGCAGTGGAGGGCTACGCCCTGAAGCTGGCTGAAGCCTTGCAGATTCCCCACCGCATGGGGGTGGAAGGGGGTGAGGAGGCCAAGAAACTCGAATGCTACGGCCAGGTACTTTCCTGGCTGGCGCAGCAGGGGCTTCCCCGCGACGGCATGCTGTACGTGGTCGGGGGTGGCACCCTCACCGACTTAGGGGGCTTCGTGGCCTCGAGCTACCTGCGCGGCATCGCCTGCGTGAGCTTCCCCACCACCACCTTGGCCATGGTGGACGCCAGCGTGGGCGGCAAGACCGGGATCAACCTGCCTGAGGGTAAGAACCTGGTGGGCAGCTTCTACCCGCCCAAAGCCGTGTACCTCGACCTCGAGAGCCTCTCCACCTTGCCCCCTCCCCTCTTCCGCGAGGGGCTGGTGGAGGCTTTCAAGCACGGGATCATCGCCGCGGACGAGGCGCTGATGCGGCTGGAGTCCCTGCACCCGGAGTGGCCGGGGCTCGAGGAGTACCTCGAGCGGGCCGTTTCGGTGAAGATCCGCGTCGTCGAAGCCGACCCCTACGAGAAAGGCGAGCGCAGGAAGCTCAACTTGGGCCATACCCTGGGCCACGCCCTCGAGGCCGCCACCCGCCACACCCTTTCTCACGGGGCCGCCGTTGCCTACGGCCTGCTCTATGCAGCCCTGCTGGGCAAGGCCCACGGCGGCGCCGATCTGACGGTCTCGGTTGAGGGGCTACTGCGCTGGCTAGAGCCCCCTCCCCCGCCCCCCCTGAGCTGGGATGAGCTGTGGCCCTACATGGCCCGCGACAAGAAGAAGCTGGGCGACAGCTTGCACTGGGTCATCCCCCTAAAACCCGGCCACCTGGTGGTGCAGCCGGTGGCCGAAGAGGTGCTGCGGTGGGTTTACGCGGAGTTTCTCGAACGGGTTAGCGGTAGACCCTGAGCTTGTAGCCCGCGGTTTGTCGAGGGTCAAGCGTTTCGCATACGACCCCACGGCCATCAACTCACAGCACCGCCCGCCCCATCCGGGCAATCTTGCCCTTGATCCTGGCCCAGCCCAGGTTGAAGCTTCCCACCGCAGTCGCCACGGCCACGGCAGCCCAGCCATCCTCAGCCTCGACTTCGATGGGGTGGTTCTGCACGAAGCGCAAGGCCCTGGGGTCGTCGGGGGAAAGCTCTACTACTCGAGCGATCTGGGCAGGCCTCAGGTGGTGCGCGAGGGCTTTGCCGGGAAGCATCCGGCCCGATTGCACCTTGCCCAGGTAGAGCCCGGGAGCCGGGGCTTTGATGCCGGCCAGGCTGGGCAGGCCCTCGCTCAGGAGGTAGAGGTGCCCGGCGCGCTCCCAGATTTCGCCCTCGAGGCCGGTCGCCAGGTGCTCGGCGGCAAAGTCCTGCCAGGCCCGGCGGGACTCCCTGGAAAGAGGAGGAAGCTTTTCTCGGGGGGGCGTTTCCTCATGGCCCCCTACCTTGCGCAGCCTGGCCAGGAAATGGCCCTCGCCACGCAGGCGATGGGGCCACAGGCGTGCGGCTTTGACCAGGGCGGGGTTGCCATCGCCCCAGGCCGGAACGGCGGGGGCAAAGCTGGGGTGAAGCCGGGCGTCCTCGAGTTCGAACTCCGGGTTACGGGCGAGGAAGTGAGCGATGACCTGCTCGTTCTCTTCGGGAGCAAAGGTGCAGGTGGAGTAGAGCAGTACCCCACCAGGCCGCACCAAGGCCCCGGCGTGCTCGATGAGCTGGCGCTGCACCCGGGCCGACCTCGCCGGAGCCCCCGGCCCCCAGTGGCGCACCACGTCGGGGTCTTTGCGGAACATCCCCTCCCCCGAGCAGGGCGCGTCCAGCACCACCCGGTCGAAATAGGCCCCCCACTGCCCAGCCAGGCGCTCGAGCGGAGCGCTGACCACCGCCAACCGCGCCCCCCAGCGCTCGACGTTCTCCAAGAGCCCGCCCATGCGCCCTCCGTCCACCTCGTTGGCCACCAGCAGGCCCTCACCGCGCATCCTCGAGGCCAGGTGGGTGGTCTTGCCGCCGGGTGAGGCCGCCAGGTCGAGCACCCGCTCGCCCGGCTGTGGATCGGCCAGCGCGCCCACCGCCTGGGCAGAGGGTTCTTGGATGTAGTAAAGCCCCGCGTAGAAAAAGGGGTGCGGTCCCGGACGGGCCTCGGGGGGGTAGTAAAAGCCCTCAGGGACCCAAGGGATGGGCTCGAGGGGCCAGGGGCTGATGGAACGCAACTGCTCGGGGGTGAGCTTGAGGGTATTGACCCTGAGGCCATAGCTGCGGTCCTCGGAGGTGAGGGCGCGGTGAAACTCGGTCAATTCGCCGCCGAGAAGCTCGCTCATGCGGGCCAAAAAGGCCTTGGGCAAATCCACAGGGAACACCTTACTATGACTCCATGCCCATCGTCGCCATCGGAACCGACATCGCCTCCGTCTCGAGGCTGCGCGGGGTTTACGAGCGTCACCCCAAGCGCTTTCTCGAGCGGCACTTCACCCCCGAGGAGATCGAGTACTGTCTGGCCAAGGCCGACCCCATGCTCTCGCTGGCGGCCCGTTTCGCGGCAAAGGAGGCCTTCCAGAAGTGCTGGCCCGAGAACCACGGCTGGCGCGAGGTCTGGGTAGAGATGAGGGGACCGCGGCCCGCGCTGAACTTCGCACCCCGCATCGCCCGGCGAATGGAACTCGAGGGCTGGAGGGCCCACCTCTCGCTGGCCCACGAGCACGAGCACGCCACCGCCGTGGTCATTCTGGAGGCTTTGTGAAGCGCATTTTGATCACCGGTGCTTCATCGGGCATCGGCGAAAGCTGTGCGCTCTACCTGGCCGAGAAGGGGCACATGGTCTGGGCTGGAGTGCGCAGGCTCGAGGACGGCGAACGCCTGGCCCATCAGGCTAAGGGCCTCCTGCATCCCGTGCTGCTCGACGTCACCGAGGGCGAAAGCATCGCCAGGGCCGCTCGGGTCATCCGCGAGCAGGCCTCCAGGCTCGACGGGCTGGTGAACAACGCAGGCATCGCGGTAGCCGGGCCGCTGGAGTTCCTCCCCCTCGAGGAGTTACGGCGGCAGCTCGAGGTCAACGTGATCGGACAGGTCGCGGTCACCCAGGCCGTCTTGGGCATGCTGCGGCAAGGGCGAGGGCGGATCGTCAACATGAGCTCGATCTCGGGCCGGATCGCGGCCCCTTTGTTTGGTCCCTACTCCGCCTCCAAGTTCGCCCTCGAGGCCATTTCCGACAGCCTGCGGCGGGAGCTGAAGGCTTGGGGGATCGAGGTCAGCGTGATCGAGCCTGGCAGCATCCAAACCCCCATCTGGAGCAAAGGGGTGAGCCGGGGCCGGCAGTTGCTGGAGAAGCTGCCCCCTGAGGCCAAGGCGCTCTACGGCAGGGCCATCGAGGGCCAGATCCGCTACGTCGAGAGCGTTGATGGCAGGAGCCTGCCGCCCATCGAGGTCGCCAGAGCGGTCGAGCACGCCCTCACCACCCCACGTCCCCGCACCCGCTACGTGGTAGGGCGCGGGGCGAGGATTGGGCTGCTTTTCGCCCGATTTCTGCCGGACCGCCTGCTGGACGAAATGATCCTGGGTGGGCTGGTGCGACGGATGTACGGACGCAAAGCCTAAGGCTGCTCCCCCGTGGCCACCGGCCTCGAGGGGTCGCTGATCCAGTCACTCCAGGAGCCCGCGTAGAGCTTGGCCCCTTGGACCCCGGCGACCTCCAGGGCCAGCAGGTTGGCCGCGGCACTCACCCCCGAGCCGCAGTAGAGGATGAGCTCCTTGCCCAAAGCCTCGGCGAAGCGCTCGCGGATGGCCTGGGGGGAGATGAACTTTCCGTCGGGTCCGAGGTTATCGGCCCAGTTGCGGTTGATCGCACCGGGAATGTGCCCGGCCACCGGGTCGATGGGCTCGAGCTCACCCCGGTAGCGCTCCGGAGCACGGGAGTCGATGAGCACCGTGTCCGGCCCCCTGGCGGCCACCTCCTCCGCCGACTTGACCCAATCCATGCGGGGTCGGGGCGTGAAGGTGGCCCTGGGGTGTTGGGGGCGCTCAGCGGTGAGGGTTCCGCCTGCTTCTACGAAGGCTTTGATCCCCCCGTCCAGCACGGCTACCCGCTCGTGACCCAGCCAGCGCAGCAGCCACCACAGGCGCGGGGCGAACATGCCGTTTTCGTCGTAGGCCACCACCAGATGCCCGTCGCCGATGCCCGCTTCGGAGAGGGTGGCAGCTAGAGCCTGGGGAGCGGGCAGGGGGTGACGGCCCCCCTTGCGGTCCTCGCGCACCGGGCCGGAGAGGTCGGCCTCGAGGTCGAGGTAGATCGCGCCGGGGATGTGGGCCTCGAGGTAGGCTATGCGCCCGGCCAGGGGGTCGGCCAGCGAGAAGCGCACGTCGGCGATGCGCAGGTCGGGGTCGCTCAGGTGTTGCAAGAGCCATTCGGCGGAAACCAGCGGGTGCATATGGCAACACCTTACCGCATACCCCTGCGCCATACGTAGGGTCGCGCTTTGGGGCGCTCAGCGTACCTTGACGGCACCGGTTAAACTAAAAGCGATGCTGGAAAGGCTCGAGGTGCAGAATCTGGCCGTCCTGGAGTCGGTGGCCCTCGACTTCGGGGAAGGGCTCACGGTGCTGACGGGGGAAACCGGGGCGGGCAAGAGTGTCCTGGTAGACGCGCTTTCGCTGCTGTTGGGCGAGAAGGCCGAGGGGATGATGCGCTCTGGGGCCGACAGCCTGCTGGTGACCGCCTGGTTCGCAGGCAAGGCCTTCTCCCGCCGGGTTTCGGGGGGGCGTAGCACGCCGAGATTGGACGGCGAGGTGGTCTCCATGCGCGAGCTGGCCGAAGCCACCGCCGAGCATCTGGCCATCCACGCCCAGCACGCAGCGCTGGCCCTGGCCTCGCGCAAGGCCCAGCGCAACCTGCTCGACAGCCTCATCCAGTCGCAAAGCCTCGAGGCCTACCGCGAAAGCTACAGCCGCTGGCGCGACCTGCTGGCCGAGCAGGAGCGGCTCTCCCAGGCGGCCCGTGAGCGCGAGCGGCGGCTGGACGTGCTGCGCTTTCAGCTCAGGGAGATCGAGGAGGCAAAGCTGGAGCCAGGGGAAAAGCAACGTCTGGAGGGCGAGGTCGAACGTCTGCGCCACCTCGAGGCCCTGCGCGAGCGGGTAGGAGCGGCAGTCAGCGGGCTCAGCGGCGAGGGCGACGGGCTGGGAATCGTGAGGGCCGCGCTCCGGGAGCTGCGCAGCGCCAGCCGCCATGACGCCAGCCTGGAGGAGCTCAGCCGCGACCTCGAGGCCGCCCTGGACAGCCTAGGGGCCATCGCCCGCGAGCTGGAGGACTACCTCGAGGGCCTGGAGGCCGACCCCGCCCGCCTCGAGGAGGTCGAGGGTCGCTTGGCCCTCATCGAGCGGCTGGAGCGCAAGTACGGCGAGGGGGTGGAGGGCATCTTAGCCTTCGCCGAGGAGTCGCGCCGCGAGCTGGCCGAGCTCGAGGGGGCCGAGGACCGGCTGGCGGCGCTGGCGGGCGAGGTGGCCCGGGCCCGCACACAGCTCATGGAGGCCGGGGAAGCCCTCTCCAAGGCCCGGCGCGAGGCCGCCGAGCGGCTCAGCGCCGAGGCTACCAGGGAAATCCGCTCCCTGGGGATGCCCGAAGCCCGCTTCGAGGTGGGCCTGACCCCCCTGGCCGAGCCGGGACCGGAGGGGCTGGAGGAGGTGCAGCTGCTCTTCAGCGCCAACCCTGCCCTGAATCTGGCCCCCCTGGAAAAGGCCGCCTCGGGTGGTGAGCTCTCACGGGTGATGCTGGCCCTGGCCCTGCTCACCGGCAGCGAGGCCCCCACCGTGGTCTTCGACGAGGTGGACAGCGGGGTGGGCGGCGAGGCCGCCTGGCGGGTGGCCGAGCGGCTGGCCCGGCTGGCTCAGCGGCGGCAGGTGCTGGTGGTGACCCACCTCCCCCAGATCGCCGCCCAGGCCCAGCAGCACTACCGGGTGGTCAAGGACAAAGGCCGCGTGGAGATCGAGCGGCTCGAGGGCGAGGAGCGGGTGCGTGAGCTGGCCCGCATGCTCTCGGGCTCCTACTCCGAGGCGGCCATGCAGCACGCCCGCGAACTGTTGCAAACCGGCTGAACGCGCACAAAACCCCCGCCACGGCCCTATGCCCTCAGCGAGGGATAATGCAGGCCCTCAATCCCGGCTCGTCTATTTGTCGTGCCTTGTGTAGATTTCCTGGATTTTCCCGCCAATTTGCTACATATGGCTCTGGAACAAAGCTTGACGTAGAAATGGTAAGGCTTTGGTCGCCAGGGCAATTGAACAACCTCCATCTTGGGGATAGTGGGGCCCTACCTCCAAAGCTTTTCTGGGCTATTCTCGCCGGGCACCCCGGTCTATTTGCTGCGAATGGGGGTGTGCCCATGGCGGAATTGGAGCAGTAAAGGCACCGATTCGATTCGTCCGCAAGAGTTGTGCAAAATCGCAACATTTGTACCCTCGGAGAGGTCATAATCTAGACACGTATGACCGGCCTCGAGGGGCTTTTGGATTTACCTCAAACCGTCGTGTGGCTGGACCCTCAAGGCCGTATCGGCTGGCACAACCGGGCAGCGGCGAGCGCGCTGTCGCGGCTTGGGCTCGAGGGTCAGCCGATCCTGTCTTTACTGGAGCAGGGAAGCCGCTTGCGGCTGGTGGAAGCACAGCCGCCCGTCACCCTACCGTATCAGGGCCACTGCACGCTGGTAATAGAAGGCAAGCCGCGTCGTTGGTACCGCTTCTTCTGCCATCCCTACCTGGGGGGAACGCTGTGCTTCGGGGTAGACGTGAGCGACCTCTACAGCAAAGCCCTGGCCTACCAGACCACCCTCGAGGTGCTCTCCAACCTGCTCACACGGGACGCCCGCCTGGAGGAGCTGCTCCAGCACGTGCTGGAAACCGCCGTGGCGGTGGTGCCGGGAGCCCAGGCCGGGAGCATATGGTACTACTCGGGCGAGCAGTTCCGTCTGGCCGCCCAGGTAGGCTTCAGCCAGGAGTTGATGGACATTGCCGTTCCCTATGAGGATGAGCTGAAGTGGTATGGGTCTGGAGAAGAGGCCTGGAGGCAGGGTCAGCCCCGGCTGCTGCAGGGTGCCCAAATCGTCGCCCGCTCGTTCTTGATCCTGCGCGAGGGGCCAGGTTATGAGCTGGGGAAAATCGACAAAATCCAGGCCAATCTCTGCGTCCCGGTGGTGCTGGGGGGTGAGGCCATGGCCGTGCTCAACCTCGACAACCTCGAGCACCCCGACGCCTTCCCCCCTGAAGCCGTGGCCATCGCTTCCCACTTCGCCCTACAGACTGCGGTGCTGCTCTACGGCGTGCTCAACCAGCGCAACCTCTCCGAGTTGGCCCACACCGACCCGCTCACCGGCCTGGGCAATCGCCGGGCCCTGAGCGAGGGTTTCGCCCGGATGCGAACCCAGGCCCAGCGCCTGGGAAAACCCCTGACCATGATCTTCTGGGACCTCGACGGGCTCAAGCGGGTCAACGATCAGCACGGCCACGTCGCCGGAGACCAGGTTTTGCGCGAGGTGGCTTTGGCGCTGCAAACCCTGCTGCGACACGGGGACCGCGCCTACCGCATCGGCGGCGACGAGTTCGTGAGCTTGCACCTCGACCTGAGCGAGGGGGAAGAAGGCCCGCTGATCGAGCGGGTGCGCTCGGCGCTGCCCCTGCGCATCAGCGCAGGGGCAGCCCGGGCCAGCGAGACGATGAGCCTCGAGCAGGTGCTGGAGTTAGCCGACACCCAGATGTACCGGGACAAGCCCCTGAAGTGAGGGCTTGGTGGGAAAGAAGCTCAAGCCGAGCGGCTCGAGTCCTGCACCGCTGCCGTCTTGACGTTGGCGAAGGTCTGGGAGATGAGCTTCTGGGCCTGGGCGTCGAGCACCCGCCCGCCCACCGCCGCCACCGGGCCGCGCATCACGGCCTCGCCTTTCCAGTCGAGGGTAGTGCTGCCCCCCTCTTCCCTGAGGTCGGCGCTGGCGGAGAGGTCGACCACGCTGCCCAGCCCGCCGCCGGTGATCTTCACGCCCATGCGGTTGCCCGCCTGGTCTGGCTGGAGTTCGATTTTGAACTTGAAGTTTCCCCGCACCGGGCCGACCCCCACGCGCACGCTCACGTCCATGTGGGTGGGGTCATGCACCTCGACGCTCTGCACGTCGGGGAGGCAGGAGGCGACCTTGTGGGGATCGCTGATGAAGGCCCAGACCTGGTTCAGGGGCAGGGGGATGCTTTCTTGGCCGGCATATTGGAGTTTCACGGCTTCACCTCGAGCAAAACGTTCTGGCGGGTCTTGGGCGAGCCCTGTCGCCCTCGCCCTACTACCAAACATACATCCCCCTCCCCTCCTCCATGCTGTATCCTGTCAACAGCTCAGTGGAAGCCCCCTCCCCCAGTCTCATCGCTGTTATCCTGGCCGCCGGGACCAGCAGCCGCATGGGGAAGAACAAGATGCTGCTGCGGCTGGGTGGAGAGAGCATGGTGCGGCGCGTCACCCGCAGTGTCCTGGGCGCGGGGCTCGAGCAGGTGTGGGTGGTGGTGGGGCGCGATAGCACCCAAGTTGGGACCGAGGTGGCCGACCTGGGCGTGAGGCTGGTGGAGAACCCGCGCTACGCACAAGGCATGGGGACATCCTTCCGGGCCGCCGTCGAAGCCTTTCCCAAAGACCTCGAGGCCGCCATGTTCGTCCTGGGAGATCAGCCCTTCCTCACCGCCGGGATGTACCAGGCGGTGCTCGAGGCCTACCGCATCCACCGCCCCCCGCTGGTGATCGCGCAATTTGGCGGCGTCAAGGCCCCGCCCCACATCTTCCGGCGCGACCTGTTCGCCTATCTGGGCCAAAACAAGGACGAGGGGGCCAAAAAGGTCGTCGCACAGCACAAGGCCGAGGCCATCGTGGTAGAGCTACCCGAATCCGCCCTCTTCGACATCGACACCCCCGAGGAGTACCGGCGAGCGCTCGAGCGGATAGCCGGTGGCGAGTAGCAACGGCGCATTTCAGCGTAGGGCCCCCGCAGGCTCGTGGATTGGGCCCTCGCGGCCGTTGAGGAAACCAGCCGGATAACCGCGCTGCAGGGCCATGATCTCGGCCAGGATGCTCAGGGCGACCTCCTCGGGCGACTCGGCTCCGATGGCGAGGCCTACGGGGCTGCGTATCCGCCGAATCTGCTCGGGGGTGAGGGGGGTGCCTTCCTTAGCCAGGTTGTCCACGATCTTCGCGAAGCGTGAGCGCGGTCCCAGCAGGCCGATGTAGGGAGCCGGGGTTTGCAGCACGAAGGCCAGGGTGCTCTGGTCGATGAGCAGGTTGTGGTTCATCACCAGCACGAAGGTGCGGGGACCGACCTCGAGCGCCTGAGCAAAGCGCTCGGGCCGCAGAATGCGCACCTGGGCTCCGGGAAAGCGCGAAGGGGTGGCGAACTTATCGCGCATGTCCACCACCTGCACCCTAAAGCCAAACTCTACCGCCATGCGCACAAGGGGGATCGCATCGTGACCGGCGCCGAAGATCAGCAGTTCAGCCGGGGGCAAGCTGACGTCGAAAAACACCGGCACTGACCGCCCATCGCTGGCCTGCAGGTTTCGGGTGAGGGCCTTGGGCTGCAGGGTGGCAAGGAGTTGGTGGGCCGCAGAGCGCACCTGGGCCTCGAGTCCCGCGTCGCCCAGCGTGCCCTCCGACGCCGCTTCGCTGAGAAACAAGCGGCCCAAAGCGGGCTCGAGGGGAGTAGCCAACACCGCCAACTCACCCCGCTCGAGGGCCTGGAGCCAGCGGTTGGTGACAGGCTCATCCCGCAGGGGTTCGATGTAGATCTCGACCGCACCCCCACAGCCGATGCCCAATCCCCACGTCACCTCCTCGTCGAGGTTGTACTCCGTGCGCACGGGCTGGCCGCTTTGCATGACCTGCCGGGCGACTTCCACGATCTCGGGCTCGAGGCAACCCCCGCTGAGCATGCAGGTGTAGCTGCCATCCTGCCGCACCAGCATCCGGGTGCCCTCGCGGCGATAGGCCGAACCCGTCACCCCCACGATGGTCGCCAGAGCGAGGGGCTCGCCCATGGCCCGGGCCTCGCGAATGCCTTGCAGCATCGCCTGGACTTCGTGCTGTTCCACGAGGCCAATTCTATCGGGCCGGGGCTAAAGCACACGGGGGAGAGAGCACAGTAGCGCGGGAAGGGGCTCGGGTGTACCCTGGGCCTATGCCCCAGGCCCTTTTAATCCCCTTCTCGACGCGCTCGAGCAGGCCCGTGGGGGGCGTTTTGAGGTTTTGCAAATCGAGAATCGCATAATGTAAAGCTAGACTTGACAATATATAAAGCTATGCTTTACACTCCTGATGAGGAGGTAGAGCATGTTCGGGTTTCACCAAGTTGAAACGTACCGCCTTCACAGCCTGGAGCGGTTGAACCAACTGCGGGCTCAAGCCGAGGTGGCCCGTCTGCTCCCTCGCCAATCCCTGCGCCAGCACCTCGCTCGGATGCTGCGTTCGTGGGCTGAAGCCCTCGAGGCCCCCACCCCTCGCCGCCGGGCGCTCGCCTAAAACCATGAGCCGCCGCGAGCACCTCCAGCAACCCGTGGCCGAGGGCAAGCTAACCCCCTACGAGGCCAGGATTCTGCTCGAGGCCCTGCTCCGCGGGGAATCCTCCCAGCCCCTCTTCACTTTCATCCAGGAGGCCTGAAGCCATGAACGACCACGAACGGATCGAAAAGCTGCTCGAGGAAGGCAAGATCACCGAAGAAGAAGCCCGGCTGCTGCGCGAAGCTCTGGGGACTCCCCTCAGCGAGCCCGCAACCCCCGACGCCCCCTCCACCCTGCGCTGGGTGCGGGTGCGGCTCACCGCCGGGGAACTGGTAGCCAGCTTCGACCCTAACCTCCGGGAGCCGGAGGTCGAGGGCAAGGTGGAAACCCGCGAGAACGGGCGCGACCTCGAGGTCGCCCCTCAGACCACCGTGGGTGGGCTCAAGGTCGGGAGGGTAAACGTGCGGGTGCCCGCCGGGTGGGGCCTGGAGGTGCACGGCACGGCGGGTGAGGTGCGGGCCAGGGGCCTGCCCTACGTCAAAGCCCGGCTGATGGCGGGCGAGGTGGACTTGAGCGACGTACAGGGCGTGGATGTGGAGGTCAAAACCGGCCAGATCGAGGGCAGCGTGGTGCTCACCCAGGGCCGCCACCGCCTGCACGTGACGCTGGGCGAGGTGGACGTGAAGATCCTGCCCGGCTCGAGCGTGAAGGTGGAGTCGCGGGTGGGCCTGGGCAACCTCGAGACCACCCCCCGCCAGGTGGGGCAGGGGCAGGCGCAGCTCGAGGCCTCCGTCAGCGTAGGCAACCTGGAAGTGAGGGCCTGAAGGCGCTGCCCGAGGCGGGGCTTCGACATCCTCGTAGGCAATCTCAAGCTCTTCACCTGAAGATCAAGGGGACGGCTATGGAAGACAAGCGCCGAATCATGGATATGGTCAAGGAAGGTAAGATCTCGGTCGAGGAGGCCGTGCGGCTGCTCGAGGCCATCGAACCTCAGGCCACGAGCCCCCGTACCCCCGGCACGGTAGCAGTGGCGGTGCCCCCGGCCAAGGGCATCGCCAAAATGCTGCGCATCTCGGTCAGTGGCGAGGGGATCAAGGTCAACGTCAACCTGCCGGTCTCGCTGGCCAAATTCGCTGCCAGCTTCATTCCCCCGGAAGCCAAGCAGGCCATGAGCGCCCAGGGCATCGACCTGGCGGGCATCCTCGACATGCTCAAGGGCGACCTGCCCGAAGGCCGCCTGGTAGACGTGGAAATCCAGGACATGGCCCAGTTTACCGGCAGCGAAGACCAGCCCAGCCCGCTCAAGGGCAGCATGCACGTGGTCATCGAGGTGGTGTGAACGAGCGCCGAACACCTGAGGAGCACCGGAGGACGTCATGGCCGTGCAAATCTTGACCTCGAAGAAAGAGCACAATGGTCTTGTGTTGACACCACAGCGGCTCCTCCCCCGCTTTCTATACGTCTACGTACGGGTGCCCATCCTCCCCATTCCCCTTGTGTTCTTCATCCCCACGCTGGGGCTCGAGGGCCTGGCCTACCTGGCCGGGCGCGTCACCGGGCGCTGGAACCGGGAGGCAGCTTACTACCTCGAGCAAGCCCGCATCGGCCTGCGCCTGATCCGCCGCCAGGGAGCCTTCACGATGGTCGACGTCGAGCTAGGGGAAATCCCCTCCGGGATACCCCTCAGGAGCTTCCGCGGCCCGGTGCGGGTCAAGATCGGACAGTGGTGAACGGTATTCCGGCCCTTCGCCCTCCAGAGGCTCAGAAAGGTGACTCCCATGAGAATCTACCCCGTCCCCACGCAGTGCCCCGCCTGCCAGAGCCCTTTGCGGGTGTCGGGCCTGATCTGTTCCAACCCCCAGTGCCGCACCGAGGTCAGGGGAGAGTTCCAGCCCAACGAATTCGCCCAACTGCCCGCCGAGCAGCTCGAGTTCTTGCGCCTGTTCGTCAAGGTGCGCGGCAACCTCAAAGAGGTCGAGCGCATCCTGGGACTCTCCTACCCCACCGTGCGGGCCCGCTTCGAGAGCCTGCTCAAGACCCTGGGCTACGAGTACGAGGAAGTACCCCCTCCCGGCCCCAGCCTCGAGGAGAAGCAGGAGATCCTGAACCTATTGGAGAAGGGCGAGATCAGTGCAACTGAGGCTGCGGAGCGGCTGCGCGCATTAAGGAGACGCTGAAGGTCGTACCCTTGCCCATCGTGCTCTCCACCCACACCCGCCCACCGTGGGCTTCGACGATGTTCTTCACGATGGCCAGCCCCAGCCCCGTACCGCCGCGCTCGCGGTCGCGGGACTTGTCTACCCGGTAGAAGCGCTCGAAGAGGCGAGGCAGGTGCTCGGCGGGGATACCCTCGCCGTTGTCCTCCACCCGGATCACCACCCCTGCCGAGACGTCGCGGGCCACCAGCCGCACCCGGGTGGCTCTGGCTTTGATGGCGTTGGAGACCAAGTTGGCGAAGACCTGGTGCAGCCGCTCGGGGTCGCCCTGCACCCAGAGCCTTTCCGGAGCCTCGAGCTCGATGCGGCCCTCGAAGCTCCTGGCGTAGTCCTCCTGGATCTGCTCGAGCAGGGTAAGCACGTGCACCGGCCCCATCTGGATCTTCCAGCTCCCGCTCTTGGAGAGCTCCAGAAGGTCGCTGACGAGCTTTTTCATACGCTCGCTCTCGCGCGCGATCACCTCCAAGCTCTCCCGCTGCTGCTCGGTGAGCGGCGTGCGGCGTAGCAGGAAGTTCACGTGACCCAGGATGGCGGTGATGGGGGTGCGCAGTTCGTGCGAGGCATCGGCCACGAACTGGGTCTGGGCCTGCCAGGTACCCTCCAAGCGCGCCATCATGCGGTTGAGCGAGCGAACCAGCGCGGCCACCTCATCCTTGCCCTCGGGTTCGGGCAGGGCCTCGGGCCGCTGGCTCACCGCCTCGGCCTTGCGGGCCACCCACTCCAAGGGCTCGAGGGTGCGCCGCACCAGCCGCTGGGCCAGCAATGCCGCTAGCAGCAGCACCAGCACGGCCATCACGCTGTAGACCTGAAGCCAGCGCGAAAGCACCAAGTTCACCGAATCCAGCGGCCTCCCCACCACCACGATCAAATCCCGGACGTCGCCCAGGAGTTCGGCCTTGAGCCGCTTGGCCATGATCTGAACGTTGAGCGAGGGCAGGTTATCGCGGGGGATCGAGGCCCTTTGGTAAATGGTCTCCCCCCGCCACACCCGATACAGGCCAGAGGTCAGCACCGAGAAGTTGTGGCTGCCCATATTGGGGCTCCTCAGCAAGGAGATGATGCTTTCGGGGCCCGGAGCTTCGGGCTCCCCGATGACCACCACGAGCTGGGCGTAGAGGTTGGGCGAGATGCGGGTCAGGGCCTCCTGCCGGATCAGGGGGTCGGGGTCGGCCAGGCTGGACTCGATCTGGGAGAGGGCGGCCTCGAGCTCGGGCCGGATGCCGGAGAATAGGTAGCTGCGCAAGCTCACGTAGACGATGACGCCCAGCACCAGCAGCGAGGCCACCAGGATGGCCTGGGTGAGCAAGGTGATGCGGATGCGTAGCGTCATAAGGATGCCCGACGCCTCACGCTAAACACTAAAGGCCCAAAGCTTGGTGAGGCACTCAACGAACGGTCGCCGATGGCTGATGGTCCATAGGAGGGAGAGGGTGGGCCCCGTGCCCACCCCTACGTTTTGCTACGTCTTGCGTTTGGCGTTTGAATCGCGGCATCAATCCTCACGCAGCACATACCCCACCCCGCGCACCGTATGGATCAACCGGCGCTCGTTGGGGCCCTCGAGCTTCTTGCGCAAGTAGCCGATGTAGACGTCGACCACGTTGGAGCCGCCCTGGTAGCCGGGCCAGACCTTCTCCTCGATCTCGAAGCGGCTGAAGACCTTGCCGGGACTCTTGGCCAGAAGCTCGAGCAGCTCGAACTCCTTGTTGGAGAACTCGATGCGCCGCCCGGCGCGGAAGACCTCGCGACCCTCGAGGTTGATGATGAGGTCGGCCACGCGGATCTCGCCGGTGATGGCAGGGGTGACGCGGCGCAGGTGGGCGCGGATGCGCGCGAGCAATTCTTCGATGGAGAAGGGTTTGGCCAGGTAGTCGTCGGCTCCGGCGTCGAGCCCTTCGACCTTGTCCTCCACGCGGTCCTTGGCGGTGAGGATGAGGATGGGGATGTTGGAGGTCTTGCGGATGCGGCGGGCCACCTCGAGCCCGTCCACCACGGGCAGCATCAGATCGAGGATCACCAGGTTGGGGTTGACCTCGCGGAAGCGCGAAAGCCCCGTCACCCCGTCGTAAGCCACCTCGGTGCGGTAGCCCTCGGCCTGCAACTCGAGTTCGATGAACCGAGCGATGTCCTTCTCGTCCTCGATGATCAGGATGAGGGGCTGGTCCATGTGTTCCATGTTTGCAAAGTAGGCGCTTTTCTCATGAGAAGTTGCCGGGATAACTTAGAGTCCTCTCATCAAGTTGGCCTCGAGTCTGGGGAAAAGCGTGGATGTGAAGGTCCACTTCATGGTGCGTGGGTCGTGTCTGGTTTTTGCATGAGTGGGGTCAGGGCCTCGCGCAGGGTCACCACGGCCTCCTCGAGTTCGGCGGGCGTGAAGGCCGCGTAGCCCAGCATGAGGCCGCCGCGAGGGGGCTTAGCCAGACTGTAGGCCGACAGCGGCAGCGCCTCGATGCCCTGCTCGGCGGCCAGGCGGGAGGCCTCCTGGTCGTCGATGCCCGGAGGCAGCCAGGCCGCCAGGTGCAGCCCGGCATCGGCCCGGTGAACCTCGAGCCATCCGCCAAAGTGGCGCTGCAGCGCTGCAATCAGCGCCTCTTGTCGCTCGGCGTAGAGCAGGCGGGTGCGCTTGATGTGGCGTACGAAGTGCCCCTCGTAGATGAACTCGGCCAGCACCGCCTGTACCGGCCCCGGCGGGTGGCGGTCCATCAGGGCCCGCCCGGCCACGAAAGCCTCGATGAGGTCAGAGGGAACCACCAAGTAGCCCAGCCGCAAGCCCGGCATCATCACCTTGGAGAAGGTGCCCACGTAGATCACCCGGCCTTCGCGGTCGAGGCCCTGCAAGGCCGCCAGCGGGCGGCCCCGGTAGCGGTACTCGCTGTCGTAGTCGTCCTCCACGATCCAGGCCGATTGCTCGGAGGCCCACTCCAACAGCTCCAGCCGCCGCCTCAGGCTCAGGGTCACACCCAGGGGGTACTGGTGGGAGGGGGTCACGTAGGCCAACCGGGCGTGGGGCTCGAGCCGCCGTCCCGCTGCCACGTCCAAGCCCTCCCCATCCACGCTCACCGCCACCACCCGCGCCCCAGCCGCCAGGAAAGCCCCTCGAGCCCCCAAGTAGCCGGGATCCTCGACCCACACCGCGTCGCCGGGGTCCAGCAGGAGGCGAGCCGCCAGGTCTAGCCCCTGCTGCGAACCGGTGGTGACGATGACCTGCTCGGGGGTACAGACCACCCCGCGCGAGGCCTGCAGGTAGGCGGCGACCGACTCGCGCAGAGGGTAGTGCCCCGCCGGGTCGCTGTAGTTGAGCAGCTCGTCGGAAGCCAGCTTCCAGTGGCGGGCCTCGAGCCGGGCCCACAGCTTCATGGGAAAGGCTCGAAAGTCGGGCAGGCCGGTGCGGAAGGCCCCGCTGCCGCGCTTACGCCGCAGGGTAACGGGCGTGCGGGCCAGCTCCTCCCCGCGCCGGGAGAGCCGCCGTCCGTCTGGGTTGGGCCCCTCGGCTAGGGGACGGCTTTCCCACTGGCCCGGAAGGGTGCGGGCCACGTAGGTGCCGTCGCCCACGCGGGCCTCGAGGTAGCCCTCGGCCAACAGTTGCTCGAAGGCGCTGACGACGGTGTTGCGCGAGAGCCCCAGCTCGCGGGCAAGGTCGCGGGTAGGGGGCAAGCGGGTGCCGGGCGCGAGCTGCCCTTTGAGGATGCCCTCGCGCAGGTAATCGTAGAGCTGGCGGTACAGGGGGCTTCCGCCCTGGGGTCTAAAACCGGGCAGGCTCAGCATTGGCTCCAGTGTAACACGCATGATTGGCTCTTTAGATCGGTCCAATCAGGCTCTACCCTCAAAGGCATGTACCTGCCCAACCACTTCCGCGTGGAGGACCCCGCCCTGCTGCACGGGCTGATGCGGCAATTCAGCTTCGCCACCCTGGTCAGCGTGCACGAGGGACTGCCCTTCGTGCTCGACGCGGAGCACAACCGCCTCGAGGCCCACCTGGCTCGCGCTAACCCCCAGTGGAGCAGCCTCGAGCGCACTGCCCCCCAAGACGCCAGGCGCAGGGGCTATGACGAGGTGGCGTGGAGGGCACGGTGAACCCGGCCATCGCCCGCCCCATCACCCTGGAAGGCCGCCTGGTGCGCCTGGAGCCCCTCACCCTGGAGCACCTGCCGGTGCTGCTCGAGCTCGCCCAGGCCGAGGCCTACCCTTTCACCACCGTACCGCGCAGCGCCGAGGGCATGGAGGCCTACATCCGGAGCGCCCTCGACGAGCAGGCCCGGGGCAACGCGCTGCCCTTCGTTACCGTAGACAAGCGCTGTGGAAAAGCCGTGGGCAGCACCCGCTTCGCCAACTTTGAGCACTGGAGGTGGCCCGCCGGGAGCCCGCTGGCTCGAGGGGGCCTCCCCGACGCCGTGGAGATCGGCTGGACCTGGCTGGCTCCCCAGGCTCAGCGCAGCGGCGTCAACACCGAGGCCAAGCTGCTGCAACTCGCCCACGCCTTCGAGGTCTGGGGAGTGCGGCGCGTAACCATCAAGACCGACGCCCGCAACCAGCGCTCGCGCCGGGCCATCGAGCGCCTGGGGGCTAGGCTCGACGGGGTGCTGCGGGCCCACCTACCCGCCGCCGACGGTGGAATTCGCGACAGCGCCGTGTATAGCCTCCTGCTGGAGGAGTGGTCCGAGGTGAAGGCGCGGCTCGAGGGCTTTCTGGCAAAATACGCTCCATGAACACCGCCGACGTCGCCGTGATCGGGCTGGGCGCGATGGGCAGCGCCACCTTGTACCAACTCGCCAAGCGCGGGGTGCGGGCTATCGGCCTCGACCGCTTCGACCCGCCGCACGACCGGGGAAGCAGCCACGGCGAGACCCGCATCACCCGGCAGGCCATCGGCGAAGGCGCAGAGGATGTCCCGCTGGTGCTGCGCTCTCACGCCATCTGGCGCGAGCTGGAGGCCCAGAGCGGCCAGCGCCTGCTGCACGCCGTGGGTGGCCTGATCCTCGCAAGCAAGCACGCAGCAGGCCGCCACCCCGGATGGCGGCTTCGTGCTGGACTGGCACCCCGAGTTGCCGGGGGTATTCGTGGCCTCGCCCTGCTCCGGTCACGGCTTCAAACACTCGGCGGGGATCGGCGAGGCCATCGCCCAGGTGATCACCGAGGGGCAAAGCGCGGTGAACCTCGAGCCCTTCAGCCTTGCGCGCTTTGCGAAGCGATGACCTCGAGCTGTCCTAAGTGGTTGAGGTCGTGCCCGGCCCAAAAGCGCACCAGCAGGCGCAGGCTCTCCCACTCCTCGCGCTCGGGGTGGTAGTAGCTGCGCTCCAGGTCTTCCTCGCTCAGGCCGCGCAAAAGCGCCAGGTTCCAGGCCCGCAGGGCCTTGAAGGTCTCGAAGGCCAGCCGTATAGGCAAGCCCCCGTAGCGCGCAGCCCAGGCATCCTGATCGAAGGGCTGCACCGTGTGGTTGTCCTGTGCGAGGGTCTGGCGAAAGCGAAAGCCCATGGCCAGCTCGGTGTCGGCCAGGTGGCATAGGATTTCGCGCGCGGTCCACTTGCCCGGAGCGTAGCTCCTATCGGGCTCGAGCCGGGGCAGGAGCTCCTCGAGCCGCTGGGGCATGGCTGCCAGGGAAGCCACGGGGTCGTCCTTCCCCAGCAGGGCGATGATGCGGGCGAGGTAGGGGTTCATGCTTCAATGCTATCGCCTCGGCTACCAAAGCCGCCGTTTATGCCCGGCTACGCTCCCGCGAAGGACAGTTCGGCCACCTCGACCATGGGGGCCCCCAGGGCCATGCCCCAATACTCCCACTCCAGCTCACTCCCTACCGCGCTGATGCTTTGCAAGAGCGTGAGCAGGTTTCCGGCCACGGTGAAGTTCTCCACCGCGTAGGCCACCTCACCCCCCTCGAGCTTCAAGCCCAGGGCCTGCAGGCTGAAGTCCCCCGAGATGGGGTTGGCCCCGGCGTGGAGGCCCATCATCTCGGTCACGAGGACTCCCTCTTCCAGCCGGACGCCGGCTCCGGGCTTCAGAAAGAGGTTGGAGTGGCCCACCCCGAGCACACCCTTGTAGCCGCGCTGGGCGTGACCGGTGGATTCAACCCCCATCTTCCGCGCGGTCTCGGAGTTATGGGCAAAGCTCTTCAACAAGCCGTTTTCGATAATGACCAGAGGGCGCGAGGGCGTTCCCTCGGCGTCAAAGGGGCGCGAGGCGATGCCGCCAGGCAAAGTGGGGTCGTCCACGATGGTCACTAGCCCAGAGGCCACCTGCTCCCCCACCTTGCCCGCCAGCAGGCTCTTACCCTCGAGCACGTTCTTGGCCGAGAAGAGAAAGCTGATGACGCCCAGGAGCTGGGCGAAGGCCTTGGGCTCGAAGTAAGCGCGGTACTTCCCGGTCTTGAGGGGCCGGGCATCCAGCAGGCGGGCTGTGCGCTCGATGAGTTCTAGGGCGGTTTTGCCGGGCTCGAGGGCGTGAAACTCACGGCTGGCATCGACGTTCCAACTCTGCTTCGGAGCCCCGCCACCCTCGAGGATGGCCGAGCCCATCAACACGCTCACCCCGGCGCGGTAGCCTCCGCTGGCCCCTTTGGTCGAACCCAGCACTACCTCGACTTCCTGCTCCTGGTAGGCGGTGCGGGGCACCTGCTTGACCCGCGCATCCTGACGCAGGGTGGCCTCTACCGCCAAAGCCGCGGCCTGTTTCTCCTCCAGCGCAGCCGAGAGCCCCTCGCCCAGCAGGTCGTGACGTCCCAGCGCCGAGCCCGCTGGGATAAAGGCGTCCCCTCCGGTCTGGAGCAGGGCGTTTTCGTAGGCTTCCTGCATCACCCAGTCCAGGGCTTCGGGGGTCTTCTCCTCGGTGTAGGCGTAGCCCACCTTGCCCTCCACCACCACCCGCACCCCGATGCCGCCCTGGGTAGCCTGGGTGATCTCCTCCAGCCGCCCCTCGAAGGCGCTGAGGCTCATCTCGCGGGTCTCGGTGGCCAGCACCTCGGCCTCGAGACCCATCGCACGGGCTTTTTGCAGCAGGTAGTCCTTGGCCTCTTCGAAGTTCATGCCTGACCTCCCACCACGATCTCGGAAATCAGCAGGTGGGGCTGGCCCACCTCCACCGGCAGGCTCCCCGAGAGGCTGCCGCACATGCCAGGGGCGGTCTCGAGGTCGCTGGAGACCGCTGCGATCTTCGAGATGCTGTCGGGGCCCTTGCCCACCAGCATGGCTCCCCGCACCGGCTCCTCGATGCGGCCACGGCGGATGATGTAAGCCTCCTTGACGGCAAAGTTGTACTCCCCCGAACCCGGCTTGACCTGCCCCCCGCCCATGTCCTTGGCGTAGAGGCCAAACTCGATCCCCTCGAAGAGCTTCTCCTTTGGGGTGTCGCCGGGGGCGATGAAGGTGTTGCGCATGCGGCTGGTGGGGGCGAAGGTGTAGTCCTGGCGGCGTCCGGAACCCGTGGGGCGCAGGCCGGTACGCCAGGCGCCCCAGCGATCGACCATGTAGCTCTTGAGCACGCCGTTCTCGATGAGCACGGTACGTTCGGTGGCCAGGCCCTCGTCGTCGAACTCGGAGGAGCCCCAGCCGTGAGGGGTGGTGCCGTCGTCGATGTAGGTCACGCAAGGGCTGGCCACCTTTTCACCCAGCTTGTCGCAGAGCACGCTGGCCTTCTTGGCCACCGAGGTGGTCTCCAGCAGGTGCCCCAAGGCCTCATGGAAGATCACCCCGCCGAAGGCATTGCCGATGACCACCGGCATGGTACCCGCCGGGGCAGGCTTGGCCCGCAGGTTGGTCATGGCCTGCTCCCCGGCCTGGCGGCCCACCATGCCGGGAGGGTAGAGCTCGAAGAGCTCGAGGCCCACGCTCTTCCCCGGCCCCACGCTCCCCGTCTGCATCCCAGCCTCACCCTGAGCGATGGCGGTCACCACATAGCGGGTGCGAACACGGCGGTCCTCGACCCACTTCCCCTCCGAAGTTGCCACCAGCACTTCCTGGTCCCACTCCAGCAGTTGGGTTTGCACCTGCTTGATCTCGGGAGCCACGCGGGCTGCCGCCTCGGCCTCCAAGAGCCGCTCGAGGCGGTAGCGTCGGTCTTTGGCCGACAGCGGCACCTCGGGCGCGTGCAGGCCCTGCGCGGCCTGTTTGCGGAAATCCAACCCACCCCGGCCTTGGGCGTCCACCTGCCCGGCCCGGCCCTTGAGCTTGACCATGGTTTCGGTCAGCTCCAACAGGCTCTGCGCCGAGAGGTCGTTGGTATAGGCATACACCACTTCACTGCCGTAGAGCAGCCGCAGCCCCGCGCCGTACTCGAGGCCGCTGGCAGCCTCCTTGACCTCACCTGAGAGCATCCGCAAGGACCGCCGCCTCCAGCGCTCGACGTACAGCTCAGCGTAGTCGGCTCCACCCAACCTGGCCCGGCTGAGCACCTCGCCCACCAGTGTTTCTGAAAGCATTCCAATCCTCCTTAGAGCGCAGTCTAAGGGCTATCTACTCCAGCCACAAGCAGTTTTTTGGAACGAGCGCTCAGCCCCCGCGCAAGGCCCGCTTGAAGAGCTGGGGGGCGAACTCGGCCAAAGCCCGCAGGAAGCCGGTGACGCCCCGTGCGCGGCCTGGGGTGAGGTAGACCGGCACGCCCAGGTTCTCAGCCTCCAACCGCACCGGCTCGGAGAGGTCGTGGCCGACGTAGCTGGAGATGATCATCATGCCGTGGGCGCGCTCGAGGCGGCTGTGAATGCGGCGGATCACCTCACGTCCGGCAGAGTTGGCGTCGGAGTCGAACCAGTCGACCCTGAGGCCCTGGGCCTCGAGGAAGGGCACCATGCGGCTTCTGAGTTGGGTGTGCCCTCCCACCACCAGCAGGTATTCGCCGTGGAAGCGGGGCAGACCCTCCTTCAGCAGGCTGTCGGGGGTGGCTCCGGCCAGCGCGTCGGGCACCCCGTCGAGCTTGGCCACGGCCTTGGAGGTAGCCTTGAGCTCCTCGAGATAGAGCTGCAACTCGGGGTCGGTGGGGTTGAGGAAGAGCAGGTTGCGCAGGATCTCGCGGGAGAGCTCGAGGTCTTTTTCCCAGTAGTAGGCGACCTCGAGGGCCTTGCGCCACTGCTCGGTGGCCTTCTTGTAGGCTCCGGTGCGCTCGTAGTGCTCGGCCAGGTCGTAGAGCACCTCCAGCGCCTCGGGGTTGCGCGCGAGTTCGGCCAGCAGCAAAGCCTCGGCCCCCAGCTGCTGCCCGGCGTCGTAGAGCGCGGCCAGGTAGCGGCCTCGCACATTCTGGGCCTCCTCGCTCTGGCTGAAGCTGCGTGAGAGGCGATAGGCCAGCTCGAGCAACTCCAGCGGAGGGTCTAGGGTGCGCTCGAGCGAACGGGCCAGCAAGCGGAAAGCCTCCCAAGGGCCCTCCAGGGTCTCCACCAACCGCAGCACCGCGCCGGGATCGCCCTGGAAGTGCTCCAGGCCACTGTCGCGCACACGGGCCAGAAACTCCCGCGCCAGCACCGTCTCGCCCTGCTCGAAGGCCTGCTGGGCCAGGGCAAAGAGCTCTTCGACCCCGTATGCCCGGTGGGCGTGGGCCCGCTTGTGGTCGCCCAGCACCTCGGTCATGGGATAACCCAGGGCCTGCTTGGACTCCGCCAGCAGGTGGTAGGCGAAGCCCTTGGACTCGCCCTGCCCTTCCCGCGCGGCGGCCTCGAGGTAGCGCAAGGCCTCGGGATACCGCCCTTCGCGGTGACGCAGCAGGCCCAGTGCCAACAGGGCGGTAGCTTCCTCGGCACGAGCCACCGCGTCGGTGAGGTAGGGCTCGACCTCCTTGAGGTCGTCCAGAGGCACGCTCTCCAGGCCCTCCGGCCCCCGTACCCGCAAACCCACCAGCGCCAGCCCCAGCGCCCCCGCCGCCTCGCCCAGATCGTAGAGCCGCTGGGCGTAGCGCTGCGCCCTGGCCCACAACCCCTGACTCAGGCTAGCCTGCAGGCCCAGCCTTAGCAGCCCCCGGCTCAAAAGCTGGGGCGAGAGGTCTTCGACGAACTCCACCCGGCGGCTGGCCTCGCTCCAGTCTCCCTCACGCGACAAGCGCACGGCGCGCTCCTCCATGCGCTCGAGGGCGATCTTGAGGTAGAGTTCGGCCTCGGGGAGGCCAGCCTCGAACAACTGCCGCAGCGCGTCGGCCAGCCGCCCCAACCCCAGGTAGACCCGGCCCAGGTAGAGGCGGTAACGCCCGCCTCGGCTGGCCAGGGCCTCCAGGCGGGGCAGCGCCCGGCGGTAGTCCTCGAGTTCGACCCAGCAGAAAGCCCGCAGGTCCTCGGCCTCGGGCCTATCCGCCAGCGCCAGGGCGCTCTCGGCCTCGGCAAAGCGCGACAGGGCAAACAACGCCCGCCCCCGCAGATAGGCCACCTCGCCCCGGCTGTCCTCGGTACTGCGCCGCAGGACCTCGGCGTAGTCCTCGGCCTCGAGCAGCCGCCACAGTTCCTCGGGCGCGGCCTGGGCAGGTGGAGGCTGGGCTACAGGCTCAGCCGGCAGGACGATGGAGACGCTGCTCTCGTCCGGGTGTACGCGCGTCAACCGCTCAGGCATGCGCCCGGTAACCAGGAAGTACTCCCCCTCCCCTACCCGCCCCACCTCGCCAAAGCCCAGGCCCTCGAGGATTTCTCCCACGCCCTCGGGGTTCTTGCCCAGGAAGGGGCCGTGGCCGTAAACCAGCAAGCCCCCCGGACGCAGCAGCCCCTGCAGAGCCATGAGCCGCGCCGAGAACTGGAACTGCCGGTCGAAGGCTTCGGCCTCGAGCCGCCCCGGCAGGTCGCCCAGGTAACCCTCAGGCAGCACCGACAGCAGCAAAACCGCGTCCATCTGGGGCAGCTCCAGGGGCGCCTCGCCGAACCAGCCCCGATGCCAGGTCACGCCGGGAAAGCGTTCCTGCCCGAGGCGAACCGCCTCCGACACACCCTCTAAAGCGTGCCACTCGAGGTCTGGTCTGGCTCGAAGCAGCAAGCCCAGCAAGGCCCCGGTGAAAGCCCCTACCTCGAGCACCCTCCCCGCACCCAAGCGCTCGAGCAGAGGCGGAAGCTTCTGTGCATAAAATTCCAGAAAGGGCAGGTGCATGGCATACACCATTCCCTCCAAGCGCTCACGGGGATGCGCCAGCAGCTCAGCGTAAAAACTTCGCACCGCCTCCACGCCGCCCCCGGCCAGATAGCGCTTCCAGGCCTTCAGGATCGGTCTTCGACGGCTCGGGCTACCGATGCGCTTGGCCAGCTCGCTTTCAAACTTGCCGGGCGAGAGTGGGCCTTCGACGTGAAATTCGTGACGCAGATAACGTCTTACATCGGTTTCCACCGCTCTACCCCCTTGAAGTACTAGCCTATCAGAGCCCGTGCGCACCGTTCGACCCAAAAAACCTGAGTCCCACAAACCCCCTTGCCCAGGCCTCGAAGGAGGCATTGGCTACCGATGATCGACGTACTTAACACCGCCGCACAGATCTCACCGTATACCTTGGGGCCTCACGGGAAGCATTAGCAGGTGCTAAGCCGACCCCAAAGGCAAAGCTTCCCACGGGGTACTCAACCTCCCCTGCAAGCAGAGGAGCCCTACGGCAATCAGAGCGACCAGCGCTCAACCCTCCCGCGGCCCATGCTTGGCATACCAGCGGCTCTGGTGCAGCAAGCCCCGCAGCATCTGCACCTCGGCAGGGGTCAGTTCGGCCTTGTGCAGGATGCGGCGCAGACGGCGGCGGGCGTAGCCAAAGCGCTTGGAGTCGGTAAAACCGATCTCCAGGATGTAGCTTTCCAGGTCCTCGAAGAGGCGCTCGAGGGCCTCACGCTCGGCCAGGCGCTCGGGGCTGGGGGCCGGTGGATTGGCAGTGACCACAAAGATCTCGTAGGCCAGCAACAGCACGGCCTGGGCCAGGTTCAGGCTCGGCTGCTCAGGAGCGGTGGGGATGCGCACGATGAGCCCGGCCTGATCCATCTCCTCGTTGGTGAGGCCGTACATTTCCCGCCCGAAAAGCAGGGCTACTTTGCCCCGCTGGGCCACCTGGGCTACGGCCTGGGCGGCCCCCCTGGGCTCGGCCAAGCGACCCACAGGGATGTCCCTGGAGCGCGCCGTGGTCGCCAGCACCAACTCACACTCGCGCACGGCCTCCAGCACCGTTTCACCGCGACGCAGGTTGTCGAGGATGGGTTCGGCGTGGACAGCCAGGCGGTAGGCGTCGGAGTCGGGGCGGGCCTCGAGGTCGGCGAGCACGCGGGGCTCCGGAGCCACCAGCCACAGCTCGCTCATACCGAAGTTGCGCATGGCTCGGGCCACCGCACCCACGTTCATGGGTTCCTGGGTGCCTACCAGCACCACCCGCACGTTGTGGGTAAAGGGATTGGACTCGGTCTTGGGGCGAAGATCAGGCATAGCGTAGGGGGTTCGGGGAGGGAAGCCGAAGGCCAAGTAGTGTCAAGCTGTGATTCTAGCGGATAAACCCCCTTGCCGCACTCCCCCGGTCCATTTTCGGCACGGCCCGCCAGTTCTTCTGCTAAGGTAACAGCATGGCCCTGAACCCCCGCGTCGAAGCCCTCTTAGCCATCGTCGATGCCCAGGAAGCACGGCTCGAGCGGGCCGAGCAAAGCCCCCAGTTCGCGCATTTTCTGGCGGCTTCCGAGGGGGCAGCGCAGATCATCGCCCAAATCCGCGAAGGCTGGCGGGTCTTCCGCAACAGCGCTCCCTACCTCAGCGACCCCGAGGTGATCGAGAGCTACGCCCAAAGCTTCGAGCAAATCGAAGCCTCGCTGGAGCAGCTCGAGCAGGTTCTGGCACAGATCAGGGCAAATCAGATACTGAATTAAGTACACCGTCGCACCTTCGCACTCTCCCTCCCCTGCTAGGGGAGGGTGGGGGGCTGGTAACCAAGGGGTACAGGTGTCTCCACAAGGGCGTACATCCAGCGCCGGCGGTCAGGGGTAAGCACGCGAACGCACGCCCCTCCAGCCTTACAGCGTCACTCCCGTATAGCTTCTCGGCAACAGATGGCGTTCCCAAGCAGCCTTGGTGAGCTCTTCGCGGAAGTCGGGGTGGGCGATGTTGATCAGCGCCACGGCCCTCTCCCGCAGGCTGCGACCGAAGAGCTCGGCCACGCCGTACTCGGTCACGACGTAGTGCACGTCGGCGCGGGTGGTGACCACCCCGGCAGCGCTCTTGAGCACCGGGACGATGCGAGAGATCGTCCCCTTCTTGCCCGTAGAGGGTAGGGCGATGATGGGCTTGCCCCCCTCGCTGGCCGCCGCCCCCCGGATGAAGTCGAGCTGACCGCCAAAGCCCGAGTAGATGGTGCCGCCGATGGAGTCGGCGCAGACCTGGCCGGTAATATCGATCTCGAGCGCGGAGTTGATGGCGATCATGCGGCTGTTGCGGGCGATGGTGAAAGGATCGTTGACGAAATCAGCGGGCCGCATCTCGAAGAGGGGGTTGTCGTGCACAAAGCGGTACAACCGTTCGCTGCCCAGCACGAAGGTGCCCACCACCTTACTCGGCAGCAGCGTCTTACGGCTGCCGGTGATGATGCCCCTCTCCAGCGCCTCCATCACCCCGTCCGAGACCATCTCGGTGTGCACGCCCAAGTCCCTGCGGCCCTCGAGGTTGGCCAGCACCGCGTCGGGGATGGCGCCAATGCCCATCTGCAAGGTGCAGCCATCGTCGATGAGCTCGGCCACGTGCTTGCCGATCCTGGCCTCAACCTCGCCAAAGCCGCCGCGCTCGAGCTCGGGCAGCGGCAGGTCCACCTCGACGAAGGCCGTGAAGCGGGAGACGTGGACGAAGGTATCGCCCAAGGTGCGGGGCATGCGGGGATTGACCAGGGCGATCACCTGGCGGGCGTTCTCGACGGCGGCCTTAGAGGCGATGACCTCTACTCCCAGGCTCACGAAGCCAAATTCGTCGGGCGGCGAAACCTGCACCAGCGCGGCATCCAGGGGCAGCAGGCCGCGCTTGAACAGCCAGGGGATCTGGTGCAGCGAGATCGGCACGTAGTCGGCGCGACCGCTGTTGACCGCCTCGCGGTCGGCGGGCCCTACGAACATCGAGCGACGGCGGAAGTGCCCCTCCATCTCGGGGGCCAGGAAAGGGTCGGGACCGAGCTGGAGCACATGGACCAACTCGACGTTGCTCAGCTCATCCTTGCGTGCGGCCAGGGCCTCGAGCAGCGGGGTCGGGGTAGCGGCGTTCCCCGAGACGAAGACCCGCCAACCGCTTTGCACCATGGCCGCCGCGCTCTCGAGGTCGCACAGTCGCGATTGGTAAAGCTTGTTTACTGCACTTCGGCGCAGGGCTTTTCCGGTTCGGGTAGTGTCCATGGCCCCATGCTAGGCGACCCCATAGCAGCAAATGTCCTATCCCTCCCGCCCTCGAGGCAGCCAGGCGCTGGGGAACAGCTCCCTTCGTAACGGCGAAATAACGCCCCGCTTGCTAGATTCGTTCGCAGGAGGACGGAATGCGCTCCAAAGCCATCGCCCTGGAATTGCGTCTGTGGCACGGACCAGCCGGAGAGGTCCGGGCTTCGGTACGCCCTGCCGAGGGGAAGGGCGAGGTAATCTACTTCAAGGACCTCGAAAGCCTGTGCGCTTACCTCAAGCAGGCCGAGGAACAGGGCTTTTGGATCAAACCCGAGCCGCCCGGCCTACGCTGAAAACGCGGAGCACGCACCAGAGCATCAACCTTCCACCCGCGGCAACCCGCCTGACGGTTGAGTGGGCTCGAGCAGCTTGCGGGCTTTAGCCTCGGGCAGGATAAAGCCCCCTGAAACCACGTACTTCAGGGCGTCCTCGATGCTGATCTCGAGGGGGATGACCTCGGCAGTGGGCACGATGATGGCCATGCCCGAGGCCGGAACCGGCGAGGTGGGCACCAGCACCACCGTGTAGCCCTCGGGCAGGGGGGAAAGCCTCCTGCCCACCTCGGCGCTGGCGATGAAGCACAGCGTATAGAGCCCTTTGCGCGGGTACTCAATGAGCGCCGCCCGCTGGAAATGCACCTCAGGCTGACCCAGCAGGGTATGGGCGATCTGTTGGACGGCGTTGTAGACTTCACGGATCAGGGGAATCGACTTGAAGCTGCGGTCGATGCCAGCTAGAAGCACCTTGCCGACGTAATTCCCGGCCAGGGTGCCCACCAGGACGATCAGGGCGAGCATCGCCAGGATACCGATCACCGGCAACAACGGCAGCAACCAGGATGGAGGGGTAAGGCCCACCACATGCATCAGGGCAGTGATGATGCTAGCTGAGGAGTTGTAAACCCACGCCAGCACGTACACCGTGACGCTCAAGGGCAGCAGCGCCAGCAATCCGGCGATGAAGTGACGTTGAAGCCTCATAGCCTCGAGCCCCAGTTTATTGGGGAGGGAAGGGTGGCTTTGGGGATTAGAGCCCTAATTGGATCGGTGAGGCCGGGCGCACTTCAGAGCCGCTCTCATCCAGGGGTGTTAATGTGGGCTCCGTGAACGTTTTCGCCGACTGGCTGTTCGTGCTGGTCTGGATCGTCGGGTTGGTAGGCACCTTCGTGCCGGTGCTACCCGCTACCCTCATCATCCTGGCCGGAGCTCTGCTGCACGAGTTGATGGTGGGCTTCTCCGAGCTATCCCGCCTCACCTGGATCTGGCTGGCGCTGATCACGCTAGCGGTGTTCGCAGTGGACAACCTGGCTGCCCTCATCGGCGCTCGGCGCTACGGGGCAGGCCGGGCCGGGATGTGGGGGGCCTTCATCGGGGGCATCTTCGGCCTGTTCATCCTGCCCCCGCTGGGGGTGTTCGTAATGCCGCTGGTGGGGGCTTTCGCGGCGGAAAGCCTCAGCGGCAAAAGCGCCGATGCCGCCCTGCGGGCAGCCTGGGGCACCTTCGTGGGGATGCTGGGGGGAATGGCGGGCAAGTTCCTGCTGCACCTGATGATGGGAATTCTGGTGCTGAGGGCCATTTTCTAAAGGGTGGTATGATTCGACCCGTGCACTCCAGCAAGCAAGCCCGGCTGTACCTGCGGATCCTGCCGCTGCTTGTGGTGCTGCTCTGCGCCAATTCCGAGACCCGGCAACTGGTGAGCGGGGCCCTCGAGCAAATCCTCTCCCCCCTCCACTGCAGTCCCCCCGGATGCGCAGCCCTCAACCCCGCCCACGCCGACGCGCTCCTGCCGGGCCTGGCCTTCCAACCCCTGCCCGCGGCCGAGGCGCCGCCCTCTCCTGGCAACCTGGCCGGGCTGGTGGCGTCGCTGAGCCGGATCCTAGGCTCCAGCCGCCCCCTCCCTACCCACGAACACAGCCCCGCCATCCCCCGCGCGCCGCCTCCCGCCTAATGGGGTCTCACGCGGCGTACGCGGCAAAGGGCGCTGTGTGTTTAGCCATCGACCGCATTCGAGGGATCCACATGAGCTATATCCTGATCAGCCGCGACGGGTGTCATCTGTGCGAGGAAGCCGAGCAGCTGCTCGAGGCCTTGCGCGTGCCCTTCGAGCGGCGCAGCGTGGACGAGAAGCCCGAATGGGTAGCCCACTACAGCTTCCGGGTTCCGGTACTGCTAAAGGGCGAGCAGGTGCTAATGGAGGGTCGCTTCGAAGCGGCCCGGCTAACTAAACTGTTGAGGGAGTGAGCTATGGACCCAATCATGATCGAACTCGGGCCGATCCAGATTCGCTGGTACGGCTTCTTCCTGGTGCTGGCGATCTTCGCCGGCTTCGAGATCGCCAAGCGCTACCTGCGGGCTTGGGGCTACGACCCCGACCGCTTCGAGCAGGCCGCCTTCTGGGCGGTGGTGGCCGGGGTAATCGGGGCGAGGGTGGGCTACGTGCTCACCAGCCCCAGCGACTTCGCCGGCAACCCCATCTCGGCTTTGTACATCTGGCAGGGCGGGCTCTCGATCCACGGGGCCGTGATCGGGGGCATCCTGGCCTTCTGGCTCTATGCCCGCCGCTACGGCACCCCCTTCATGCCCTACATCGAAGCTTCCCTCCCGGCGGTGGCGCTGGGGATCATCGGTGGGCGGCTGGGCAACTTCATGAACGGCTCCGACACCGTCGGTCGTCTGACCAGCCTGCCCATCGGCTTCACCTGGCCCTCGTCGGCCTCGGGCTTCCCCGGCATCTGCAAAGCCGGCGACAACATCAGCCTGGCCTACGGGCTGTGTCTGGGCGAGGTGGTGCGCGGCCCGGTTCACCTGACCCAGATCTACGGGGTGATCATCGGGATCATCCTGAGCGTGCTGGTCGTGCGCTGGCTGGCGATGCGAAAGCCCTGGGGGTACGCTTTCTGGCAGTTCGTACTGTGGTACAGCGTGCTGCGGGGAGGGCTCGAGGAGACCTTCCGCCTCAACCCGCTGTGGCTCAAGGTCTACGAGAACAACACGCTGGGCATCGGCTTCTTCACCGCCACCCAGCTCTTTTCGATCCCGCTGATCATCCTGGCCATCGTCATGCTCTACCGCCTGCCCAAAGGGGGCCGCGAAGCCGTAGCCGTGGCGGTGCCCACTCCCCCCAAGACAGGCAAAGCCGAGGCCAAGCCGCCCAAGAAGGATTGAAGGGTAGACTGAAGGACGGTATGAAACATGCCGTCGTGATCCTGGCTGCGGGCCTGGGCACCCGCATGAAGTCGAAGTTGCCCAAGGTGCTCCACCCGCTGCTGGGCAAGCCCATGGTGGCCTACGTCGTCGAGACCGCGCTGCGAAGCGGCGCGGAGAAGGTGGTGGTGGTGGTCGGCCACGGCCTCGAGCAGGTTCGGGAAGCGCTAGGGGGCTATGAGGGCCTCGAGTTCGCTGTACAGGAACAGCAGCTTGGCACGGCTCACGCCCTCAAGCAGGCCAGGAAGGCCCTCCGAGGCTTCAAGGGACCGGTGGTGGTGGTCCAGGGCGACACCCCCCTCACCTCCACAGAAACCCTCACCGGCCTGGTCGAGGCCTTAGGCAAGGAAGGCATGGCCCTGCTGACCATGCGGCTGGAGAACCCAAGCGGCTACGGGCGCATCCTGCGCGACAAGCGCGGGGAGATCATCGCCAACATCGAGCACAAAGACGCCACGCCCGAGCAGCGCGAAATCAAGGAGATCAACGCCGGGGTCTACTGCTTCGACAGCCACGTTTGGGAAGCGCTCGAGCACGTCAGCAACGACAACGCCGCCGGGGAGTACTACCTGCCCGACCTCATCCGGGTCTACCGTGAGCGGGGTAAGCGGGTGGTGGGGCTGCTGAGCGACGACCCCGGCGAGCTCTTAGGGATCAACACCCGCGCCCAACTCGCCGAGGTCGAGGGCATCCTGCTCCAGAGGCTGCGCGAATACTGGATGAACCAGGGTGTGCGGATGATCCAGCCCCAGACCATCTACCTCGAGCCCTCGGTCCAACTCGCCCCCGACGTGACGCTGTGGCCCGGTGTGATCCTCAGGGGCGACACCCGCATCGGCGAGGGTTGTGAGATCGGGGCTTACTGCGTGCTCAGCGACATGGTGCTCGAGCCCCACGTCACCCTGCGCCCGCACGTCGTGGCCGAGAAGTCGCACATGAAAAGCGGCTCCGACGCCGGCCCTTTCGCCCGCTTCCGCCCCGGCGTGCTCATCGAGGAGGAAGCCCACGTGGGCAACTTCGTCGAGATGAAAAACACCCACATGCGCCGAGGGGCCAAGGCCGGGCACGTGAGCTATCTGGGCGACACCGACATCGGTGAGGGGGCCAACATTGGCGCGGGCACCGTCGTGGCCAACTACGACGGCCAGCGCAAGCACAAAACCGTCATCGGCAAGGGGGCCTTCACCGGCTCCAACTCCACGCTGGTGGCCCCGCTCGAGGTGGGCGAGGGGGCCTACATCGCCGCAGGCAGCACGGTCAACAAGAACATTCCCCAAGACGCCCTGGCCATCGCCAGAGCGCGCCAGGAAAACAAAGAAGGCTACGTCAAGCGCCTGCGGGAACGTAAGAAGTGAGCATTGCTGCTTGGCCTTTTGGAAGCAAAATTCATGTTGAGTTTAGCTCCCGCAGTAGACTGAAACCAGGAGCGAACCATGCCGATTGGAATGTCTGAGTTACTCATCATCCTGCTGGTGGCCCTGCTGTTGTTTGGCCCCCGCAAGCTGCCCGAGCTGGGGCGCAGCCTGGGGCAATCCATCCGTGAGTTCCAGAAAGGAGCCCGCAGCATCCGCGAGGAGTTCGAGAAAGCCGCCGACGTCAAGGAGCTGCGCGAGATCAAGGAGGAGCTGAACAAACCCCTCGAGGTCAAACCCGAACCCTCCAAGGAAGAGGCCAAGCCCTAGCTTGAAGGTCCGCCATGAAAGAAGCCCCCTTGATGGAGCACCTCGAGGAGCTGCGTAGCCGCATCCTCTGGTCGCTGGTGGCCTGGGCGGTGATGACGGGGGTAGCCTTCGTCTTCCGTCTGGAGTTGCTGGCGCTGCTCGAGCGCCCCCTCGACATCTACAACGCCACCGCCCGGGTCAAGGCCGACCTGCAGGTGCTCAACATCACCGAACCCTTTGTAACCTCCTTCAAGATCGCGGCTTTCGGCGGTCTGGCCCTGGCCTTACCCTTCATCGTCTACCAGATCTGGGCCTTCATCTCACCCGGCCTCTACGACCACGAGCGCAGGCTGGCGGTTCCCTTCCTGCTGGGGGCGGGCTTTAGCTTCGCCGTGGGTGTAATCTTCGCCTACTACGTGTTCCTGCCCTACGCTGTGCCCTTCCTGTTGGGCTTTTTGGGCGACCTGGTCAAGCCCAACATCTCGCTGGGCCAGTACATGAGTCAGATCCTGGCCTTCCTGGGCGTGATGGGCATCGTCTTCGAGATGCCGGTGGTGAGCTACCTGCTGGCCCGCTTGGGGCTTCTCTCAAGCCGCTTCCTGCTGCAAAACTGGCGCATCGCCATCGTGCTGCTCATCACCCTGGCCGCCATCATCACCCCCACCGTAGACGTGTTCAACCTAGCCCTTATCAGCGTGCCGCTGTTTGTGCTCTACGCCATCTCCATCTTCACCGCACGCCTGGGCGAGCGGGGCCATCTGCGGGCGGCGCAGCAAGCGGCAGGGTAAGCTGACGACCCCTCAAATCAGCGCGCTCACCGAGCGGTTGGTGTGCACGTTGCGGATGGCCTGGGCCAGCAGATCGGCGGTGGAGAGGATGTTGAAGCCCATGGCCGGGGTGAGCTGAATGGTGTCGGTGAAGACCACCTCGCGGATGGCCGGGTGGGAGAGGTTTTCGTGGGCCGGGCCTACCAGCACCCCGTGGGTCGCCATGACGATGGCTTCCTGGGCTCCGGCGGCTACCAGAGCTTCGACGCCCCGGCGGATGGTGCCCCCCGTGGAGATGATGTCATCGACGATCAGGGGGCGCTTGCCTGCCACATCGCCGATCACGTAGGCCACCTGGGTCTCGTGGGGACCGATACGGCGCTTAGCCAGGATCGCCAGCGGCAGGCTCAGCCGTTCGGAGAGGCGGCGGGCGTGTTCGGCTCGGCCCGAATCGGGCGAGACCACCACGGCGTTGTCGGTGAGGTGCTTGTGCTCGAGGTAGCTGGCGAAGAGCTTGACCGCCGAGAGCTCATCGACGGGGATGTTGAAAAAACCCTGAATCTGGGGGGCGTGCAGGTCTACGGTGATGACGCGGTGGACCCCGACTTCCTGGATCAGGTCGGCCACCAGTTTAGCGCTGATGGGCTCGCGACCCTGGGTCTGCTTGTCCTGGCGGGCGTAGCCAAAGTAGGGGATGACCGCGTTGATGCGGGCCGCGCTGCTGCGGCGCACAGCGTCAGCCATGATCAGGAGTTCCATCAGGTGGTCGTTGACCGGCGGGGCAGTGGGCTGGATGAGGTACACATCGGCGCCGCGCACACTCTCCAGCAACCGCACCCGCACCTCGCCATCGGGGAAACGCTCGACCACAGCCTTGCCCAAGCTCAGGCCAAGGGAGTGCGCTACGGCCTCGGCCAGTGGCCGGTTGGCGCTGCCGCTAAAGAGCCGAATCTCGAGCCCCTCTCCAAGTTCCCACATCTCCCACCCCCAAAAGTCCCGTTGCTCAGCTCTTTCAAGTCGCGGCAGGCAGCTTCAGCAGGTCGGGGTCTGACCCCGGGCTTCAAGCGGTTGCAATTTGAGTATATCGGGAAGCTGGCTATTGCAAAACCTTGAGCACCACCTGGGCCAAGCGTTCAGAGGCCTGCTCGAGGAACAGCTCGAAGGACTCGTGCGCGTCGTCATCGGCTCCGTCGGAGATGGTGCGCACCAGGGCCATGGGCAAGGCCAGGTCCTTGGCGGTCCACAGCGCCGCCGCGCCCTCCATCTCGACCGCGTCGGCGGCGAAAAGCTGGCGCAGGCGGGCGGCATCGGCGGGGTGGGCCAGGAAGCGATCGCCGCTGGCAACGCGACCCCAGTGAACCGGGTAGCCCAGCTCGAGCGCCGCCCGGTATATGCGGGTCGAAAGCTCGATATCGGCCCGCACGAAGCGCTCGCCCGTGGCCAGTTCCCCCGGCTGGCGGCCAAAGGCGGTGATGTCCACATCCCACTGCACCGCGTCGTGGGCCACGAGCACGTCGAGGGAGTGCAGGCTGGGGTTGAGCCCACCCGCCACCCCCGCCCACAGGCTCCAGTGCGGGTTAAAGCGGGCCTGGGCGTAGGTTACCGCGGAGGCAGCCGCCACTTTCCCCACCCCGGTTTCAACCAGCAGAACCTCGTGGGCACCCACCCGGCCCCGAAAGATGGGCTTAGGGCCCCCCAGCGCCTCGTCCAGGCCCAAGGCCCGGCGTAAGGCCCGCGCCTCGGCCCCCTCGGCGGCGAAGAGGGCCACGGTACTCAAGACAGGGCTGGAAACGGCTTCGGCCTGGGCAGGGGCGGCGACTTCACTCACGCACGGTAGTGTACAAAAATCCATCGGCGGCGTATGGCCATATATTACGGTTTTTCTTCACCAGGGGCATGATACGATATGCTCATGGCTGTCTTGACCAACGACCAGAAGATGGTCCTGGACATGGTGCGGCAGGTAGCCCGCGAGGTGCTGTGGGAAAAGGCCCCGCAATACGACGCATCGGGGGAATATCCCTGGCCTCAGCTCGAGACCCTCGCCCAACTCGGACTGCTGGGCATGACCACCCCGGAGGAGTGGGGCGGAGCAGGGCTGGACAGCGTGACCTGGGTGCTGGCCATGGAGGAGATCGCCGCCGCCGATCCCAGCGTGGCGGTGATCCTCTCCGTCACCAGCGGCCTGCCACAGTACATGCTGACGAAGTTCGGCAGCCCGGAGCAGAAGAAGAAATACCTGGTGCCCCTCGCCAAGGGCGAGTGGATCGGGGCCTTCTGCCTCACCGAGCCCCACGCCGGCTCCGACCCGGCCTCCATGAAGCTCCGCGCCCAAAAGGTGCCCGGCGGCTGGCAACTCGACGGGGTCAAGAGCTGGGTCACTTCCGGCGGGCAGGCCCAGGTCTACGTGGTGATGGCTCGAGGCGAAAGCGGCATCAGCAGCTTCATCGTGGAAAAGGACACGCCCGGCCTAAGCTTCGGTCCTCCCGAACGCAAGATGGGCCTGCACGCAGCCCACACCACCGAGGTGCGCTTCGACGGGGTGTTCGTGCCTGAGGGAAACCTGTTAGGCCAGGAGGGCCGGGGTCTGGCCCAGGCCCTCGCCGGCCTCGACTCCGGACGCATCGGGATCGCAGCCCAGGCGGTAGGGATGGCCCGCGCCGCCTTCGAAATCGCTAAAGCCTACGCCGATGCGCGTACCCAGTTCGGCCAGAAGATCCGCGAGTTTCAGGGGGTGGGCTTCAAACTGGCCGACATGCACGTGAAGATCGCCGCCGCTCGTGCCCTCACCCTCGAGGCCGCCGCCAAGAAAGACCGGGGTGAGCGCTTCACGCTCGAGGCCTCCACCGCCAAGCTCTTCGCCTCCGACACGGCGGTGAGCGTCACCCGCGACGCGGTGCAGGTGCTGGGCGGCTACGGCTACCACCGCGAGTACCGCGCCGAGCGCTACTACCGCGACGCCAAGATCACCGAGATCTACGAGGGCACCAGCGAAATCCAGCGCCTGGTGATCTCGCGTGAGCTCTACCGCTGAAGCGGGTTGATACTACCCTCAAGCCCTGGCCACAGCCGGGGTCTTGGAGCGGGCCCTGGCTTTGCCCTTCTCGCGTTTGGCCTTGGCCCGCTGCTCCAAACCCTTCAGACCCCCCACCAAGGAGTGGTCGAGGGCTTCGTCGAGGTTCTCGACGAAGTGGAACACCATGTTGTGGCGCAGGTAGGCTGGGATATCGGAGAGATCGGGCTGATTTTTCTTGGGCAGGATCACCTCACGAATCCCCGCCCGGCGCGCACCCAGCACCTTCTCCCTGACCCCCCCAATGGGCAAGATCCGCCCGGTGAGGGTGATCTCGCCGGTCATGGCCACGTCGTTGCGCACGGGAATTTCGGTCAGGGCCGAGACCACGGCGCTGGTGATGGCGATACCTGCCGATGGGCCCTCCTTGGGTACCGCGCCCGCCGGAACGTGCAGGTGCAAGTCGGTCTTGTCGAACTTCTCGAGCCCAATCCCGAAGCGGCTGGCGTTCCGTTTGGCGTAAGTCAGCGCCGCGCGGGCCGATTCCTTCATGACCTCACCCAGTTGCCCGGTGATGATCAGAGCGCCCTTGCCCGGTGTGGCGGAGACCTCCACGAACATGATGTCCCCTCCCACCGGGGTGTAGTACATGCCCGTCGCCACGCCCACCTGGGGTTCGCGGGCCTCGGCTTCGGGCAGGAAGCGGGCGGGGCCCAGGTATTTCTCCAGGTCATCCTCGATGATGCGCACGCGCTTCTTGCCCGACTCCAGTAGGCTGCGCGCCGCCTTGCGCAACACCGCGCCGATCTCGCGCTCGAGGTTACGCACCCCCGCCTCGCGGGTGTAGGAGTTGATCAAGCGCGAGATGGCCGCGTCGGTGAAAACCACCTGCTTCTCCTTCAGCCCGTTTTCCATGATCTGGCGCGGCAGCAGGTAACGCTTGGCGATCTCCAGCTTCTCCTGCTCGATGTAGCTGGTGAACTCGATGAGCTCCATGCGGTCCATCAAGGGGCCTGGAATGTTGTCGGGGAAGTTGGCCGTGCAGATAAACAGCACCTCGCTCATGTCGAAGGGCACGCCCAGGTAGTGGTCGGTGAATTCCTTGTTCTGAGCCGGGTCCAACAGCTCCAGCAGCGCCGCCGCAGGATCACCCTGGTAGGAGACTCCAAGCTTGTCGACCTCATCGAGCAAGAAGACCGGGTTCTTGCTGCCCGCCTGGCGCAGACCCTGGATGATGCGCCCCGGCATGGCCCCGATGTAGGTGCGGCGGTGGCCCCGGATGTCCGATTCGTCGCGCGCGCCCCCCAAGCTGACGCGGTGGTACTTGCGCCCCAGCGCCCGGGCGATAGACTTGGCGATAGAGGTCTTGCCCACGCCAGGAGGCCCCACGAAAAGCAGAATGGGCCCCTTGCTGACTTCCTCCTCCTTCAGCTCACCCTTGCGCACGCGCTCGAGCTTGAGCTTACGCACCGCCAGGTACTCCAGCACGCGGTCCTTGACCTTCTCCAGGCCGTAGTGCTCCTCGTCGAGGATCCTGGCGGCCTCGGCGAGGTCGATCTGATCGGTGGTACGGGTGTTCCAGGGCAGCGAGACGATCCAGTCGAGATAGGTGCGCACCACGCTGGCCTCGGCAGAGTCGGGGTGCATGCGGGCGAAGCGGTTGAGTTCGCGCTCGACCTCGCCCCTGACGGCCTCGGGCAAGCCCAAAGCCTCGATTTTCTCGCGGAATTCCTCGACTTCCTGATCGCCCTCCTCACCGTGCAGCTCACGCTGGATGGCCTTCATCTGCTCGCGCAGGAAGTACTCGCGCTGGTTGCGGTCGATCTCCTCCTTGACCTGCTGCTGGATGCGACGCTGGGTCTCCATCAGCTCGATCTCGGCGTCGAGCAGCACCAGCACCCGCTTGAGGCGTTCGGCGGCGGAGGCGATTTCGAGGAGTTTCTGCTTGTCCTCGAGCTTGAAGTCGACGTGGAAGGCGATGTAGTCGGCGAGTTGGGAGGGGTCCTCGAGGTTGAGCACGAACTGGGCGGTCTCCGGGGAGAGGTACTTGCCCTCCTTGAGCACCGTTTCGAAGCGGGCTTTGACCTCGCGGAAGAGCGCCTTGAGCTCGACTTCCTTGTCCTGCAGCTCGGGGATGGGCTCGACGGCGGCCTCGAGGTAGCCCTTGCGCTGCTCGTAAGCCTTTACCCGTACGCGGGCGAAGGCCTGCACCAGCATCTGCACCGAGCCATCGGAGTTCTTGCGCATACGCAGGATGTTGCAGGCCGTGCCCACCATGTACATGTCCTCGGGTCCGGGCTCCTCGACCTCCTTGTCGCGCTGCGAGGCGATGAGGATGATCTTGTCGCGGGCCAGCGCCTCGTCGATGGCCCGGATGGAGACGGGCCGTCCGGCTTCGATGGGCATGACCATGGTGGGGTAGATGACCGAGCCGCGCACCGGGCAGACCGGCAGGGTTTCAGGGACGTGGATATTGGAGCTGGATTCGCTCATTACACTCACCGTTTGGTTCGATGTTGCAGGACTAAAGGCCAAAACTGCCGAAGTGGAGTATCAGTGCTAAGCGCAGTCTAGCGCTTTTAGAACGGGAATTGGTGACCCAGTACCATAAAGTCTTAGCATGAACTATGAGCATAATATTGTCAAGTTTAATGCTTCCAACATTTTAACGTCGGGCCTCAGCCGCTTGCGCTTAGCGCCACCGCAGCGCTTGCTTTATGCTGGACCCAATGCGACGCATCTGGACCTGGCTGCTGGTGCTGCTCACCGTGTTCGGGGTCCTTCCCCTGCTCTCCCAAGCCGATGCCCAGCGCAGCGGCGGAGGGGTGGGGGGACGGGGTGGCTTCCGCAGCTCCCCCACCCCTCGAGTCAACCCCTCCCCCACGCCCACCTTCCCCATCCCAAGCCCCCGGCCCGACTACAGCTACCCCAGCCCCCGCGTCTATCCACCGGTCTACATCCCCACCACCCCCGGCTCCGGCGGGAGCGGAGTCGGGGTGGCCTCGGTGATGGTGGTCCTCGTGATGGGGGTGATCGCACTCTCGATCATCCAAGGCCTGCGCCGCGCCGGAAGCGGCCTCGGTACCTACGACAACCTCCCGGAAGCTGAAGTCGCCCGCCTGCGCCTGGCCCTGCTCTACAGCCCCTCGCTCCAGCGCACCCTGCGCCGCCTGGCCGAGCAGGCCGACACCAACAGCACCCAGGGCCTGGCCGACCTGATAGACGAGGTGTGTGTGGTGCTGCTACGCGAACAGGCCGCCTGGCGCTTTGGCAGCTATGAGAGCTGGCGGGGCAGCCTGCAGCAGGCCGAAGGTCGGTTTGACCGCCTCATGACCGAGGACCGCTCGAAGTTCGTGGAAACCTTCCGCAAGTTCGAGGGCAAGGTGGAGCGCCCTGGCGATTACACCCCCAGGGCCGAACCCGACGGCCGCTACCTGCTGGTCTCAATCCTGGTGGCAGCCCATGGCAGCTTGCCCCAGGTACCGCTACCCCTGCGGGAGGCCGGAGCTAAGACCGCCCTCATGGCCCTCTCGGCCACCACCCCCGTCACCACCCTGGCCGCCTACGTCTCCTGGACGCCCGAGGCCGAGGGCGAATCGCTCAGCGAGCAGGAACTCCTCAGCGGCTGGCCGGAACTCGAGCTGCTTTGAGCGGGCTGAGCCTGGCTTCAGGCGCTAGGGGCGGAGCGGCTACCCGAGCGCAAGGCCCACAAGGTACCGGCGATCAGGATCAGCAAGGTGCCCCCCAAGAACAGCTCCTTGGGCAGGTGCAGGACCAGGGCCTCGTTGTGCAACCACACATGGGCACCCAGGTTCCAGCCTTCCAGGGCGAGCTTGATCCCAGCCCAGCCCACCACCGCGTAGGCCACGGCCTCGAGCTTCGGGTAGCGCTCCATCACCCGCACCATCCAGCCCGCCGCCAGGCGGATCAGCAGGATACCGATGGCGACGCCGGTGAAGATCACCCAGAACACCTTGCTGAAGGCCACCACCACCAGCACCGAGTCGATGGCGAAGGCTAGGTCTACCACGTTGATCATCACCACGATGCGCCAAAAGGACTGCTGGACGGATGCCCCCAAAGCCTGCTCGGGGGACTTGGCCTCGTCACTTTGGCGATTGAGGAAGAACTTGACTGCCAGGTAGATCAGGTAAACCCCGCCCAGCACCTGAATCCACCAAATGTTGATGATCAGCGTGGCAAACAACAGCGCCAGCCCGCGCAGGATGTAGGCCCCGATGATGCCGTAAAGCAACGCTTTCCTGCGCAACTCGGGGGGCAGCGGTTTGACCATCACCGCCAGCACCATGGCGTTGTCCACGGAAAGGATCGCTTCCAGGGCGATGATGATAACGATGGCAAGGATAGCTTCGGCGATTCCCATTTCCCAAATAGGGTAGCCCCAAACCACCTCGACAACCGCAAGCCATCCCCTGGTGACGCAAGCCCGAAAATCTGCTAGAGTGATAACCGCGCTCAAAAAACGGCAATTGCGGGTCAGGCTGCGTTTTGGTGGTTTCGGCGGAGTCTGGGAGCCAGGTTAGCGGGCCTTGCCAAACAGGTAGCGCAGCCCCGGAGCCAACCCCTGGCGCCAGGTCATCCAGTTGTGGCCGGAGGGGCGCTCGGTGTAGGCGTGGGGGTAGCCCTTGTCCTGCAGCATGGCGGCAAAACGGCGGTTGGGAGCCAGAAGCCACTCGATCTGGCCGGTTTCGCAGTAGAAGCGCAGCGGCAGGCGCTCAGCCTGGGCGTATTGCTGGGTGAGCCACTCGGGAGCGGTGTAGCTGTCGTTGCCGCCGGGCTCGAGGGTCAGGCAGGCCGACTGGGTACCCACCACCTGGAAAAGCTGGGGGTTGCGCCATGCCAGCCAGGCCGAGACCACCCCGCCCAGACTGGCCCCCCACAGCCCCCTCTGCTCGGTCTTTCCGTAGTGTCCTTCCACGGCAGGGATGATCTCCTGTAGCAGGAATTCCTCGTATTTGGGGTTGAACCAGTACTCCGTGCGCCGGTCCTCGGGCTCGATGAACACCATGCGCAGGGGCTCGATCTCGCCGTACTCGCACAATGCTTCGGCGATGTCGGCGAACTGGGCGGTGCGGTAGTAGGCCACCCCGTCCTGGATGTAAAGCGTGGCGCGTGGGCTTTGGGAGGGTTCGTAGACGTAGTAGCGCCGGGTGCTTCCGAAGACCTTCGACTCGAGCCGATGCCGGTGCACCCCTTTACCCTCACTGCTGGGCCGGGGAGGAGCTTCATAACGAAACCCCGGCAGCTCGATGGCGCGGGGATAGCTCCACCAGGGGTTCTGGGCCTTGTGGGGGTTGTCGGGGTCGGGGAAGGGCTGGCCCTGGGCGTCGAGGAAGGCGTACTCGACGTAGGCGTGAGGGGGAAACTCGAGGGTGAGGGGGTCGGAGATGGGAATGGGGCGCTTGTCCCAGTCGGTGAAGTCGCCTATGAGAAAGCGGGCGTTGGCCGGTGGATGAAAAGTCACGAAGCGCGAGCGTACCTCGACCATACGGGGATAGCTTAACCCTCATGCCGCGTCTACCTCCCTCGGCGTGAGGGCAAAGTCCCCCCATTGGGCGTTGGGCCCCCAACACCCGATCTTCAGCAGGTAGGGTATCTTAAGTGCCGTGATCGTCGTGCTAGGCATTCTGGCCTACCTTATCGGCTCAATGCCGCTGGGCTACTGGGCCATTCGCCGCCTGAGCCATCAGGAACCCCGCTGGGCCTCGGCCTACAACCTGGGCCTCGAGAGCGCCCTCAGGCAACTGGGTGCAGGGCCGCTGCTGCTGGCCTCGAGCCTCGACTTCCTCAAGGGCCTGCTGGCCGTGCTGCTGGGTCGGGGGTGGGGGCTCGAGGGTGGACTCATGATGGCCCTGCCGGCCTACCTCGGACATCTTTATCCCCTGCCGGTCCTCACTTCTGGCACGACCTTGCGGGGACGCGGGGGCTTCGTGCTGCTGGGCATCCTGGTGGGGCTATTCTTCACAGGCCTTCCCTATTGGGCTACCCTGCTTCCGCTCACGGCGGCGCTGGTCGCCCTCGCCACCACCGGCTGGATGAGCCTGGCGGGGCTGTGCGTGGTGAGCCTGCTGGCGCTGTCGGTGCTGTGGCTGGGGGTGGCTTCCTGGGCCAAGCTGACCGCGCTGGCGCTGCTGGGGCTGGCTTTGTGGCGTTACAAGGAGAACATCGGGCGCATGCTCGAGGGCACCGAACCAAAGCTGGGCCAGCCCCTGCCCCTGCCTTCGGAAAAGCAGGCCGTGTGCGCTTTCATGATCCACCCCCTCACCCTCGACGACCTCTTCCAGACCCCGCGCTTTCGCTGGTTCAAGCCCCTGGTGGACCGGGGCTGGGTTTCGCAGGGTCTGCTCGAGCGCTTCACCGCCCTGATCCGACCCATGAAGAACGGAGAGCTTCGGGGCATCAGGACCGCCGACGGACGCGAGATCCGGTGCTACCTCATCTCGGCGCCACTGCTGCCGCACCAGATCACCTCCAACCCCGAGCTCGCCACCCAGAAGGCCATCCAGGCCGCGCGGCTGGCTAAGGAACTCGGCTGCACGGTGCTGGGGCTGGGGGCTTTTTGGAGCGTGGTGGGCGATAAGGGCAAGCGGGTGCAGGAAGCCGTGCCCGAGATCGAGGTCACCAACGGCGGAGCCTACACCGCCGGCACCGTCAAGGCCGCCATTCCCGGCATCATCGCCCACTTTTCCCAGATGGGCCACGACCTCCGCCAGAGCACGGCGGCGGTGGTAGGGGCCAACGGCGTGGTGGCCTTCGGCATCGCCCGCCAGATCGCCCCGCTGGTGGGAAAGCTCATCCTGGTGGGGCGCAACATGGAGCGGCTGGAAAAGAGCGCCGATAGCCTGCGGAAGAACCTCGAGCGCAAGGGCCAGGTGCCCGATCTCGTCGTCACCACCGACATCGCCGCCATCAAGGAAGCCGACCTGATCTTCAGCGCCACCTCCGACCCCCAAGCGGTGATCTTCCCCGAGCACGTCAAGCCCGGGGCCTGGATCTACGACGAGGGCGTGCCCCCCGACGTGCACCCCGACGTGAAAAAGCTCCCCGGCGTGCGGGTCATCCCCGGCGGGGTGGTGCGTCCCCCTGGAACCATGAGCGGCAACCTCAACCTCCACTTCGGTGAGGGCGCGGTGCCCGCTTGCCTGGCCGAGACCATGATCCTGGCCGCCGAAGGGGCTTATGAGCGCAAGAGCCTGGGCGGGGAGACCAAGAGTGAGAACATTCAATTCTTCGTCGAGCGGGCCGAGGCGCTGGGGTTCAAGGTGGTAGATTAGCCCTACTCGTGGCCCAGCAGACCTTTTTTCCGGGCCAGTAGGTCTGCGCTTTGGAAGAAGTAGACCCCGAGGCTATACACCGCTACCGTACCTAGGAGCAGGATGGCCCATTCCAGCGGAGCCACGCTGGCTCCTAGGATGAGCTTTCGGAAGACGCTCGCCCCTAGGGTCAGGGGAAACCACTGAAGCTGGGGCAGCTCAACGATGACCGCTGGAAACACCAGCAGTTGCGCCAGAGTGAAGACCTGGCTCACTTCCTTGAACAAGAGGATGACAGCCCCAGCCATCAGGCCGAGGCCCAACGAGGTGAGGATAAACAAGAAGAAGGCGGGCAGAAGTGGCCAGCCAAACACAAAATTGGCTTTAAAGATAGCGCCCAAGACCAAAAACAGTAGTCCAAACTGGAGCAGGTTGAGCCAAAACCGGGCCAGCACCTGCACCACAAAAAAAGCCGTCAGGCCTTGACCCGAGAGCACCATGTTTTCCAGCGTGCCCGCCTTGGCTTCCCTGCCAACCTGCGCGGCTGGTGCGCCGATGATGCCGACGGCCAACAGGCCGAGCAGGTACCCTACCAGAAGCTTTGCGGTTTGGGCACCGCTGGCATCCAGCGCGCCCGCGACCCTGGCAAAACCGGTCAAAAGGTAGAAGATGAGTCCGATTAGCACCAGCCCCAGTACAAACTGCAGCGGGTAGCGAACTTGCTCGAGCCAGCTTCGCATGAGCTCGGCCCAAAGGAGGTGGCGGAGTCTAGACATGGTGTGGCTCCTTGGTGAGGGTTTTGAAAATTTCGCCCAGATCGGCCTCGAGTTTCTCGATCTGCTGGATGGGCCTGGGGCGTAAGATCTCCATCAGCTCGTAGATTTGCTGGGGATGCTCGAGGGCGACCTCGAGAACCTTTCGGGTTTCATCTAAGCTGTGCGCCATCGGCAAACTGACCCCTGAAAGCGGCTCTGCCAGCACAATCCGGTAGCTTTGCCGGGCAAACATGGCCATAAGCTCGGCCCTGGGCTGGTCTACAGCGATCCGGCCTTTGGTCAGGATGGCCACCCGGGAGGCCAGCCGCTCGGCCACCTCCATCTGGTGGGTGGTGAGCAGGATGCCCTTGCCGCTTTGGGCCATCTGCTGGATTTGCGCCTCGAGTACCTCGGCGGCGTCGATGTCCAGCCCCAGCGTGGGTTCGTCCAGCAGTACGAACGGGGGGTCGTGCGCAATGGCATTGGCAAAGGCCAGCTTGGAGAGCATCCCCTTGGATAGGGTCTGGGTGGGGGCGTTTCGCTTGTCCCATAGCCCCAGCAGCTCGAGCAGGTATTTGGCCCGCTCGGCTGCGGCCTTGCCCGACATCCCCCGCACCATGCAGGTGTACTTCAGGTTTTCCAGGGGCGAGAGCCGTGGATATAAGCCCCGGTTGGTGTCAATGAGGGCCCCAAACTGGGCCATGTATTCAGGCTTTCCCAGGGTGTACCCGTTGATGCTAACCCGCCCCGCATCTGGAAGCACCAGGCCGCAAATAATCCGAATAGTGGTGGTTTTGCCGCTGCCGTTGCGACCGAGCAGCGCACATACCTCCCCGGGGCGCACCTCCAGCGAGACCCCCTCCAAGACCCGCACGGTGTTTTTTCTGGAGGTGTAGGTTTTTTCGATAGATTTAACCTGTATCATTACCTTTTTGTTTGGGAGGCACGGGAAAGACCCCGTGCCTCTGCGATTGGCTCTAATCCTAGCGCATTTTAGCGCTTATCCCTAGCACCAGCCCAGCACGCAAAAGATGTGATCAAGCAGAGCAACAATGTATTCCTTGGTGATCATCCAAACCCCCAAGTAGTTCCGCCTAGCAGCCGTTGGACACAAAGCAGATTACTTCAGCAATCAGGCGAATGATAAACTCCCGCACTGCGTCGCACCTCCTTTCTGGGGCACCCCGGCAAAGTATACGCGGTTAGAAAAAAAAAAAATCAATATTTCTTTGTTGTACTTGGTCTATTTGTCGTTTTTTGCGTCATCCCACGCTAGAGTAGGGATCAGCATGATGCTTCTGCTGAGCCCCACCCGGTTCGAAGCCGCCTTCCTCAAGGGCCGAAAGTTTACCTTCCACGGCCGCGCCGGGCTGCGCGGGGAGGGGTGGGTGTGGCTCGAGAGCGGCATCGGCAAGGTCAACACCGCCATGACCCTGGCGGCCTATGCCCAGCGGCACAGGGTCGGGTGGGCGCTGCTTTTTGGCATTGCTGGGGCCTACGCCGAGTCGGGGTTGCAGGTCGGGGACGTGGTGCTGGCCGAGCGTGAGATCCAGGCCGACTTAGGCATCAAAGACGGGGGGATGAAGGGCATGGGCTTCCCCACGCTGGTCGTGGGTGGTCCTGAGGGCTCGCCCCTGCACTACCACAACCGCTTCCCGCTGGACAAAGCCCTCACGGCGGAGCTCAAGGCCACGCTGGACCTTCCGGTGCGGAGCTTCCTGACCCGCGACCTGGTGTCGGAAAACCCCACCGAGGCCAGAGAGCTCTCGCGCAAGTGGGAAGCCGACGTGGAGAACATGGAGGGCGCGGCCTTTGCCCAGGCTTGCTTGTGGCTGGGCCTGCCCGGGGCCGAGCTGCGCGCGGTGTCGAATGTAGCAGGGGTGCGCGACAAGGCCCAGTGGCGCATCCGGCAGGCGGTGGAGGCGCTCGAGGCCGCCCTTACGCAGGTCCTCCGGTAACATCGGGGCATGACCGACATCACCCGCCGCCTCTACGACGGACACCCGGTCTGGCCCGGCGATACACCTTGCAGCTTCGAGCTCACCTGGAAGATGCGCGAGGGAGCCTCGGTCAACGTGGGAAAGCTCACCACCACCACCCACCTGGGCACCCACCTCGACGCGCCTTGGCACTATGTGGAGGACGGGGGGAAGCTCGAGAGCGTGCCCCTCTCGGTGCTCATCGGCCCCTGCCAGGTAGTCGACGCCCGGGGCCAGCGGGCCCTCGACGCGCCCTTCCTGCGCTCGCTCGAGCTGCGCGCCGAGCGGGTGCTGTTCTACACCGGCCAACCCGACGAGTGGCGCGACTTCCCCCAAGAGTTCACCCACGTCTTGCCCGCCGCCGTGGACTACCTTGCCGAGCGGGGTGTAAAGCTCTTCGGCACCGACGCCCCCAGCGTGGATCCCCTCACCTCCAAGGACCTGCCCGGCCACAAGGCCTTCGCCCGGCATGGCATCTACATCGTCGAGGGACTCGCGCTGGGGACGGTGAGGCCGGGCGGGTACGAGCTGATCGCGCTGCCGCTGCGGCTCGAGGGGGCCGATGCTTCACCGGTGCGGGCCATCCTTCGCTAGCTCCGGGGCTACCTGATCCAAGAAAGCCGTGATGGCCCGCTCGAGCATCGCGTACACCTGCTCGAAGGCCTCGAGGTCGTCGTAGTAGGGGTCGGGCACCTCTCCCCCGCCCGCCAGGTCCATCACCAGCCGAATCCTAGACTGAGCCTGAGGCAGCATCCGGCGCAGGGTTGTCAGGTTTTCCCGGTCCATCACGAAAATGTGGTCGTACTCCGCATCCTGGGCGTTCACCTGCCGGGCACGGTGAGCAAAAGAAGCGCCGTGGCGCTCCAGCACGCGCCGGGTGCGCGGGTCGGCCTCTTCGCCCGCGTGCCAACCGCCAGTTCCGGCAGAATCCACCTCGAAGCGGCCCTCGAGGCCCCGCTCCCGAAGCAGCTTGCGAAAAATCCCTTCCGCCATCGGCGAGCGACAGATATTGCCCATACAGACGAACAAAACTCTGATCATGGCTTTATCGGAGCTTCACGATCACGCCCTCATCGGGGCGCAGCTCGAGCACCCCACCCACCGCGCCGTAGCGGTCGAGGTGGGTCGAGAGCAGGATTTCACCAGCAGGGACCGAGAGTCGTTGGGGATCGGAGGTGAAGTTGAGCGCTACCAGCACTTCGCCGCCGCGCAGGTAGGCGAACACGCCCTCGGGGCTCTTGTAGGTTTTGTAGTCGCCCCCGAGCAGCGCCGGGGTTTCGCGCCGCACCACCAACAGGGTACGCACCAGCGTCAGCATGGACTCGCTGTCGGCGTCCTGGGCCTCGACGTTGCGCCCCGCCCCCGCCGGCGGGGGCAGGTAATCGGGGTTTATGGGAAGCCAAGGTTCTACCGTGCTAAAGCCGGCGTAGGCGTGGGGGGTCCACTGCATGGGGGTGCGCTCGGGGTCGCGGCCCGGGTCGAGGCCGTGCTCGCCGTGGACGTTCTTCTGGCGCAGGGCGGCGGGGTCTTGGATCTTCTCGGGGGGGATGATGCCGTCCACCATGCCGATCTCGTCGCCGTAGTACCAGGTGGGCGAGCCGCGCAGGCTGAAGAGCATCATGGCCGCGACCCGGGCCTGGGCGTGGCCGATGCGGCTGGCCAGGCGGTGCTGGTCGTGGTTGCCCAGCACCCAGTTGGGCGTGGCCCACGGCGGGAGGCTGGCCTCGTACTCCTCGACGATGTGGCGGATGTTCTCGGCGGTCCAGTGGTTCATGCCCCGGAAGATGAGGTGAAAGTTGAAGGGCAGGTGGCAGCCGGGGCGCTCGGCGGTGCCGTAGTAAGGCATGAGCTGGTCGTAGGGGAGGTAGATCTCCCCCACCATCATGCGCTCGTTGCCGGGGGTGGTGAACTCCTCGAGCACCGCCCGCATCTCCTGCACGATCTCGCGGGTCTCGGGCTGGTCTTCCATGTAGATGTGAATGTGGCGTCCGCGGTCCCACTCGCCTTCCTTCCAGGCGGGGTTCTCGGGTTCGTCGCGAAACTCCGCATCCTCGACCAGCAGCCACATCACGTCCACGCGGAAGCCGTCGACGCCGCGCCGCAGCCAGAAGCGCATGGCTTCGTAAACGGCCTGGCGCACCGCGGGGTTGCGCCAGTTGAGGTCGGGCTGCTCGGGGAGGAACTGGTGGAGGTAGTACTGGCCGGTGTGGGGGTCGAAGGTCCAGGCCGGGCCACCGAAGTAGGCCATCCAGTTGTTGGGGGGACCGCCGTCCGGGGCCGGGTCGCGCCAGACGTACCAGTCGCGCTTGGGGTTATCCCGGCTCGAGCGGGACTCCAAAAACCAGGGGTGCTGGTCGGAGGTGTGGTTGGGCACGAAGTCGATGATCAGCTTCAGTCCCAGCCGGTGGGCTTCCTCCAGAAGCCGGTCGAAGTCGGCCAGGGTGCCGAAGATGGGGTCTACGTCGCAGTAGTCGGCTACGTCGTAGCCGAAATCCTTCATGGGCGACTTATAGAAGGGCGAGAGCCACACGGCGTCCACGCCCAGGTCGCGCAGGTAGCCCAACCGGCGGCGGATGCCCTCGAGGTCGCCGATACCGTCGGCGTTGGAATCCTGAAAGCTACGGGGATAGATCTGGTAGATCACCGCAGTCTGCCACCACGGACGTTCGCTCATCACGCCCACAAGCATATCCTGTAGCGGGCCGGGGTGGGTTCGGAGGGTGGCTAGAGGGCGGCCAAGCAGGTCAGGGCAAAGGCGGCCAAAGACAGCAGCGCGATCAACCAGGCCAGCTTGCCGCTTGGAATGCAGGGGGTGTCGGTCAGCTTCCAGTCCACGCCCTCAGGGTAGGAGCTACAGGGCTCGAGGCCGGGTCATCTGGCACAATATCCGCCGGGCGGTGGAGGCTGCTCAACAGGCCGATGGAAGGGATAGTGGCTTCAACAGCGCACGGTCTGCGCGGGGATTGAGGGTCCAGCTCAATTTTCACCTCCTTCATACCCGTGCAATCCCCAAGCCGGAAAGCCTGTCGCCCACGAAGCGTTAATTCGCGCGCGGTGGAGAGCCGAAGCGCTAATCCGATTAAGGATGCCTCAAGCTACATCCCCAAGGACCCGTGCTACGTTCGGACATGAGCGTAAGGGGGAGAGATGGGTAAGCGCATAAGCCTGATCCTGGGAAGCCTGCTGCTTCTGGCAGCGTGCACCGGCGGCTTCGGCAGCAACGAGCGGCCTCCGGCCGTGGACAGGGACAGTGTGGTGCATCCACTGACTACCCAGTACGGCATCCCACCCACCCTGCTGGCCCGCTACTACTACGTCAGTGAGCACAGGGAAGACGACGGCTCGGTGAGCCTCGAGGCGGGCTACGGCGGCGTGCGCTACAGGCCCCGGCAGTCGACGTTCAGAGGCTTCGAGGGCTGGGATGAGCTCGCAGTGCCCCCCTCCGAGAGCATCCGCGCCGACTGGTTACGCCTGACCCTCAACCGCGACGCGCGGGTGGCGGTGATCTGGAAGATCGACCCGGTGCCGCTGTGGCTCATCGGCTGGGAGCGAATAGCGCTGCCCGAAGGCCTTAGCGCCTTCGTCAAAGACTTCAGCAAGGGCGAGATCGCCCTGGGTGGCCCCGGCAAGAACAACGGCAAATACACCGTGTTGCTGGCCGAAGCGGGCGGAAAAGCCTCCAGCGAGCCCGCGCTGCCACCCGGCATCAGCGAGAGGCCCTTGCCCAACACCGACTGCCCCTCCTGGCTGCACGACACCTGGCGCGTGGTGGGCCCCGACGGCAACGAGTTCCAGGGCTGGCACCCCCAGATCGACCCCGTCTACTGGTGTTACTACCGCCACGAGCACAACTCCGACCCCGGCCTCATCGGCTACAAAGCCGCCTTCACCTACGTGGCGCTGAAGAACCAGAACCAGCCCGAGCGCGGCGAGGGCTTCAAGGGCTTCGCCATGCGGGACGAGGCCAAGCAGATCGGCTGGTACATCAACCTGCACTCCGAGACCAGCACCAATCAGCGCGTGTGCGCCCGGTTCCACACCGTCACCCTGGCCGCCACCGACCTGCGCACCGGGCAATTGCTGCTCGAGCTCGGCTACAAGGGCGACTTCGGCTTCTCGAGGGAGAACGACGACTCCGAACAGTTCATCACCCCCGACGCCTGTCCCGACCAGGCCAAGATCGCCCAGGAGACCACCGCTTCCAAGCGCATCCGCGTCGCCAGCGACGGCAACGGCGGCTACGAGCAGTGGGACGGCGGCTGTGAGCGTGCCCTAGGTATGGAGTGCGACGAGCGGGTAATCGGGATCGACATCCAAAACCCCGCCACCAGTTGCGCCGACTACAAGTGCAGCAGCCTCAGAATCAACGACGGCTCCTCCACCCGCCGCACGATAAGCATCCGCAAGCTCAAGGTGTCCTATCTCGAGTCCCTCGACCTCTCCGACGGCAAGAAGGACGGCTACTTCTACACCGACGTCTACGGCCTCAACCCCGGCATGGACCCCGCCAACCCCGGCGCGGTGCGGCAGTACGTCAAGCCCGGCCTCTCCATCAGCCTCGACGGCCACTTCACCACCGAGGACGCCTGGCGCGGGCTCTACGTGCGGGACGGGCACAACAACGACGTGGAGCTCGAGGGGAGCCTGGGGTCGATCAATTAGCCACACGCTGAACGCCTGTGGTAGGGCCGGGTCCAAGACCCGGCCCTTTCGACGATCGGCGGCTTGTGCAAGGAGTCTTGTCGCTCGAGGGGGCTAGTAGCTCCACTGCACCCGGCAGTCTTTCTGCGGCATCCCGGAGCTGCGGTTTTCGCTGTTCATTCCCCGGCCGTAGATGTAGAAGAAGGGCTTGTTGTCGGTGATGTTGCCCTTGACCGAGATGGCAAACTGGGCGCTCCCGGCCCCTTCCACCACCTGGGTCAGGGGGGAACCGTCTACCCCCACGGTGCCGCTTTCGAACTTGAGCTGGACCTTGGCCACCTGCCCCTTGAGGTCCGTCACGGTCACGCTCAGGGTGGCCTGCCCTCCTTTGGGCACCGAGAACGGGCTGGGGGTGCAGGTCATGGTGAAGTCGTTGGGCTCTCCCCCACCGCCAGGCACACCCACCTCACCGCAGCCCGCAAGTGCCAGCAGCAGCAGCGGCCACATCCACCTGTGCATACCCCCCAATCTAGCCAGGTAGCGGGCTCGAGCGGGGCAGGGTTAACGAAGGCTTAAAAGCGTTCGTTGCTACGATGACGGAGAGCTTCCCGCGGGGGACTCAAAGCGCCCGGGCCGCCGGCTGCGACAGGTCGGGTAGGGCCAGGGTCTGCTTGCGGGTGCTCAGGATTTCGGCGGCGGCCCGCCTTCCGCTTTGCAAAGCCCCGTGGACGGTTCCGGCCCAAGCGTTGGAGGCGGTGCCCTCGCCGGCCCAGAACAGCTTATGCCCGACGGGGCGAGCCAAGATGGCGCGGGCATCGGTGGCGCCCACCACCGCCATGCTGTAAGCGCCCAGGGCGTAGGGGTCGTCCTGCCAGTGGCTCCAAGTCTGAGCCGAGGGGGTGAGGTCGGGGCGACCGAGGGCCTCGCGCAGGGTCGCCAGGCCCACGGCCAGCGCCCGCTCCTGGCCCAGCTCGAGCAACCGCCGGGCCCTTTCGCCCGCGGCGAAAGCGGTCATAAGCTCGCCGCTATAGCGCTGTCCCTTCGAGCTTGACCACCACTCGTCGGGCAGGCCCCCGCAGACATACAGCCCGTTGATCCCCTTAGGTAGGATGGGCTCATCGAAGCGGTAGATCAGCTTGAGTACCGTGGCCACACCCAACCGCTGGATGGCCGAGAGCTTCCACTGGGGCAACTCGGGTACAAAGCGCACCCTGCCCGCCTTGAGCACCCCCACCGGGAGGGTGATCACCACCTGATCGGCGCTGTAGGCCCGGCCATCGGCCAGGATCACGGTCACGCCGGGGCCACCCCAGGCGATGGTATCCACCACTGCCCCCAACTCGATGTCCAACCCTTCGGCCAGGGCCTGGACCACACGGTCATAGCCCGGAAGCAGGCGGTAGTCCCCCTCCTCCGAGGTGGGGTCGAGCATGAACTCGAGCGCGGCCCGCACCGAAAGCTTGTCCGGATCCCCGTAGTCGGAGATGTACTCCTGGAGCTTGTAGGGAGCCTGGTGTACCTCGAGCCCCAGGCGCTTTAGGTATGCCGCCACCGACTCCTCACCCTGCGCCTCGGGCCATCCCAGCGGTACGCCGGAAAAACTGACCTCCTCGCCCACCGTGCGAACGGTGCCGTCCGGCAGGCGGATCCATAGATCGCTCTGCTGGTTGATGTAATGGGTTTTGATTTTGGCTCGGTTTAGGATTTCCCAGGTGGGAACCACGCTGGTGTGGACGAACTCGGCCCCGAGTTCGACGGGCACCTCCGCGAAGTCGCGGTTGGTGTGGATGCGTCCTCCGACGCGGTTTTTAGCTTCAAGGATTCGAACCTTGTGTCCTGCTGCCGTGAGGTCTTGGGCTGCGGCTAAACCCGCGACGCCGGCTCCGATCACGAGCGTCATCATGCAAACACCTTTTTCTACACTGCTTCTGACCTTTCTCCCGAGAATTGTTGTGGATGCTCGGGCATCACCCTGCCGACTTAGTCGCTCCATCGTGCCGTGGCATACGGCATGGTGGCAGTTCGTCGAGTTTCGCGCTTATAGCGCCGGTTGATGCGTCGAGATGGCGACGCAGCCAACGATTTGGGTGCGTTCCTCCTTTTGCTCCAGATTTCCCCGGATTGATTTCCGGGGTACCCCCAGTTTAGCCGATGAAGCGAAGCTGAGAGAAACCCAGGCTGCTTTTTCGTTCCCTCGGCATCCTGACGCCTAGCCTGAGGCGGGCTCGAGGGAGGGACCAGGCAACCCCAGCAGCCGGGCGATCTCGGCGTGGCGCTGGCTCTCACGCAAGAACCCCAGACCACGCCTGCGCCCCAGCCAGGACCTGAGCACCCTGGCCTTTTGCGGGTGTCCGAACAGCCGGGCCAGTTTTTCGACATCCCCCGCCTCGGGTCCCACCGTCTGGCTCACGTACGAGCAGGCTGGGCAGCCGAGGTACATGGGGTTGGAGTCGTAGGCGAAGACCTGCTCACCGCGGTCGTAAACCCAGAACAAAAGCAGTTCCTCCTCGAGGTTCAGCACCGCAAAAGCCAAGGTATTCAATTGGCCGGAGAGTCCCGCGGCAAGGGGGACGATCTCGTCCTGCTGGGTGTAGTAGCTCTCGAAGGTGGGGGGCTCGAGCACCACGACAACCCCACCGGCTATCCCGACGACCTCCGCTCCGCGTTCCCCCAAAGCTTTACGTACTTCCTGGGAGCTTACGCCCTCGAGGTAGAGGTGACGGTAGCCCATGCCCCGATCTTACAGCGATGGGCTCCCGCGGGACAAAGCGCATCTCGACTGGCAGTCCCCAACATGCCGCATATTCCCCATTTCGCAAGGATTCCAGGCTATTTGAGGGTCTGTCTTCTCTGAGCGCTCGGGACAAATGTCCCTATATGCGAATGGTTACCGCTTGTTCTAATGCAGTTCAAAGCATTGAATCGGCTCCACGACAGGAGGTTTTGGCCGTGCCGAGAATGCGCGCGCGCAACCTGTGGGTCAAGGTGCTCTTTTATGGGGGCCTGACGACCGTCGCCATCGTGCTACTGGTGGTCTTCTCCGGGGTGGCGGTGGGGGGGTTTGATCAGCGGGTCGGGAGGCCCATCCCCCAGCCGGTGCCCTTCAGCCACGCCCTGCACGCCGGCGAGATGGGCATTAGCTGCCGCTATTGCCACGCCGCGGTCGAGCAGGCCAGCTACGCCGGCCTGCCGCCGACGGAGACCTGCATGAGCTGCCACTCCCAGGTCAGGGCGCAGAGTCCCCTCCTGGCCCCGGTGCGCGAGAGCTGGGAAAAGGGCACGCCGCTGGCGTGGAACCGGGTGGTGGAGGTGCCCGACTTCGTCTACTTCAACCACTCGATTCACGTGGCCAAGGGGGTGGGTTGCGCCACTTGCCACGGGCCGGTCCACCAGATGCCGGTGCTATACCAGGCCAAGGCCTTTGAGATGCGCTTCTGCCTGGACTGTCACCGAGCTCCAGAGAAGTATTTGAGGCCCCGTGAAGAGGTTTTCAACATGAACTACCAACCTCCCGCCGAACAGCTGGAGCTGGGACGCAGGCTGGTGAAGGCCCACGGCGTGAACCAGGCCAACTTGACCGACTGCTCAGTCTGTCACCGCTAGGGGGAAGCATGCGCGAGTTCGAGGTGCTCAAGGCTAAGCTCGAGGGCAAGCGGGGCAGGGCTTTCTGGCGCAGCTTGGAGGAGTTGGCTGGGAGCCCCGAGTTCCAGCAGAAGCTCACCGAGGAGTTCCCCTGGCGGGCCTGGGGCCTGCCCGAGCTGGACCGGCGGCGCTTTTTACAGCTAATGGCGGCCTCGCTGGCTTTGGGGGGGCTCAGCGCCTGCACTCCCATCTCCAGGCGCAAGGCGGTGCCCTACGTCAAGCAGCCGCCGGGGGTGGTGGGGGGCGGGGTGGCCTTTTACGCCACCGCCTTCGTCCAGGGCGGCTTCGCTCAGGGGCTCCTGGCCAAAAGCTACCAGGGCCGCCCGGTCAAGCTCGAGGGCAACCCCCTGCATCCTTCGAGCCTGGGGGCTACCGACGCCTTCGCTCAAGCCGCTTTGCTCAGCCTCTACGACCCCGACCGCTCCAAGGAGGTGCAAAACGCCGGGAAGCCGAGCACCTGGGCAGCTTTCTTCAGCGCCTTGCGCGCTGAGCTGCGCCGGCAGCAGGCCAGTCGGGGCCGGGGTCTGCGCATCCTCACCGACAGCGTGACCTCGCCCAGCCTCGAGGCCGCCCTCAGGCGCTTGCTGGCCCGCTACCCCGAGGCCAGGTGGGTGAGCTACGAGCCGGCGGGCTTCGAACAGCTCTACGCTGGCACCCAACAGCTCTTCGGGCGGGCGGCCTGGCCGGTTTACCGCCTGGAGAAGGCCAGGGTCATCGTAGCCCTGGACGCCGACTTCCTGCACGCCTGGCCGGGCAGCGTGGCCTACCAGCGGGCCTTCGCCGAGGGGCGGCGGCTGGTGGGGGGCCGCACCGAGATGAACCGGCTCTACGTGGCCGAGTCCACGGTGAGCGTGACCGGAGGCGCCGCCGACCACCGACTGGCCCTACGGCCCAGCCAGATTGAGGCGCTGGCCCGCGACCTGGCGGTGGCGCTGGGGGTGATGGCAGGCCAAGCGCTGTTGCCGCAGCAGGCAAGCTGGGTGCAGGCCGTAGCCGCCGACCTGCGAGCACATCGCGGAGCCGGCGTGGTGCTGGCCGGGCCCCAGCAGCCCCCGGTGGTGCACGCCCTGGCCCATGCCATGAACGTGGCACTGGGCAACGTAGGGCGCACGGTGGACTACCTGCCTCCCCTCGAGTCCAACCCCCCACAGGTCCAAAGCCTGCGAGCCCTGGCCGAGGAGATGCGGGCCGGGCAGGTGGAGGCCCTGCTGATCCTGGGGGGAAACCCCGCCTACACCGCCCCTGCCGACTTGGACTTCGCCAGGCTGCTGGAGCAGGTGCCTTTCAGCGTTCAGCTCGCACCCTACGCCGACGAAACCGCGGCTCGGGTACGCTGGCACCTGCCGGAAGCCCACTTCCTCGAGGCCTGGGGCGATGCCCGCGCCCACGACGGCACGGTGAGCCTGATCCAGCCCCTGATCGAGCCCTTATACGGAGGAAAGAGCGCCCTCGAGGTGCTGTCGGCGGCCTTTGGCGAGGTCGGGAACGGCTATGACCTGCTGCGCGAGCACTGGCAGGGGCAGTGGGGCACAGCAAGCTTCGAGGAGCGCTGGCGCAAGGCAGTCCACGACGGGCTGGTCGAGGCTTCGGCGCCCGCGCCGCTGTCGTTGGCCCCCAAAGCCGGCTGGCAGGCGGCGCTGCCCCCTTATGAGCCCAGGGAGGGCCTCGAGATCACTTTCCTGCCCGACCCCATGCTCTACGACGGGCGCCACGCCGCCAACGCCTGGCTGCAGGAGGCCCCCAAGCCCATGACCCACCTGACCTGGGACAACGCCCTGCTGCTGTCACCCAAGACGGCGGAGGCACTGGGCATCCTGGGAGAGATTCAAGCAGCCGAGCGGCAGGGAAAGCCCGAGCGCCCGGTCCTGGCCCTCAGCCTGGGCGAGCGCCGGCTGGAGGCGGCAGTCTGGGTGGTCCCCGGTCATCCCGACGGAAGCTTCACGCTCTACCTAGGGCACGGACGTGAGCGGGCTGGTCGCTTGGGCAGCGGGGTGGGGGTAAACGCCTACGCCCTGCGCACCTCCCAGGCTCCCTGGTTCGCTGCCGGGGTCCAAGCCGCTCGCACAAGCAGGTACTACCCGCTGGCCTCCACCCAAAGCCACTTCGCCCTCGATGGCCTCGAGCTCTTGCGCGTAGAGAAGCTCGAGGAGTACAAAGCCCACGCCGAGCGCCAAGAACACCTCGCCCCTACGCTCTACCCCGAGTGGCCCTCCGCCCCCCATGCCTGGGCCATGGTCATCGACACCTCCTTGTGCACCGGCTGTAACGCCTGCGTCATCGCCTGCCAGGCCGAGAACAACGTCCCCGTAGTGGGCAAGGAGGAGGTGCTGGTGGGCCGGGAGATGCACTGGATTCGTATCGACCGCTACTACGAAGGCTCCGCCGAGGCCGTGCGGGTCCACCATCAGCCGGTGCCCTGCATGCACTGCGAGAAGGCTCCGTGCGAACCGGTCTGTCCGGTGGCGGCCACCACCCACTCCGGCGAGGGCCTCAACCTGCAGGTCTACAACCGCTGCGTGGGCACCAAGTACTGCTCCAACAACTGCCCCTACAAGGTGCGTCGCTTCAACTTCTACCCTTACGCCGAGCGCTTCATCGGCCATGGAGACCCCGAAGCGGCTCCCCAAAGCCCGCTCTCCCTCCTCATGAACCCCGAGGTCACCGTCAGAAGCCGCGGGGTCATGGAGAAATGCACCTACTGCGTGCAGCGCATCGAGGCGGCCCGCATCCAAGCTTCCAAAGAGGGCCGTCCCCTGGCCGATGGCGAAGTCAAGACCGCCTGCCAGCAAGCCTGTCCAGCCCAGGCCATCGTCTTCGGCGACCTGGAAGCCGAAGGCAGCCGGGTCGCCGCCTTGCGCCAGGAGCCCCGGCACTTCGTCTTGCTGGAGGAACTCAACACCCGCCCGCGCACCACCTACTTAGGCCGGGTGCTCAACCCCAACCCCGAACTCCCCACGGAGGGCGAGCATGGAACCTAAACCCGCCAGTGGCGATAGCGCCCTCATCCAGGGCGAGCACACCTACGAGACCCTCTCCGAAAAGCTTGCGGCGGTGGTGGAGAAGCCGCCGCCTGGGGCCTGGTGGCCGGTCTTTCTCATCGGGGGGCTGGGAGCGGCGCTTTTGCTCTACGCCATCCTGGTGACCTTCATCCAGGGGCTGGGCACCTGGGGCATCAACATCCCGGTGGGCTGGGGCTTCGACATCGTGCACTTCGTGTGGTGGATCGGCATCGGCCACGCCGGCACCCTGATCTCGGCCATCCTGGTGCTCATGCGCCAGGACTGGCGCGACTCGCTCAACCGCCTCACCGAGGTCATGACGCTCTTCGCGGTGCTGTGCGCGGCCCTCTATCCCCTGATCCACATGGGCCGGGCCCAGAACATGTACTGGATCTTCCCCTACCCCAACAGCCTGGGCATCTGGCCCCAGTTCAAGAGCCCTTTGACCTGGGACGTGCTGGCCATCATGACCTATCTCACCATCTCCACGCTCTTCCTCTACCTGGGACTGATCCCCGACCTGGCCCTGCTGCGCGAGCGCGCCCAGAGCCGCTTTACTCGCATTCTCTACGGGGTGCTCTCCCTGGGCTGGACCGGCAGCGCCACCCACTGGCACCGCTACCGGGCAGCCTACGTGCTGTTGGCGGGCCTGGCGACGCCGGTGGTGATCTCGGTGCACTCGGTGGTGAGCCTGGACTTCGCCTACGGGGTGATCCCCGGCTGGCACATCACCGTCTTCCCGCCCTTCTTCGCCTCGGGAGCCATTTACTCCGGCTTCGCCATGGCCCTGACGCTGATCATCCCCCTGCGCAAGTGGTACCGCCTCGAGGACGTGGTCACCAACCGCCACCTGGACTGGATGGCCAAGGTGATGCTGGCCAGCGGGCTGGGGGTGGCCTACATCTACCTGCTGGAGATCTTCATCGCCTGGTACTCGGGCGAACCCTTCGAGATAAGGCAGCAGCTCTGGCGCTTCTCGGGCCCCTATGCCCCGTACTACTGGGCGATGATGCTCATCAACGTGGGGGTCCTCCAGCTCATGTGGTTCCCCCGCTTCCGGCACAACCTCTGGGTGCTTTTCATCGTCTCGATCTTGGCCAACGTGGGCATGTGGCTCGAGCGCTTCGTGATCGTGATCATCAGCCTCTCGCGCGACTATCTACCCAGCAGCGCCCACCTCTACCATCCCACCTGGGTGGACTGGAGCCTCTACCTGGGGACGCTAGGGTTCTTCCTCTTTGGCATCGCCCTCTTCATCCGCTTCTTCCCCCCCATCGCGGTAGCCGAGATGCTGCACCTGCTGCACAAGTTGCGCTTCCACCGCCACGACAAGCAGGGGGGATCGCCTCCCCATCGGGACGGACAAGACCCCCACACCCCGAGGTGAACCATGCTCCATGGCCTGGCGGCATATTTCGAGACTCCTGAGGACCTTCTGGACGCGGTGCCTAAGGTGCGGGCGGCCGGCTATCGCTACCTCGAGGCCTACACCCCCTTCCCGGTGGAGGGGTTGGTGGATGCCCTGGGCACGCGCGACGAGCGCATCCCCTGGATCGCCTTCACCCTGGGCGCCCTCGGGGCCATCGGCGGCTTTGCCCTGCAAGCGTGGGTGCAGGTCGCAGCCTACCCGCTCAACATCGGCGGCAAGCCCCTACTGGCCTGGCCAGCCTACATCCCCATCACCTTCGAGCTGACCATCCTGAGCATTACCCTGGGCCTCTTCGTGACCCTCCTGGCTCTGAACGGCCTGCCGCTGTCCTACCATCCGGTGACCCGCACGCGGGGATACCGGCGGGCGCTGGTGGACCGCTTCGTGCTGGTGGTGGAAGCCCGCGATCCCCGCTTCGAGCTGAGCGAGACCCGGCGCTTCTTGGAGGAACTCGGGGCAGCGGTAGAGGAGGTGCGGGATTGAGCGTTCTAGACCCAACAGCAAATGCCATGCACACACCGGGGGTCGAGGGAGCCCGTGCACAACCCACGTTTAGCCTTCGACGCTCGGCGCCGGGCGTGTTGCGCCTGGCCTTTTGCGCCTCCCTTTTCCTGCTTGGCGGTTGCAGCTGGATGTGGGAACAGCCCAAGGGCAAGGCCTTCTCCCAAAGCGAGGTCTTCGCCGACGGAGCCACCGGGCGCACACCCCCGGCGGGCACCGTGGCCCAAGGGAGCCTCGAGCCCACCCCCGGCTACAGCAGCGGCCTGGGTCCGCAGGGGCCCCTGACCCAGGTGCCCATCCCGGTGGACCTGGCCCGAGGGAAGGTAGTCTACGAGAGCTTCTGCGCAGTCTGTCACGGCCTGAAGGGCGAGGGTGACGGGGTGGCGGTGCAGCGCGGCTTCCCCCAACCCCCCTCCTTCTTGCAAGAGCGCCTCAGGCAAAGCCCGCCCGGCTACTTCTTCCTGGCGGCTACCAACGGCTTTGGCCGAATGATGGGTTATGCCTCGCGCATCCTCGAGGCCGATCGCTGGGCGGCGGTGGCCTACATCAAAGACTGCTTGCAGGAGCAAGGGGCGCAGTGTCCAGGAGGTACCCGTGCAACGAAGCGTTAGACGTGGCTCAATGGCCGAGCGCCTGGGCCTGGGCCTGGGGGCGCTGGGTCTGCTGGTCCTGTTGGTGAGCTACTTTCTGGGCGTTCCCGGGGCAGCCCAGTCCTACCTCTACGGCTACAGCTTCTTCCTGGCCCTTACCCTGGGCACGCTTTCGGTGCTCCTGCTGCACCATCTGATGAAAAGTCATTGGGGGCAGGCATTGCAGCCCTTCCTCGAGGCCTCCGTTCTGACCCTGCCCTACCTGGCCGTGCTCTCCCTCCCCATCCTGATCACCCTGCCCGAGCTCTACCCCTGGGCGCAGCCTGAAAAGGTAGCTGCCGATCCCCTGCTGCAACACCGCCAACCTTACAACAACCCCCTCTTCTACACAGTACGCATGGCTGTCTACTTCCTGTTCTGGAGCTTCGTAGCCGGGCGGTTGGTGGGCTGGGGGCGCACTGCCGAGGCGGCCCTGGTGCAAAAGCGCACCGAGACCGCGGCCTGGGGCTTGGCCCTTTTCGTCGTGGTGACCACCTTCGGAGCCTTCGACCTCTTGATGGGGCTGGAGCCCCACTTCTACTCCGCCTCCTACGGCGCGCTCTTCGCGGTGGGCCATACCCTGGGCGGTCTGGCCTTCGCGGCGATGCTGGCCACCCGCACCCCGGCGGTGGCGGCTTTCCTGGTCCGCAAGAACCTGCAGAACCAGGCCAACCTGATGCTGGCTTTCAGCATCATCTGGATCTACCTAGCCCTGACCACCTTCATCATCGTCTGGGGTGCTAACTTTCCCCACGAGGTCGAGTACTACGTGCCCCGCAGCGAGGGCTTTTGGGGTGGGGTGGCCGTCGCGCTGCTGCTGGGTCAGTTTCTCCTGCCGTTCTTAGCCCTCCTCACCAACCCCCCCAAGCGCAACCCGCGCGTGCTCTTCTACGTAGCCCTTTGGATCGTGGCCTTCCGGCTGGTGGACCACACCTGGACGGTGATCCCCTCCTTCGATCGCGGCCTGCTCTGGAGCGACCTGGCCGCTTTGTTGGGGGTGGGGGGTTTGTGGCTGGTGGCCTTCACCCAGCAACTCAGGCGGCGGCTCGAGGCGGTCGAGGGTCGGTAGTCGGAAGGGCGGCGCCCGCCGTGCTCCATCAGTACGGCAGCGGCCAGGTGCGGAAGTAGTCGCGGATGCGGCCCCACAAGCCCACCAGGCCCAGGGGCTCGAGGATCAAAAACAGTAAGATCAGCGCCCCGAAGGCCACGTTGCGCCAAGCGGCGAAGGAAGGGGCGAACTGCGGCCCGAAAGCCCCCACGATGGCGTTGAGGACCTCGGGGATCAGCACGATAAAGCTTGCTCCCAGCACCGCGCCCAGCACGGTCCCGGCTCCACCCACGATCACCATGGCCAGGTATTGGATGCTGAAGGTGAGCACAAAATTTTCCGGGGTGATGGATTTGTAGAGGTTGGCCAGAAGCCCCCCGGCAATACCGGCGTAGAAGGCCGAGATGGCAAACGCGGTGAGCTTGGCGCGGGTGAGGTCCACGCCCGAGAGCCGGGCCGAGAGGTCGTTGTCGCGCACGGCGTACCACAGGCGGCCTGCGCGGGTCGAGAGCAGGCGCTTGGCGTAGAAGAACAGCGGGATGGCGAAGAACAGCACCAGATACCACAGCGCATCGGCATTGGGCATGGAGATGCCCAAGAACTCGGCTGGGGGCAGGGTGCGCCCGCGAATACCGCCGGTGACCCCCTCCCAGCGCTTGAAGACGTAATCGGCCAGGAATTGCAGGGCCAGGGTGGCGATGGCCAAGTAGGTGCCCTTGATGCGCAGCGAGGGCAGGCCCAGCACGATGCCGATCAGGCCCGCCAACACCCCACCCAGCAGGATGCCCACCGCCGCCAGGGGGCCGGCCAGGTGCGAGGCGGTGTAGGCCCCGATGCCCACAAAGGCGGCGTGGCCTAGCGAGATCTGGCCAGCCCCGCCCACCAGCAGGTGCAGCCCCAGCGCCCCGATGGAGGCGATGGCGATGAGCACCGCCACGTACATGGGGTAAGGTGGCAGGAAAAGCGGCAGCAGCACCAGCAACACCAGCGCACTCCACAGCCACAAGCGCCCCAGAGGGGTGCTGGCGTAGGCCTCGTCCTGACGGTAGGTAGCCCGCACGGTGCGGGCAAAGGTGCGGCTGTAGCGGTCGGTGAGGCTTTGGGAGAGTTGGAAAAACATAGCTACCTCCCCACCTCGGCGATGGCGACGGCGGCCTCGAGCTTACCCTCGCCCTCGAGGTAGCGGATGGGGAGCTCGAGTCGGGCCTCCTCCCTGCCCTCGTAGAGCGCAGCGATGAGCGCGGCGTAGCGCTCCTCAACGGTCTTGCGCTTGACCTTGCGGGTGCGCGTGACCTCGTCGTCGTCGGGGTGGAGTTCCTTGGGCAGTATGGCGAAGCGGCGCACGCGCAGCTCCTCGGGCAGCGAGGCCGAAGCCTGGGCGATCTCCTCACAGATCAGGCGATAGACCTCGGGGCGGGCGGCCAGGCTCTGGTAGGTGGTGAAGGCCAGGCCGCGGCGGCGGGCCCAGTTCTGGGTGTTCTCAGGGTCGAGCTCGATGAGCGCGGTGACGTAGGGGCGCTTATCCCCGATGATGACCACCTCGCGGATGTAGGGGGAGTACTTCAGGCGGTTCTCGAGGAACTGCGGCGAGAAGCGGGTGCCGCTGGCGAGCGCCCCCACCTCCTTCAGCCGGCCCAGGATCACCAGGTGCCCGCGCTCGTCGAAGAAGCCGGCGTCTCCCGTGCGAAACCAGCCATCCGGGGTGAAGGCCTCGCGGGTGGCGGCCTCGTTGCCGAAGTAGCCCGCGAAGACCTGCGGCCCCCGCACCTGGATCTCTCCCTCCTCGCTGATGCGCACCTCGGTGTTGGTCAAAGGCGGCCCCACGGTCTCGGGCGGGGCATCGCCTGCGCGGTGGGCGCAGGTGTTGGCGGCGGTTTCGGACTGGCCGTAGTACTGGCGGATGTCCAGGCCCAGCGCGCGGTAGAAGGTGAAGACCTCCGGCCCCAGCGGCGCACCCCCGGTCACCGCCACCCGGCAAGCCGCCAGGCCCAGCCGCGCCCGGATGGGGCGGGCCACCAGCGGGTAGGCGAGGGCTCGAGCCAGGTCCAAGCCAAACCCGACGCGCTCGCCGCGGAACTCGAGTTCGGCAGCCTTGAGCAGCACGCCCATACCCCAGCGGTAGACGGCTTTCTTGAGCCAGTGAGCGTCCTCCATGCGGCTGCGCACGGTGGCCAAGGCCTCCTCCCACAGCCGCGGGGGGGCCAGGTAGAAGTCGGGCTGCACCTCCTTGATGTCGAGGATGGAGGTGGAGGGGTCTTCGGGGAAGTGCAGCACCACCCCGCCCAGAACGGCCTGCACCACCGAGAGCATCTGCTCGCCGATCCAGGGCAGGGGCAAGTAGCTGTAGACCCATTCGCCGCCCCGCAGCTCGAGCGAGTGGTCCACCGCGTGGTAGCCGGCCTCGAGCTGGGCGTGGGTCAGCATGGCCAGCTTGCTGCGGGCGGTGGTACCGGAGGTGGGGGCCAGCAGGGCCACGGTGTCCGGGCCGATCTTCTGTAGGGCCGCCTGCACGGCCTGCCGGGCTTCAGGCCTTTCACCCTGCGCGATCACGCGGGAATGAGGGTGGACCTTCTCGTTCCAGTAGCGGCTCATCCCCGCCTCTTCCCACACCACCACGAAGCGCAATCGGTGCAGGTGGGGCAGCACCTTGTCGAGCTGTTCCTCGTCGGAGAGCACGATGCCCTGGGCACCGGTGAACTCGAGGAAGTAGGCCACCTCCTCGGGCATGGCGTCGGCGTAAATGCCCATGGGCATGGCCCCCAGGGCCTGGGCAGCCAGCTCGGCGGTGACCCACTCCGGCGCGTTGTGCCCCAACAGGGCCAGCACCCCGCCCGGCTCGAGGCCCAACTGCGTCATCCCCCCGGCCAAGCGCTGCACGTTGTCCCAGAACTGCGCCCAGGTGGTGGTCTCCCACACCCCGTAGCGCTTGACCCGGTGAGCCGGGAGGTCGGGGGTGCTCTGGGCCCGGCGGGCCAGGGCCTCCAGCAGCGTCCCCTTCATCTAAGCCGACCTCCCCAGGTAGGCCTCGGCCACCCGCGGGTTGTCGCGCACCCCGCCGGGTTCGCCCAGGTAGAGCACCTCGCCATACGACATCACCAGCACGCCCGTGGAGAGCTCGAGCACCGCCTTGAGGTCGTGCTCGACCAACACCAGCGTCACCCTCCACTCCCGCCGCGCGTCGAGCAGGAAGCGGGCAAGGTCTTGCTTCTCCTCGAGCGAGAGCCCGGCCATGGGCTCATCCAGCAGCAGCACCTTGGGCTTGCCGGCCAGGGCGCGGGCCACCTCCACCCGCTTCTGCAGGCCGTAGGGCAGCGCCCCGGCGTGCTTGTGACGGTGCGGGGCGAGGTGCAGGTAGTCCAGGACTTCCTCGGCCCAGCGGCGGATGACCCACTCCTTGCGGGCATCGGGGGTCAGGGCCCCATAGGCCCCCACCGCCAGTTCGGCCCCCAGCTTGACGTTGTCCAGCACGCTCATGCCCCGGAAGAGCTCGAGGTTCTGAAACGTCCGACCCAGCCCCCGCCGCGCCCGCTCCTGCGGTGAGACCCCGCTCAGGTCCTCTCCCAAAAAGCGCACCGTGCCCCGCTGGGGCCGGTAGAGCCCCGAGAGCACGTTGAGCAGGCTGGTCTTGCCCGCGCCGTTGGGCCCGATGACCGCGAAGAAGTCGCCGGGGTTCACCGCGAAGCTGACCCCGTTGAGGGCCCGCACCCCTTTGAAGGCCAGGGCCAGGTCGTGGGCCTCGAGGATGGGGGTCATGGGGCCCTCCTGTAGGAACATCGTAGTACAGCGGAAAGCCGGCCCGCCCGTACCCCCGGACTCCGTAGCCGGCGTGTACAAGACGTAAGGCGTAAGACCTTGGTCATACTCACACCCACCTCTTCCTCCTGCGGTAGCGCTTGGCCTCGGCGAAGCCGCCGGAGGCCCCGGCGCCAAGGTAGAACTCCATCACGTCGGCGTCGCTCTGCGCGGCCTGGGTGCTGCCCTCGAAGGCTACACGGCCCTGCTCGAGCACATACACCCGCTCAACCAGGCTGAAGGCGGCGCGGGCGTTCTGCTCGACGAGGATCAAGGTCAGGCCCTTCTCCCGCCGCAGCTCGCCCAGCACCCGCATGACCTCCTCGACCATCCTGGGGGCCAGGCCCAGGCTGGGCTCGTCCACCACCAGCACCCTGGGCTCGGTGAGCAGGGCCATGCCCAGCAGGAGCATCTGCTGTTCCCCGCCCGAGAGGTAGCCAGCCTGCTCGCGCCGCCGCTCGTAGAGACGGGGAAAGCGGGCAAAGACCTCCTCGGTGAGGGCCCTGGCCCGCGCCGGGGAGAGCTTGTGGGAAGCGGCAGTGAGGTTCTCCAGCACGCTGAGGTAGCGGAACACCGGGCGACCCTCGAGGATCGGCGTAAGCCCCAGCGCCGTCACCTTGAGGGCCGAGGCGTGGGTGATATCCTGCCCGCCCAAGGTGATCTTGCCGTCGAGCACCCGGCCCTCGTACTGGTGCAACAGCCCGGCGATGGCCCGCACCAGCGTGCTCTTGCCCGCGCCGTTGGGGCCCAAGAGGCCCACCGCCTCGCCGGGTTCGGCCCGCAGCGAGACGCCGTTGAGGGCGAGGATCACGCCCCGGTAGACCACTTTGAGGTTTTCGACACTGAGGGGGGTCATGGCCAGGTCTTACGTCGTACGTCGTACGCGGGAAGATGAAGATGTCGGTAGCCGATAGCCGAAAACAGAAACCGGGTGTAGGGGCAGGCCCCCGTGCCTGCCCTTCGGGTCGTAGTCGGTGCCACTCCATGCCTCCCGTGCGCTAAACCCGCTCGATGCGGCTCTGGCCGAAGAGGCCATAGGGGCGCAGCAGCAGCACCAGCAGCACGATCACAAAGGGGATGGCTTCGGTGATGCCGGGGAGGGAGCCCTCGAGGTAGGCCGTCGAAAGCGCCTGCACCACCCCCAGCAGAAGCCCGGCGACCACCGCGCCCGGTACCGAGTCCATGCCGCCCAAAATGGCCACCGGAAAGACCATCAACCCCAGCGCGACCACGTGAAAACCCGGTCCGCTGGCCGAGGCCAGCAACGCCCCGCCCAGCGCGGCCAGGGCCGCCGAGAGCCCCCAGACGATGCCCACCATGCGCGGCGCGTTGATGCCCAGCGCCAGCGCCGCGGTCTCGCTCTCCGAGACCGCGCGGATCATCACCCCGTAGCGGCTGTAGCGCAGCAGGGCGATGAGCAGCAGCGCCACCCCAATCCCCACCGCGATGCCCCATATCGAGCGGGCGGTGAGCACCAGGCTGCCCAGGATGATGGGCTGGCCCGGCAGAGCGCCGTTGTAGGCTTTTTGGTCGGCTCCCCAGACCAGTTGGGCCGTCCCGTCCAGCGTCGCCACCAGGCCGATGGTCGCCATGATCACCGCCACCACGTTGCGACCCAGCAAAGGCCGCACGAAGCCGCGCTCGATGAGCAGGCCGAAGAGGAAGGCCGCCGGCAGGGCCGTCAGCATCGCCAGGGGCAGCGGGAAGTTGAAGGGTGGAACGTTGAAGGTGTAGACCAGGTAGGCCCCCACCAGCAAGAACTCGCCAATGGCGAAGTTGACCACGCTGGTCGCACGGTAGACCAGCACGAAGCCCAGCGCAATCAGGGCATACAGAGCCCCCGTGGACAGGCCGGTGATGAGGAACTGCGGCAGGAGGGACAGGTCCATCAGGCCAGGGTCACCCAGTCGGTGATGGCATCGAAGCGGCCGCTCTTGACGTTGGCCCGGTAGAGCTTGGTGTAGGGCAAGCGGTGGTTGACGAAGCGCATCGAGCGGATCAGGCCACCGGTATCCCAATCGCCCATGTTGTTGAGGCTCTCCACCACCCCGGCGCGGTTGAGCTTGCCCGCAGCCCCGGCACGGCGGTAAGCCTCCCAGATGGCCGAGCAGGAGGTGTAAGCCCCCACGTAGTAGGTGGTCTTGTAGCTGTTGTCCTTGCCCTTGCTGGCGCGAAACTTCTTGAGCTGGTCGATGCCTGCGGCCAGGTTGTCGTACCAGTAGGGGTTGTGGTAAGCCACGATGAAGCCGTCGGCGGCAGCCCCCGCCCGCTGCATCAAGGCCAGCTCGGCGGAATAGTAGGTGCCCATGAAGATGGACTTCATGCCCTGCTCCCGTGCAGCCCTCAGCAGCACCGGCTCGACGGTGAGCACGTAGCCGTGGCAGATGACGAAGTCGGGGTTGGCCTGACGTAGCTTCAGCGCCAGCGCGGTAGCGTCGGGCACCGCCAGTGGCGTAACCTCCTCGGCCACGATCTCCATGCCCAGCTTGGGAGCTTGCTCCTTGACGTAGGGAATGGGGTCTTTGCCAAACTCTGAGTTGGAGTAGACCAGCGCGACCTTAGCCTTGCCTTTGGTGCGGCGGATCTGCTGCAAGAGGGCAGCCATCATGTCGTTGTAGGTGGGTCCGAAGACGAAAATGGTGGGGTAGGTCTTGGGATCGGCCAGCTCGGTGGAGAAGGAGGTCGCGGTGTAAGGCAGTTGCAGCCGGGCAATCTCGGGAGCCAGAGCCTTGGAGAGACCGGTGGAGTCACCGTAGACGAACAGTAGCTCGTCTTCGCGCTCACGCGAGATGATGCGGTTGAAGGCCGCCGTTCCCCTGGAGACGTCGTAGCCGGTGTCCTCCACGATCAGCTCGACCTTGCGCCCGCCCACTCCACCGCGCACCTCGTTGAAGTAGTCGGTAGCGTCGCGCAGGCCCTCGAGACCCGCCTGCCCGGCGAAGGCGAAGGGCCCGGTGAGCGGATAGAGCACCGCCATCTTCAGCGGTCGGCTCTGCGCCAGGCTGATCGCTAGGGGCGAAAATACCGTGGAAGCCGCCAATCCTGCCTTGAGAACCTGCCTGCGGGTCGCTTTCATGCATCCCTCCCTGCTGTGCCGCTGACGGAATTGAAAGCACGGACCAATTTCCGCTGCGGCCTAAGTTGTGATGTGCTGTAAGCATACCAGTTTTTAGCAGGTTGAGAAGAGGCCCTACCGCACACACGACCATTGCGAAGCAAGGTCGAGGCAGCCCAAAGGGTCAGGGGTAGATAAACAAAGCTTTAGAGGCTTCTAAAGTCCTGAGGAAAATCCCGCAGAATTATGTGTTCTTAGCTGCTGCCTCACGGAGGCTCCATGGGATTTATACCAAAATCAGCACAGAAGATCGCCTTTTGTACGCTGGCGGGGTTGCTTCTCCTGCTGGCGGCGTGCAGCCAAGAAGGCGGGGCTTCTCCGCAAGTCAGGATCGAGCAGCCCGTCAACGGCTCCGTGGTGTCCTCGAGCCAGATCCAGGTACGGGGAGAAGCCCTCGATCCGAGGGGGATCAGCCGCCTGACCTACCAGCTCAACGACGGCCTCGAGCGGAGCGTGGGCATCACCAGCGGCAAGATCGTTCCCTTCAGCTTCAACCTCGGCGGCCTCCAAAAGGGTGGCAATACCCTCACCGTCTATGCCTACAACACCACCGACACCCGGGGCTCGGCCTCGGTGAGCCTGAACTACAGCCCCCCTCCCCCCACCGGCGGCCTCAGCTTTCGCCGGGTCCAGATCGACGCCCAAAGCCCCCAGTCGGCCTGGATCAAGAGCATCGGCGACCTCAACGGCGACGGACTGCCCGATCTGATCATCGGCGGGGACAACGCCGAGTTGCTGTGGTACCAGGCTCCGGGCTGGAGCAAGCACACCATCGACCCCTCCATCCGCAGCCAGAGTGGCAGCGCAGTGGCCGACCTCGACACCGACGGCGACCTAGACCTCATCGTCGGCAGCAACTGGTATGAGAACAACGGCTCGGGAAGCACCTGGCTCAAGCACCCCCTGGGCAACGCCGGCACCCACGACATCGTGGTAGCCGACCTCAACAAAGACGGCAAGCCCGACGTGATCATGCGCGGAGAAAGCGACACCGTGATCACCGTGTTCCTGCAGCAGAGCAAGTCCCAGTGGAGCCCCTTTGACATCGACCCCGGTTATGGCCGCAACGGCCTGGACGTGGGCGACCTCGACCAGGACGGCTGGCCAGACCTGGCCGTGGGCGGCATCTGGATGAAGAATCCCGCCGGCAACGTCGCCAGCGGCAACTGGGTCAAGCACAGCTTCGCTCCAGGCTGGCCCCAGTACGCCGCGGTGAAGCTGGTCGACCTCAACGCCGATGGAAGGCTGGACGCGATCCTCTCCCCCTCCGAGCAGCGGGGGGAGGTGGCCTGGTTCGAGGCTCCCGCCGATCCCCGTGACGATGGGGGCTGGCTCGAGCACCCCATCCAGAGTGACGTCGACAGCATCCACAGTCTGGACGCGGTGGACATGGATGGGGATGGCCGCCTGGACGTGGTGGGCTCGGAGTTCCGTGGCCACAAGCGTCTGTTCGTCTGGCTCAACCGGTCAGGCCAGTGGGAGGCCAGGGTCATCGCCAGCGAAGGGCTGCACCAGACCCGCGTGGCCGATGTCGGCAACGACGGAGACTACGACATCTTCGGCCACGTCTGCCCCGAGCCCGAAGCTTGCTTCGGTAGCGGCCCTGTCGTGCTCATGGAGAATCAGGCCGCCAACAGCGCCTCCGGCCGGGTGCTGGTGTTCTCCAAGACCGAGTCCTTCCGCCACGACTCCATCCCCGATGGCCTCGCCGCCATCCGCCAGCTCGGCGACCAAAACGGTTTCGCCGTGGATGCCACCGAAGACCCCTCAGCTTTCACCCCCGGCAACCTAACCCAGTACAAGGCCGTAATCTTCCTCAACACCCAAGGCAAGGTGCTGGACCCCTCTCAGCAAGCCGCCTTCCAACAGTACATTCAATCGGGTGGGGGCTTCGTAGGGATCCACAGCGCCGCGGATACCCTGACCGACTGGCCCTGGTACGTCAAGCTGGTGGGGGCCAAGTTTGCCAGCGAAATCCGGGCGGCCAGCCTCAAGCTAACGGTGGTGGACGGCTCTCACCCCTCCACCCAGGGCCTGCCCAGCCCGTGGTATTTCGAGACCGAGGCCTATAACTTCGACGCCAATCCCAAAACCAACGGTGTCAGCGTGTTGCTCAACCTCGACGAGGGCTACGTGGACGGGGGTACCATGGGCGGCGACCACCCCATGGCTTGGTATCACCCCTACGACGGCGGGCGCTCGTGGTACACCAACCTCGGTTCCGACAAGGCCGACTACGGTGACCCCAGGTTCTTAGCCCACCTGCTCGGGGGCATTCGGTGGGCCGGTAGGCTCGGCCCAGGCTAGGCGCGGCCAGCCACCCGCCGAATGATGTCCAGATAGGCCTCGGCCCGGCTGGGCCAGGCCAACTGGCAGGCGTGATCGCGGGCGGCTTGGCGCCATTCCTGGGTGGGTGGGGTGGCCAGCAGACGCCCCAGCGCCGCGGCGAAGGCCTCGAGCTGCGGCTCGACCACCACCCCCACCCTCCCCACCGCCTCGGGCAAGGCCGCACAATCGGTCACCAGCACCTGGGTTCCACAGGCCAGGGCCTCGAGGGCAGGCAGGCCAAAGCCTTCGTAGAGGCTGGGCAGCGCCACCGCGTCGGCGGCGGAGTAGGCCAATCGCAGCATCGCGTCGTCCACGCCCTGCAGAAAGAGCACGTCCTGCCCCTCCCGCAGAGCCAACTCGCGCAGCAGGGCCTGGGTCTGCTCGCGCCAGCGGGGACCGCCAGCCCCCCCGACCTTGAGCAGCACAGCCTCAGGGAAGTCCTTTCGGGTTCTGGCGAAAGCCCGTAGCAGCAGGCCCAGGTTCTTGCGCGGCAGCTCAGTACCCACGTAGAGCACCAGCGCTCCCCTCAGCTCGCGCCCCAGGTGGTCACTCAGGCGCTCACGGGCTTGCTCGGGGGTGGGGCCGGGCTCGAGGAAAGTCGGGTCCACGCCGTTGAGTACCACCTCCACCCGGCCCTCGAGCTGGGGCAGGTGGTGCAGCAAGCGCCCGCGGGTGAACTCCGAGACGGCGATCACTCGGCTGGCCCTGCGCAAGGCGTAAAAGCTGGCCTTCACGCTTTCGTGGCTCCACCAACCGAGCGTGCCTCGGTCGCCGGGAAAGTCCACCACCCCGATGTCGTGCACGATCACCACCCCCGGTAAACCTCCGGTGTCGCGCAGAGCCTCGGCTCCGGTGAGCTGGGGCAGCAGGACCAAGTCGGCGGGCTGCTCCAGCCGCACCCCAATGGGCCGGTTACGCAGCAGCGGCAGAGGCAAGCTACGGTAGGCCGCCCCCACCACCCGCACGCGCTCTCCCCACCCCGCCCGCAAATTGCTCAGCACCCGCCCGATCCCGCTTTGGGGAGAATAGGTCTCGAGCTTGGGCACCGCGAGCGTGAGTTCCATCCTGAACTAAAGGCCACTTTAGGCCCTCTTCAAGCTTAGCGCTCAGGTCTCATGCTTCAATGTATGGGTATGGGTCTTGCGGCAGCCTGAGAGCCGCCGCCTGACCCCAAGGAGAACTCAATCCGTGAAGCAGCCCCTTCCCCTTCTTGCCCTCGTGCTGGTGATGACGGCTTGCGTCACGCAGCAAAGCCCCGATGCCTCCTTCGCCCTCTCCCTCTCGGCTGCGGATAGTCACCTCACTCTCGTCCAGGGCGAAAAGAAAAGCATCACACTCAACATCGAACGGCACGGCGGCTTCAGCGAGGCGGTCAGCCTCAGCCTGGAAAAAAAGGGCGGGGGCGGCTTGCCAAGCGGGATTAGCTATGGCTTTAACCCCAGCGTGGCCAGCGGCGGCAGCAGCGTCCTTAGCCTCGAGGTCTCGGGTGACGCCCTCGTTGGAACCTACGATCTGCAAATCAAGGGAAGCGCGGGCAACCAAATCCAGTATGGCTACCTCAGCCTCACCGTGCAGGAGAAACCCCAGCCCGGCAGTTTCAGCCTGAGTGTCAACCCCTCCAGTCGCAGCCTCGAGCTACCCACCAGCGGCTCAGTCACAACCACCGCCGAGGTGAGCATCGTGCGCAACAACTTCACCGGCGCGGTCAGCCTGAGCTTGGAAAGCTCAAACGGCAGCGCCCTGCCCGCTGGCATCAGCGCCAGCTTCAACCCCGCCAGTAGCACGGAAAGCAGCAGTACCCTCACCATAAGCGTGGCCAGCACAGTTCAGGCCAACACCTACAGCCTGAGGGTCAGGGGCACTGCGGGAGGCACCAGCAAAGACGCCCCCTTTACCCTCACCCTCACCGCCTCCTCCCCACCCCCACCCACGGGAGGTAGCACCCCCACACTGCTGCGCAGCTACCAGTGGCTGCAGAGCAGCCCTGAGGGCGACCAGCCCGCAGTAGAGGACATGGTCTACCGCCCCCGTCAGTTCACCACCAACAACACCCTCAGCGACGCCCAGGGCAACTGGACCATCAACAACGCCGGCGGCTTCCAGGGCTGGGACGTACTCCTTCCGCCCAACGGCGGCAAGCACGGTTCGGTCTGGCAGTACGACAAGCCCACCTTCATCAACCTCACCCTCAACCGCGAGGCCCGCCTGGCGGTGGTCTGGCGGGCCGACCCCAGCAAGGTACCCGCCTGGCTGAAGAACAACTGGAGTCCCCAGGGTACCGTGCGCATCAACAACGCCGACCGCCCCGTCTACACCAAGAACTTCCCCGCCGGCCAGACCGTCCAGCTCGGCTCGGTCTACGACCCCGGAGCCAGCCAGGCCCAGAACCTCTACACCTATCTGCTGCTCTTCGCCGAAAAGGACGGCACCCCCTCCCCCGCCCCCACCCAACGAGGCACCCCCGCGGCAGAGCCCAACAAACCCTGTCCCTCATGGGTCCACGACCTCTACCTCACCACCGGCCCTGACGGGCGCACCTACCCCACCTGGCACCCCCAAGTAGACCCCGTCTACTGGTGTTACTTCGGTCACGACCACGGCTCCGACCCCAGCCTCCTCAAGCCCGGTTTCCAACCCGCCTATGGCTACCTCAGCAGCCGTGACCCCCTCCACGCCAACGGCACCCTCCCCGAGCCTAACCCCGGCTTCAAAAACTACGTCTGGGAGCGCGACGGTTACCGCATCCTCTTCGTGCATCACTTCGGCACCGGCGGCGCCGGCCGCATCTGTCGCCGGTTCCACAGCCTGCAGGTAGTCATCGCCCACAAGGCCACCGGCGAGATCATGGCCGACCTCAACCTACTGGCCGACTTTGGTCCAGCCACCGACAACAACACCGACTCCCCCCTCGACGCCTCCTGTCCCCCAGGTGTCCCCGCCCCAGGCCAGCTCAGCGACACCACCGGCGAGCGCAAGCTCAAGGTCTACCCCGACCTCAACGGCTACGAACCCTGGCGTTCCGACGGACGCGGCCTGATCATCGGGCTCAACACCGCCGGCCTCACCTTCGACACCGTCAACCCCATCACCGCCTGCAAGTCCCACAGCTGTTCCGCCGCCACCGACCTCATGCGCATCGGCCAGAACACCGGCGAAATGCGCCTGTTTGCCTTCGCCCCAGGCCTGGGGGTCAATGCCGCTCAAGCCGCCGCTACCGGTGTGTTCTACACCGACATCTACGGCAAAAAGCTGCTCTCGGCCTCCGATCCCGCCGCGGTGCGCCAATACCTCAAGCCCGGTTTCAGCTTCTCCACCTCCAATCCCCCCAACGCCGAGTGCTTCACCCGTGACCCCTTCTTCATGTTCTATGAAGCTTGTGGCGATGCCCCTCAGGCTTTCATGAACATCGAAAACGGCCTTACGGATAAGAATTAGAAGCTATCTTCAGAGCACACCCTCGCCCGCCGGTTGGCAAACGAGCAGGGTTAGGGCCTCGAGCCCGGCCAAGGTCCTATCGGACGATCGGGAAGTTCTTTGGCAGCCGTTTCCTGGCGGTAAATCCTGAACCCCCTAGCCTGGTGGCTCGCCAGCGCCCAGGGAGCGTCGAGGGTGCAGGTGTTGACCGTCAGGCGCTTAGCGCCCATGGCCCGGGCGCGCTCGAGGCAGCGCGTGAGCAGCACCCCGCCGATGCCCCGACCAATGAAGCGGGGAATCAGGCCGAAATAGGCGATGTTGACGGCCTCGCCCTGCCGCTCGAGTTCGCAGTAGCCCGCCGGGGTGTCCTGGAAGTAGGCCACCCAGGTCTCGAGTTCGGGTCGCTCTACCCACTGGCGCCACTGCTCGTAAGTCCAGTCCAGGCGGTCGATCCAGTACCACTCCCCGCCTACGGCGCTCGAGGGCCTGAGCTCGGAGGGGGAGAGCATGTGGAGGTGAGGTGGTCACGTCCACGAGCATGTCCACGGTTATACCGGAAAAGCGCGCGCCGGTGGGCGCGGCTTGGCAAAGTTGTACAAACTTTCGTATGCTTTCGCTATGCCCTCTCTGGAAGCCACGCTGCGCCACCGGGAGATCCTGGAGATCCTGCGCAGGGACGGCCAGGTTCGCGTGAGCGAGCTCTCCGAGCGCTTCAATGTATCGACGGTGACCATCCGCACCGACCTCGAGCACCTCGAGGGCAGCGGCCTGCTGCGGCGCACGCGGGGTGGGGCGGTGCCCGCGGAGAGCAAGCGCTTCGAGCTGCCGCTGGAGGCCAGCCGCCAGGTGCACGCCCGCGAGAAAGAGCGCATCGGCCAGTACGCCGCAGGCCTGGTCAAAGACGGCCAGACCATCATCCTCGACGTAGGCAGCACCACCACCGAGCTGGCTAAAGCCCTTCCCCAGGGGTTGCGCAACGTGGTGGTGGTGACCAGCGCCCTCAACATCGCCCTCATGCTGGAGTCACACCCCGGCATAACCGTGATCGTCACCGGGGGCACCCTGCGGCCTTTGCAGCACTCCCTGGTCAACCCTTACGGCACGCTGCTGCTCCAGGAGATCAACGCCGACAAGGCCTTCATCGGCTGCAACGGGGTCCACCCTGAGCGCGGCCTCACCAACACCAACCTGCAAGAGGCCGAGATCAAGCGGGCCATGCTGCGCTCGGCCCGCGAGTCCATCGTTTTGGCCGACCACTCCAAGCTCATGCAAGTCGCCGCAGCCCGCATCGCTCCCCTGCAGGCCGCTCACCTCCTGGTGACCAGCCGCAAGGCCCGTGGCGAGGACCTCGAGCAACTGCGTGCGGCGGGGCTCGAGGTGGTAACGGTCTAGGGCATTTTCGCAAGCATTAAAAGGCATTGACAAGTTATCGAAAGCCGAATAGACTCCCCCTGAACCCCAGGTCGACCTTCGCTGGTTGCAAGCACCGCGGTGATTGGGTCGTCCGTGGGGGTTTATAAGGAGGAGGGTTTATGGTCAAACGGTGGATGGCTCTAGGGATGGTTGCCGCGGGTTTGGGAATGGCCCAGGGCAACATCAGTGGCGAAATTACCGTGTGGTCATGGGACATCGCGGCCAAGGCGCTTCAGGCCACGGTGCCCAGCTTTAACAAGCTGTACCCCAACGTCAAGGTCAACGTCGTGGACCTGGGCAACCAGCAAGTCTACGACAAAGGACTCTCGGGCTGCGCCGCCGGCGGAACCGACCTGCCCGACGTGTACTCGGTGGAGAACAACGAGGCCGAGGTATTCTGGGCGCGCTTCCCCAATTGCTTCACCGACCTCAACACCCTTGCGCCCAGCGCCAACGCTTTCAAGGGTAACTTCCCAGCCTTTAAGTGGACCGAGCTCCAAGTGGGTAACAAGACCTACGCCATGCCCTGGGATTCCGGCCCCGTGGTGATGTTCTACCGCCGCGACCTCTACCAGAAAGCCGGCGTCAACCCCGACTCCATCGAGACCTGGGACGACTACATCGCCGCGGGTAAGAAGATCGTCGCCGCCACGGGCGCCAAGGTGGGCGTCATCGCCAACGGCACCGACGACGAGTGGTTCCGCATGCTCGCCAACCAGAACGGCTGCTTCTACTTCTCCAACGACGCCAAGAGCGTAACCGTCAACAAGCCCGGCTGCGTGAGCGCGCTCGAGACCGTCAAGAAGCTCATCGACGCGGGTGTGGTGATGCAGGGCGGCTGGAACGAGCAGATCCAGGCCTTCAAGGCTGGCAAGGTAGCCACCGCCATGTTCGGCGGCTGGTACGAGGGCACCATCCGCTCCAACGCCCCCGAGCTCGAGGGCAAGTGGGGCGTCTTCCGCATGCCCGCTGCTAAGAAGGGCGGGGTGCGCGCGGCCAACCTGGGCGGCTCGGCCCTGGCCCTGCCCGCCTCCTCCAAGAACAAGGCCGCCGCCTGGGCCTTCATCCGTCACGCGCTCGCCACCACCGAGGGCCAGGTGACCATGCTCAAGGAGTACGGGCTCGTGCCCTCCTACCTGCCCGCCCTCAAGGACCCCTATGTCAACGCCGCGAGCAAGTACTGGGGCGGTCAGGCCATCTGGAAGACCATCCTCGGCACCCTGGGCGACGTACCCCAGGCCCGCGGTACCCAGTACTTCCAAGAAGCCCGTCAGATCATGATCAAGGTCCAGGCCGACTACGTATCCGGCCGGTTCAAGAGTGCCAAGGAAGCCCTGGACAGCGCCGCCAAGCAGATCTCATCCGCGACCGGGTTGCCCATCGCTAAGTAGGCCTCGAGTAAAGGGGGTGGGGCATTACCCCCACCCCTTTTCCTAAGCGGAGGAGCCGTGCGGAGGAACCTGACCCCCTATACCTTTCTGCTCCCCTACCTGCTCATCTTCGGTGTGTTCTGGGCCTGGCCCATCCTCTACTCCTTCTATCTGTCCTTTCTCGACACACGCTCCTTCCCCTGGGCGTGGAACCCCGGGGCCAACTGGGGGCGCATCCTCCAGGATGCCACCTTTCAAGACGCCCTGCGCAACACCTTTTTGATCCTGCTCATCCAGGTGCCGCTGATGCTGGCCCTTGCCACTGCGCTGGCTGTGGCCCTCAACTCGCGGCTACTCAAATTCAGACCATTCTTCCGCTTCGCCTTCTTCGCCCCGGTGGTGGTGGGCGCGGTGGCCTACTCCGCCGTGTTCCGTCTGATCTTCAACACCGACTTCGGCGCCCTCAACTCCGGCCTGAAGGTGTTGGGGCTGGGCCCGGTGGATTGGCTGTATACGCCGGGCCCGGCCATGGCCGTGATTATCCTGGTGGTCACCTGGCGCTGGACCGGCTACAACGCCATCATCATCCTGGCGGGCCTGCAGAGCATCCCCAAGGACATCTACGAAGCCGCCGCCATCGACGGGGCGACCCCCTGGCAGCAGTTCCTGCGGATCACACTGCCGGGCATCCGACCGGTGCTGCTGTTCTGCTTCGTGCTCTCGATCATCGGCACCCTGCAGCTCTTCACCGAGCCCTTCCTCATCACCAACTCCGGCCCTGGCACCGCCACCATGACGCTGGGCACCTACCTCTACCAGCAGGGCTTCCGCAGCTTCAACTTCGGCTACGCTTCGGCCATCGCCTACACGGTGGCGCTGCTGGCGGCGGTATTCTCGCTGATCCAGCTCCGCTTCTTCGGGAGGGACTGAATGCGCCGCCAGCAACTTATCCGCTCGATCTGGCTGCACCTGTTTTTGGTGCCCTTGGCCCTGCTGTGGCTCGCCCCGCTGTGGTTGATGTTCGTCTTCTCGACGCTGCCGGAGCGCGACATCTTCAGCACACCCACCCCCCTCCTGCCAGGCGGCGACTTCTTCACCAACCTGCAAAACCTCAATGCCGACACCAACTTTTGGCGCACGCTGCTCAACAGCGTGGTCATCTCGCTCATCTACACAGGGCTCTCGGTGCTGCTGGCCAGCCTGGCTGGCTACGCCTTTGCCCGCTTCCGCTTCTGGGGAAGCAGTGCGCTGTTCACCGTCGTCATCGCTACCCTCACCATCCCCTACTTCGTGGTGGTGATCCCGCAGTACATCCTCATCGCCCGCGAGTTCAAACTCACCAACACCTACTGGGCGGTGGTGCTGCCCGGCTTGGCCAACAGTCTAGGGGTGTTCTACATGCGCCAGAGCTTCCTCAGCCTGCCCAACAGCCTGCTCGAGGCCGCCCGCATCGACGGGGCCGGGGAGTGGCGCATCTTCTTCCAGATCGCCCTGCCGCTGGTGCGCCCGGCCATGGCCGCGCTCTCGCTGATCCTCTTTCTCACCGCCTGGAACGACTACCTCTGGCCCTTGCTGGTGCTCTCGCCCGACAACAAGGCCGCCCTCACCGCCCCGGTGGCGCTGGGCTCGCTGATCGGGCTCACGCGGGTGAGCTGGGGTGGGATCATGGTGGGCGCGGTGCTGATGACGGTACCCTTCCTGATCCTCTTCGTCTTCCTGCAGCGGCAGTTCGTTGCCGGAATCGCAGCGGGAGGGGTAAAGGACTGATCGTCGAGTTATTTCATCTACCTGTGAGGACCGTATGCTAGGCGTGTGCTACTACCCCGAACATTGGCCCCGCGAGCGCTGGGCCGAGGACGCCCGCAGAATGCGGGAGCTGGGCCTGACCTACGTGCGCATCGGCGAGTTTAGCTGGAGCCGCGTCGAGCCCGAGGAGGGACGGCTCGAGTTCGAGTGGCTCGACGAGGCCATCCAGACGCTAGGCCGCGAGGGGCTTAAGGTGGTGCTGGGGACCCCCACCGCCACCCCCCCCAAGTGGCTCATCGACAAACACCCCGACATCCTGGCCTACGACGCCCAGGGCCGGGTGCGCAAATTTGGCTCGAGGCGCCACTACAGCTTCTCCAGCCGCAGTTACCTCGAGCACTCCCGCCGCATCGTCACCCTCTTCGCCCGGCGCTACGGCACCAACCCCCACGTCGCAGGCTGGCAAACCGACAACGAGTACGGCTGCCACGACACCACCCGCAGCTATGGCCCCGAGGACCTGTGGGCCTTCCGGCAGTGGCTAAAGGTTCGCTACGGCGATATCACGGCGCTAAACGCGGCCTGGGGTAACGTTTTCTGGAGCATGGAGTACCAGAGCTTCGAAGAGATCGAGCTGCCCAACCTCACCGTCACCGAGGCCAACCCCTCCCACTGGCTCGACTTCTACCGTTTCTCCTCCGACCAGGTCGCAGCCTATAACCGCATGCAGGTCGAGATCCTGCGCCAGCACTCGCCGGGGCGCTTCATCATCCACAACTTCATGGGCTACACCCCCGACTTCGACCACTTCAAGCTGGCCGAGGATCTCGACGTGGCGGGCTGGGACAGCTACCCGCTAGGCTTCACCGACATGGGCGTGCTGCCGGTGAGCCCACAGGACAAGCTGCGCTACGCCCACACCGGCCACCCCGACATGGCCGCCTTTCACCACGACCTCTACCGGGGCGTCAAGGGGCGCTGGTGGGTCATGGAGCAGCAGCCGGGGCCAGTCAACTGGGCGGCCCACAACCCCTCCCCCGCCCCCGGCATGGTGCGGTTGTGGACCTGGGAAGCCATCGCCCACGGGGCCGAGGTGGTGAGCTACTTCCGCTGGCGGCAGTTCCCCCAGGCTCAGGAGCAATTCCACGCCGGCCTCAACCGCCCCGACTTCCAGCCCGACGTGGGCTATTTCGAAGCACAGCAGGTGGCGCGGGAGCTGCAAGCCCTCCCTCTGCCCCAAACCCAAACAGCCCCAGTAGCCTTGGTCTTCGACTACGAGGCCGACTGGCTCTACCGCGCCTTGCCCCAGGGCCAGGAGTTCAGCTACCGCGACCTGAGCTGGGCCTTCTACCAGGCGCTGCGCTCACTCGGCCTGGACGTGGACTTCGTGAGGCCGGGGGGGAGCCTCGAGGGCTACCGGTTGGTGGTGGTGCCCAGCCTGCCCATTGTGCGCGAGGAGGCGTTGCGGGCCCTGCGCTCTGCCCAGGCCCCTGTGGTCCTGGGGCCGCGCACCGGCTCCAAAACCGAATCGCTCTCCATCCCTCCCGAGCTACCCCCAGGACCGCTGCAAGCGCTGCTGCCCATCAAGGTGGCGCGGGTCGAGTCGCTGCGGCCAGGGGTGGACTTCGAGGTGGCGTGGCAGGGAGAGCGCTACCGATCATCGATCTGGCGGGAGTGGATCGAAAGCCGGCTCGAGCCCCTCGGCAATTTTGCCGATGGCAAGGGCGCGATTTTCCAGAACAATTACCTGCACTACCTGGCCTTCTGGCCCAGCCAGGAGTTTCTCATCGCCTATTTGGGGCGTCTGGCGAGCAACCTTGGCCTCCAAGTTCAGCTCCTGCCCGACGGCCTGCGTATTCGGCGGCGCGGCGAGCTCACCTTCGCCTTCAACTACGCACCCCACCCCCAGGCCGCTCCCGCTCCCAAAGGCGCCGAGTTCGTCTTGGGCGGGCCTACCGTAGAAGCCTACGGGGTCAGTGCGTGGAGGAAGACGTGAGAGAACTCTGGAGCAAGCTAGGCCTCGAGGGCAAGCGGGCGTTGATCGTTCATCACGACGACCTGGGGCTGAGCCAGGCCCAAAACCGGGCCTACCGCGAGTTGGGCCTCCCCACCGGCTCGGTGATGATGATGGGCTGCTGCGTGGGGGGGCTGTCCGGCCCCGACTTGGGCGTGCACCTCACACTCACCAGCGGCCAGGACTCGCTGGCCCTGCGGCCCATGAGCGCGGGGAAAAGCCTGCGCAACCCCCAGGGGTTTTTCTGGAGCAGCGTGGAGGCGGCCTGGCAGCAGCTCGAGCCCGCCGAGGTCGAAGCCGAGCTGCGGGCTCAGATTGAAGCCGGGCTGCGGGCCTTCGACCTGACCCACATCGACTCCCACATGGGCGCGCTGCTGCGCCCCGACCTGGCCGAAATTTACCTCAAGCTAGCTCGGGAGTACCGGCTGCCCGCGCTGGTTCCGGCCAACCTCGAGACACTCTCCCTACCGCCAAGCTTCCTCCCCGCCTTACAGAAGCTGAGCAACAGCTCCGCGCTGCCCCAGGTGGTGGTGGTAGACGGCTACGGCATCCCCCCCCAACAGCGGCGAGAATGGTACTTGCAAAGCCTCTCACGGCTGGGGCCAGGGGTCTACCAACTCATCCACCACGCCGCCACCGGCGACCCGGAGGGCCACTTCCTGGAGGACTGGCCGGGGCGCAAAGCCGACCTCGAGGCCCTCAAGGACCCCGAGGTGCGGCGGGTGATCGGCGGGTTCGAGCCCCTGACCTGGCGAGCCGTGCGAGAGGCGTGGAGGAGAATGTTATGAGCAGAGGCACGCCCCTGACCTACGGCATCGGGATGCTGGGCCTGACCTTCCCCGGGCAGGCCTTCGGGCTGTACCTGTGGTACTTCTACACCGACTTCCTGGGGCTCGCGGCCGCGCTGCTGGCGCTGGCGCGCACCGCCTACTCGGTCTGGGACGCCTTCAACGACCCCTTCTTCGCCTACTGGTCCGACCGCACCAAAAGCCGCCTGGGCCGGCGCCGCCCCTGGATGATGGCGGGGCTGCCGCTGTACATGCTGATGCTGGTGGTGGTCTTCTCCCCGCCCGAGGCGATCCGCGAGAGCGGGCTGCTGTTTTACTACTTCCTCATCGGCATCCTGCTCTTCGAGACGGCGGCGGCCATGACCTGGACCAACTACTCCGCCCTCTTCCCCGAGCTCTTCCGCAGCCCCGACGCCCGGGCCAGGGCCAGCGCGGTCAAGCAGGCTTTTCAGGTGGTGGGGCTGCTGCTGGCGGTGGTGCTGGTGCCTTTGCTCAAGGAGCAGTTGGGCTTCACCGGCATGGCGGTGGTCTGCGCAGTGGTGGGGATCTTGCTGGTGAGCTTCACCATCGCCAGCACCCGCGAGGACCCCCAAGCCCAGGCCCCCGAGCCCCTGGGGCTGGTCGAGGCCTTCCGCATCACCCTCAGCAACCGCCCCTTCTGGGTCTTCGCCGCCGCCGGGAGCCTGATCAGCCTGGTGCTGGGCCTGCTGCAGGCCGGGATCCCCTTCTACGTCAAGTACGCCCTGGGCCTACCCGACAGCCAGGCCTCGCTGCTGCTGGGGCCGGTGTTCGTGCTCTCGCTGCCGCTGGTGGCGGTGTGGGCCCGGATCACCCTGTGGCGCGGGGTCAAGGCCAGCTGGATTCTGGCGATCACATTATTCGCCTTGGCCAGCCTGCTCTTCGCCCTGCCCCTCAACCTCTACGGCGCCATCGCCATCGGCTGCCTCCTCGCCGTGGGCTACAGCGGGGTGAGCGTGCTGGGCGAGATCGTACTGGCCGAGATCATCGACCGCGACGCCGACGTCACCCAGCGGCGCCGCGAGGCCATCTACTACAGCGTCTACGGTTTCATCACCCGCATCTCGGGGGTGTTGCTGGGGCTGTGCTTCGCCCTGCTGGGGCCGCTGTTCGGCTACTACAGCGGCGCCAACCCCGGCACCCAGGCGGGCGAGGCCTTCCGCTTCTTCATGGGCGTGATCCCCTTCGTGGCCCTGACGCTGGCCGCGCTGGTGGCACGACAGTTCCCCTGGGGGGAGAGCAATGCGACTGATCTTCGCCGGACTTGAACTCGAGATCCAGGCCGAGTCCAGCCAGGCGGCCGGGACGGGCTACCTGCTGCACGGGGGCACCGTGCAGCTCAACCAACCCGAGACCCCCACCCGCTTCTACCGCCACGGCTGGCAGAGCTGGAGCTTAGCCAGTTGGCTCGAGCTGGACAAAGCGCCCGTGCCCATACAGCCGCCAGGGCGGCGGCCTCAGGCCGACGACCCGGTCTATGCCCTCTCTCCCCGCCACGGCGGCAGCGCCCTGGGCGCGGTGGAGACCCCCGACGGCAAGGTGCTGCTGCTGGGGGCCCTGGCCCCCGGCGGCCGGGTCGAGGCTCACGGGCGGGCCCTGCGCGGCTTCTACGAGAGCGGGGCGGGCGACTGGTACGTGGCCCACGGCGACGAAAGCGCGGTCTTCGCGCACTACGCTCAGATGCTCGCCGAGCGGCTGGGTCGGCGCGGGCAGAACCCTGCACCCCGGGTCTGGTGCAGTTGGTACAGCTACTACACCGGCATCAGCGAGACGGTGGTCCAGGAGGTGCTCGAGGGCCTGCAGGGGCTGCCCTTCGAGGTCTTCCAGCTCGACGACGGCTGGCAGCAGGACATGGGCGATTGGGAAGCGAACGAGAAATTCCCCTCGGGGATGCAGGCTATGGCCAGGAAAATCCGGGCGATGGGCCACATCCCCGGCTTGTGGATGGCTCCCTTCATCGTGCGGCCAAGCTCGAGGCTCTACCGCGAACGCCCCGACTGGCTCTTGAAGGACGCCCAGGGCGATCCGGTGCCCGCCGGGATCAACTGGGGCGGCTTCTACTACGCGCTGGACACCACTCACCCCCAGGTGCGGGCCTGGCTGCGCGGGGTGATCCAGCGGGCCGTCGCCTGGGGGTACACCTATCTCAAGCTCGATTTCCTCTACGCCGCCGCGCTCCCCGGTGTGCGCCACGAGAACATCCCCCGCGAGCAGGCCTACCGCGAGGCGCTGCGAGTGGTGCGCGAGGCGGCGGGCGAAGAGGTGTACATCCTGGCTTGCGGCGCGCCCATCCTACCCTCGCTGGGCCTGGTGGACGGCCTGCGCATCGGCCCTGACGTGGCCCCCTACTGGCGCAACGAGGACCGCGAAGACTACCTGCATGACCCCACCGGGCCCGGCGGCCTCAACGCGCTGCGCACCTCGCTGCACCGGCTGTGGCTGCGCCCGCTGGTGCAAACCGACCCCGACGTGGCCTACTTCCGCACCCGCTACAACCTGCTCAGCCCACCCCAACGCCAAGCACTCCAAGACCTCGCCAAAGTCGCCGGCTTCCTCGCCACCTCCGACCCGCCGCAGTGGCTCGAGCCCGACGAACGCCGGACCCTGGAGCGCTGGCTGAGCGAGGCGGTGGCGGTAAGCCAGAAGGGACGCTACCGCTTCCTGCTGGGCGGGCGCGAGGTGGATTTCGGCGAGTGGCTCGGAGGTCGCGATGCATAAACGGGTTTACCAGAAGAAGGACGGACGCTACATCTATCTCTACGGCCACCGACCCCACACCCTGCCCCCCCTCGAGGAGGGCGAGGCTACCGGAGTTCCCAGCTCCCATGCCCGCTGGCACCCCCTGCGGCAGGAGTGGGTGGTCTACGCCGCCCACCGCCAGGGGCGGGTATTCCTGCCGCCCAAGGAGTACGACCCCCTGGCGCCCAGCAAACCCGGCGGCTTTCCCACCGACATCCCCTTCGAGGACTTCGAGATCGCCGTGCTGCAAAACCGCTGGCCGTCGCTATCGCCCAGAGCTGGTACCCCGCCTGAGGGCCTGCCCGTGCCCACGCGCGAGGCCAACGGCGACTGTGAGGTGGTGATCTTCACCCCCGAGCTCAGCGGCAGCCTGGCCACCCTCAGCCAGGCCCAGCGCGAGCTGCTGGTGCGGGTGTGGACCGAGCGCTACGAGGAGCTGCTGGGCCGCGAGAACATCCGTTTCGTGATGCCCTTTGAGAACCGGGGGGTGGAGGTTGGCGTGACCATCCACCACCCCCACGGCCAGATCTACGCCTACCCCTGGGTTCCCCCCATCCTGCAAAAAGAGCTCGAGGCCTTTCGCCAGCGCCCGGTGCTGCTCGAGCTGCTGCCCGAGCTCGGCCCCTACACCGTACAGGAGGACGAGCACACCCTCTGCGTGGTGCCCCCTTTCGCCCGCTACCCCTACGAGGTCTGGGTCTTTCCCAAGCGCTTCCACCCCGGCCCCTGGACCTTCTCCGACGCCGAGCTCTCGAGCTTCGCCTCCCAACTGGGCCAGATGGTGGCCCGCTACGACAAGCTCTTCGACCGGCCCTTCCCCTACATCATGGTGCTGCACGCCGCCCCCAAGGGCGAGGAGCAGCACTTCCACTTCCACGTGGAGTTCTACCCCCCCCTGCGCAGCAAGGACAAGCTCAAATACCTCGCCGGCACCGAGATCGGCGCGGGCACCTTTGCCATGGACGCCCTGCCCGAAAGCACCGCCCGCGAGTTGCGCGAGGTGCGGCTATGAACGAGGCGGCGCTGGAGAGGCTGCGGGGTTGGATGCAGCAGAGGGGCCTGGAGCGCCTCTTCGTGCAGCAGCCCGAGAACTTCGCCTGGCTCACCGGGGGCGATAACACCGTGGTCACGCTGCGCGGGGTGGGCTGGCTCGAGGTCTGCGACACCCTGCGCCTGCACACCAGCCAGATCGAGGCCGCCCGCATGGCCGAGGAAGAAACCCCCGACCTGGAGGTCGTGCCCTACCCCTGGTACACCCCCTTCACCCCTCCCGGCCCCACCGACCTTCAGCACGACCTCACCCCCCTGCGCCTGATGCTCTCGCCGGGCGAGCAGGAACGCGCGCGGGCGCTGGGGCGCGATACCGCAGCGGCCCTGGGCGAGGCCATGCGCTCTGCCGAGGGGGGGTGGAGTGAGTGGGAACTGGCGGGAGCCATCGCCGAGGAGCTGTGGGCGCGCGGCATCCAACCGGTGGTGCTGCTGGTGGCCGGGGAAGAACGCCTCTTCAAGTACCGCCATCCCCTGCCCAAAGACCATCCGCTGGGGCGGCTGTTCATGGGCGTGGTCTGCGGGCGGCGGCACGGGCTGATCCTCAGCGCCACCCGCCTGCGCAGCTTCGGACACCCTGAGGCTCAGGCCCTCAATGCCCAGGTCCTGCAGGTCGAGGCGGCAGCGCTGGGAGCCTCCCGCCCCGGCGTCACCCTGGGGCAGGTGGCCCAGGCCCTGCGCGAGGCCTACGTGCACATCGGGCGCGCCCAGGAGTTCGAGAAGCACCACCAAGGCGGCGTCGCCGGTTACCGCCCCCGCGAAGTGCTGGCGCAGCCGGGAAGCGAGGTGCGGCTCGAGACCGGCATGCTCCTGGCCTACAACCCCAGCCTGCCCGGCGCCAAGGTCGAGGATACCTTCTTGCTTACCCCCACCGGGCTCGAGAACCTCACCCCCGACCCCGAGTGGCCCACCGCCGAGTTCGCCGGGCGGCTGCGGCCTTTGGTGATGGAGGGGTAAGCGTTAGTGTCGATGGTCGATAGCCCCCCGCAATACCCCTCCTTCGGAGAAGCTCATGTTCAAGGATTACTTCGGCAGCGAACCTCAGGTGCGCGCCCAGGCCCCTGGGAGGGTCAACCTGCTGGGCGAGCACACCGATTACAACGATGGCTTCGTCTTCCCCACCCCCCTCGTCTACCAAACCCACCTCGAGGCCAGCCCCTCCGAGCGCATCGAGGCCTATGCCGAGCGCTTTGGCGAGTTCAGGAGCCGCGAGCTCGGCGAGGGCGCGCAGGGCGACTGGCTCGACTACGTGGCGGGCTGCGTCTGGGCGCTGCGGCAGGCCGGGCTCGAGGTGGGCGGGCTCAAAGCCTACATCACCAGCCAGGTACCGGCGGTGGGCGGGCTGTCAAGCTCGGCGGCGCTCGAGGTCGCGGTCATCCGTGCTCTACGCGAGCTCTACCACCTCCCCCTAGACGACGTGCAGATCGCGCTGTTGGCACAAAAAGCCGAGGTGGAGTACGTGGGCGTGCGCTGCGGGATCATGGACCAGATGGCCGCCTCTGTCGGTCGCCAGGGCTTTGCCCTCTTCCTCGACACGCGCAGCCTCGAGTCCCATCTCGTCCCCCTCCCCGAGGGTTACCGCGTGGTGGTGCTCGACTCCGGCGTGCCCCGCCGCCTGGCCGAGAGCGGCTACAATACCCGCCGCGCCGAGTGCGAGGAGGCCGCCCGCCTGCTGGGCGTGAAAGCCCTGCGCGACGTGGGCCTGCAAGACCTCCCCAAAGTCGAGGCCCTGCCCGAACCCGTCAAGCGCCGGGCCCGGCACGTCGTCAGCGAGAACGCGCGGGTGCTCGAGGGCATTGAAGCCCTGCGCAAAGGCGACGTGCAGCGCTTTGGCGAGCTGATGTACGCCTCCCACGTCAGCCTGCGCGACGACTACGAGGTCTCCATCCCCGAACTCGACGAGCTCGTGGAGGTCGCCCGCAAACACGGGGCCATCGGCGCCCGGCTCACCGGCGCGGGCTTCGGCGGTGCCGCCGTCGCGCTGATCAAGGCCGAGGACTTCGAGTGCTTCAAACGCGGCGTGCTGAAGGACTACCCCAAGGCGCAGGTGTTTTAAAGCGGCTCCCACGATAGAGAACCAGGGCGCAGCACAGTGCGCCCCTACGAGATACCCGTTTCATACCGGATTCAAAAAGATAATCACCCAAACCAAAGACCTTC
>NZ_KB890687.1:422681-644326 GCF_000373205.1 Calidithermus timidus DSM 17022
AACCGAATCTGCTACCAAACCCTTCGGCCAGGGTAGAGAAGAGGGGGGCTATAATTCCCCAGCCTCGCCGGCGGGGAGTGGTCACCGCTGTACCGAACAGTGGCGCACTAAGCCTGGTATGACCGGCGACCACCTGAGGGTGGAGTTGTGCTCGGGCAAGCTTCTACCATGCCTTCAAGCTGATGGTTAACTATCCCACGGTGGCCGAGTCGCTGCCTCGAGCGGGAGCCGTTCAGGTGTTGAGGGTTGAGTAAGGCCGGGGTCGCTCGCGTTCACCCGCTGGGCCCTGCCCTAGCGGAACAGCTCACAGCGCGGGGGGTACTCGTTGGCGATCATCCCGCTCGGGTCGGCGAAGCGGTACAGCCCCTGCTCGTAGCTCCGCCACTGGGGGCCCGGGGTGCCCGTGCGGGCGAAGCTGACCCAGGCGCGCTGCAACTCCTCGGTGTAGCGCTGGCCCTTCTCGAGCGCCTCCTGGGTGAAGAACAGCATCAGCGCGGGCCAGGCGGTGTGGGTGCCGAAGAGCAGGGGCATGTCGATGCCGTGGAAGCTGCCCAGGTTGCTCAGGTAGGGGCTTTGGAAGGTCTGGAGGTAGGCGTAGGTGGGGGCGTGGGGGGCCTGGGCGCGGGCGGCCTCGAGGCTCGGGCACAGCAGGTAGCGGTCGGTTTGGAAGTAGCCCCAGGCTTCGTTGGGCCTGTCATAGAGCGAGCGGTAGAGCGCGGTGAATTGCAGGCCCTTGCCCGTGAAAGCCTCCTCGGCCCGCCGGGTGAACTCCTCCCAGTTGCCCGGTCCCCCCATCACCTCGCTCCAGCTCTCCTGGAAGGTGCCCCCGGCGATCAGGGGGATTCCGGCGGCGTCGCCGTCCTGAAGGGCCTGGAGGGGGGTCTTGGTCAGGTAAACCCCATCCACGTGGGGTTTCCAGGGGCTTTTCATGAAACCGCCCTCCTCGAGCTTCCTCAGCCCCTCGAGCACCGGCCCCGAGGTGGGGAAGAGGCGCTCGAGGGGCAGCGCCCGCAAGCAGGCGGGGTCGGCGCCAGGGCAGCCCATCAGCGCGGCCCACTTGGCCACGAACTCGCGGTCTTGCTGAGGGGTGCGCACGTACCCGCACCCGCCTGACATGAGGATGGCCTTGTGGAAGAGTCCCCTGGCCTTGGGGCTGGCCATCAGCGTGCACACCGACATGCCCCCCGCCGAGTGCCCGAAGATCGTGACGTTATCTGCGTTACCGCCGAAGGCCCGGATGTTGCGCTGCACCCAGCGCAGGGCCTCGAGCTGGTCCATCAGCCCGTAGTTGCCCACCGCTCCTTCGGGAGACTCGGCTTTGAGGCTCTCGAGCGCCAGCCAGCCCAGCGGCCCCAGGCGGTAGTTGATGCCCACCACCACCACGCCCCTCGAGGCCAGCGAGGTCCCGTCGTACACTGGCTCGGCCCAGCTCCCGCCGGTAAAACTGCCGCCGTGGATCCACACCATCACCGGCCAGCCCCCGGACGGCGGGGAGCCCAGCGGCATCCACACCCCCAGGTTCAAGCAGTCCTCGCTCTTAGGGGGGAGGTAGCCGCCTAAGTCGGTGGTGAGCGAGCGCCGTTGGGGGCAGGCGGTGGTGGAGGCGGTGGCCTGGAGGACCCCCTCGAGGCGCTCCACGGGCACCGGGGCCTTCCAGCGTTCGGCGCGGGCGTAGGGGATGCCCAGGAAATAGGCCACCTGCGCTTGGGGGTTGACCCCCCCGCGCACGGTGCCCTGGGGGGTGAAGACGTAGGCGCTTTCTGCGAGGGCGAAGCCCAGCAAAAACAGAAGGACGAGTGAGCGCGGCATGGAGCTCAGTCTGGCCCAACCCGGGAGAGAAATCCGTGATCAGCTTTGGAATTTCTCGAGCCAGACCTTGGTCTGGGGGAAGGGGATCTCGATGCCCTCCTGGTCGAAGCGGATCTTGATGCGCCTGCGGAACTCGCGCCCGACGGCCCACTGCTCCTTGGGCTTGGTGCTCAGCAGCACCCGGATGATGACGCCCGAATCGCCCAGCCGCTCCACCCCCAGCACCTCCGGGGCCTGGGTGAACTTCTCCTGCCACTGGGGGTCGTTGAACAGGCGCTCGGCCTCTTCGCGGATGACCTCCAGGGCCCGGTCCACGTCCTCGCCGTAGGCGACGGAGATGTCCTCCACGCTGCGGGCCCAGTCCCGGCTCATCACCGTCACCTGGGTCACCTGGGAGTTGGGGATGAAGTGGACCCGGCCCTGCAAATCGCGCAGCACCGTCAGGCGCAGGTTGAAACGTTCCACCCCCCCGCTCACCTGGCCGATGCTCACCACGTCACCCACGCCGTACTGGTCCTCCAGGAGGATGAAGAAGCCGTTGAGGATGTCGCGGATGAGGTTCTGGGCGGCGAAGGAGACTGCCAGCCCCACCACGCCCGCCCCAGCCAGCAGCGCGGTGACGTTGAAGCCCAGGTTGGAGAGGAAGAACAGCCCGCCCAGGAGGATCACCACCGACTTCAGGACCGCCTCGAGGACGCCCTTGAGGGTCTGGGAGCGTACCTGCTGGCGGGTGAACTCCTCGGAGGTGGGCATGGGGAGCCGCCCAAGCAGGCGCGAGACGGCGCGGTAGCCCAGGAAGGAGAAGGCCAGGATCAGAAGCCCCGAAGCCCCTTTGCTGCCCAGCCAGGCCACCAGCTGCGCCCCCCAGGTGCGGAAGGGCTCGAGCGCCAGACCCTGCACCAGCACGATCACCGAGAAGGCGGCTACCCCCACCAGGGCCCACCAGACCCTGCCCAGCCACCGCCAGTAGCGGTCGTCCTGCTCGCTGGGGGTCAGACCCCCTGCCCAGCGCAGCAGGCTGCTTCCCAGGCGCCCGGCCCACCAGGCCAAGACCACCACCAGCAGGCTTAAAAACCAGCGCCACCAAAGCGTGCCCGTGAGTTCGGCGAGCAATCCGGGAGCACCGATGTTTTCCATAGATCGGCAGTATACCGACTCATCCGACGACCAATTGGGCAATGCCGCTGCGGATGCGCTCGACCAAACCGGCCTCCGCCGCGCCCTTGGCCTTGCGTAGCGCGCTCTGCACCGCGCGGGCATCGGCCGAGCCATGCCCGATGAACACCGCACCCTCCACGCCCAGCAGCGGCATGGCCCCGTACTCAGCGGGGTCCATCCTCGCCCGTAGGCCCTGCAAGGAGCCCCGCACCAGCAGCGCGCCCAGCTTGGCGAGGAAGGAGCCCGTCAGCGCTTCGCGCACCCACTTGAGGATGGTGCGGGCCTCGCCCTCGGAGAGCTTGAGCACCACGTTGCCGGTGAAGCCGTCGGTGACGACGATGTCGCTGGTGCCCTTGAAGATGTCGCGGCCCTCGACGTTGCCCACGAAGCGGATGCCGGGGGTGGCCCTGAGCAGAGGGAAGGCCTCGAGGCGGAGCTGGTCGCCCTTCTCGTCCTCCTCCCCGATGTTGAGCAGGCCCACCGTGGGCTCGGCCACCCCGCTGGCTTTGGCGTAGGCGGTGGCCATCACCGCGAACTGCACCAAAAAGCTGGGGCGGCAGTCGGCGTTGGCCCCGCCGTCGGCCAGGAAGACCTTGCCCTTCTCGCTGGGCATCTCCACCAGCAGCGTAGGCCGCTCCACCCCCTTGATGCGCCCCAGCGTGAACAGCGCCGAGGCCAGGGTGGCCCCGGTGTGGCCCATCGCCACCACCGCGCTGGCTTCTCCGGCTTTGAGCAGGTTCATGCAGACGTTGATGGACGCCTCCTTGCGTTTGCGCACCTCGGTGGCGTGGTCTTCCATGCGGATGAAGTCGGGGGTGTCCACGATGGGAAGGGTAGCCGAGTGGCGGGCGAGCTCGGCCTCGAGCGCGGCCTTCTGTCCCACCAACACCACGGGTACGCCTTCCTTCGCGGCCAGTACTGCCCCGGCCACGGTTTCCCTGGGCGCGTAATCACCGCCCATGGCGTCGAGTGCGATCGGTTTCATGAGGGGATTGTATCGGGTTTCAGGTGGCCCCAAAAGTCGATGGCTTAGCCGCCCGCTGGTTTTCCTCTACTCGGAGAGCAAACCCTCGAGCGCGCGGAATTGCTCGAGGGAGAGCGCCTCGCCCCGTACCTGGGGCGGGAGGGAGAGGCGCTCGAGGGCGGCCATGACGTGGGCCTCGGCGTAGCCCTTGCTCAGCAGGGCGTTGCGCAGGGTCTTGCGCCGCTGGCTGAAGGCGGCTTCGATCAGGCGGAAGAGCTCGGGGTCGTCGGGGATGGGCTCGGGGTCGAGCCGGATCAGCGAACTGGTGACCTTGGGGGCGGGGTAAAAGGCGCCGGGGGGAAGGTCGAAGAGCTTTTGGGCTCTGGCGTGGTGTTGCACCCGCAGGCTCAGCACGCCGTAGGCGGTGCTGCCGGGCTGAGCTACCATGCGCTGGGCTACCTCCTTCTGCACCAGCACCACGATGCGCCGGAAACGCCCCGAGCGCAGCAGGTCGGTGATGATGGGGGTGGCGACGTTGTAGGGGAGATTGGCGGCGAAGAGGCTGCCGGGAGCTACCTGGCTCCAGTCGAACTTCAGCGCGTCTGCCCAGATCACCTCCACCTCGAGCCCGGCCAGGGTCTCGGCGTGGACGGCCTGAAGCCGCCGGTCCATCTCCAGGCTCACCACCCTGGCCCCACCCAGGGCCAGCGCCCGCGTGAGCGTTCCCAGGCCCGGCCCCACCTCCCACACCACCTCGCCCGGAGCGAAGCCCACCGCCTCGACGATGCGCCGAAGGTAGTGCGCGTCGATCAGGAAGTTCTGCCCGAAGCGCTTGTCGGCCCGCAGCCCGTGCCGCTCGAGCAACTCTCGCACGGTGGAAAGGGAGGTGAGCTTCATTGAATGGGTAGGGGCTGGACGTGGGCGACTTGCACCTCGAAGTGATCGTCGTCGAGGTAGAGCACCAGGTACTGGTCTTGGTCGAAGGCGTCGATGAGGGCCAACTGATCGAAGATCTGGATGCCCTCTTTCATCACGGTATGACCATAGACCCCGAACCTATAGCCCATGCGGCTGACGTAGTCGGGGTTGCGCTGCCACCACTCCTTGGCCTCGCGCCCGTTGTAGAACATCTCGTCGTAGCTCTGTAGCCAGGGTACCGGCCCCACGTGGGAGAAGTTCACCCCGTAGAGGTTGATCTCGGTGGGGAAGGAGAGCAGCCAGGCTCTGAGGTCTTCAGGCATCGAGATGCCGCCGTGCTCGGGGTGGAACTCGTGGTGCTCGAGGTAGGCGTTGCCCAGCACGAAGCTCCCGGTGGCCGCGGCGTGATCGTGGTTGCCCAGCAGGATGGTGACGTGCTCGGGGGCAGCCTCCTGGTAGCGCTTGATGCGGTACATCTCGCGGACTTGGGCCTTGGCCGCCATGCGCAGGTGGGCGGGATCCGTGGGGTTGTAGTCGTCGAGGCCGGTGAGGCGCTGGTAGTGCTCGAGGGTCTTGGGGTGCATCAGGTCGCCCATGAGCACCACCCGGAAGCGTCCCTGCTGGACCGGCTCGCTGGGCAGGAAGTCCTCACCGGCCAAGTAAGCCCCTCGCAGCGCCCGCCACAGCCGGGGGAATTCGGCGTGCAGGTCGCCAATGGCTGTCACCTTGATCATGATTTCCCTTTGAGCAAGCCGCGCAGCTCGCCGTAGAGCTGGCGGGTCTCGTCGAGGCTCTTGCCGTAGCCTTGGTACTTCATCACGATGCGGGCCACCTCCTTGCCCATCCCCATCTCCTTGAGCCGGTCGATCAGGCGGTCGATGAGTTCTTGGGGTTCGGGTTTTTCCGCCTCGGCGAGGGCTTCTTGGGCTTCGGCGTGGCCTGCCCTGAGAGGCTGAGCCGGGCGCTCGAGCTGGGGCGGGGTAAAGCGCCCGCTGTCGGGGTCGTGATCGACCCATTGCTTCTCGAGGCGGTACAGGTAACGGCCCACCCCGAACTTCACCGCCGCCCGTTTGAGGGCATCGGAAAAGGCGGCTTTGAGGCTTTCGCCCTCGCCCACGTCCTCCTTGGATACCCCCAACACGCTCAGGCGACAGCGCACCGCGAAGCTGCCCTCCCGCGCTACCAGGACCTCGTAAGTGTCCTGCCAGCCCTCGGGACCAACTGCCTCATCGAGGCGCTCGAGCACGCTGCGGGCGTCGATGTAGGGCACCACCATGGCCCGGCGCTTGTCCTTGGAGAGGGCCTCCACCCGCCACTGCACTTCACCCACGGCAAAAGGCTCGGCCAGGATTTCCCAGGCATCGGAATTCATCGGCTTTCATTTTACTCAAATCTCTGCTTTAAGTGCCCCAAGCGTGTATTTCTCACCTACTGCGGAATTAACCCTGCTCACACCCGCCATTTACCCCTCACGCTTAGGCTTGGGGCTGTGAAACGCTGGCTTGTTCTATGCATCTTAGCCCTGGGCTCCCTCTCACTGGCCCAGCAGATCACCGTGTCCGCGCCGGTGTTGACCGTCAGCGGCGAGCTGCGCATTTCCCTGGTGCCCAACCTCATCGTCGTGCAGCGTATCCCCGAGCCTCAAGGCATCGTGGTGGTCTATGTAGCCAATCGCATCGAGGAGGTGTTCGTCTACCACGACCGTGACCTGCGCGCTCGCGGCTGGCAGCGGGTCAAGTACGAGTCGAAGAAGGACGGCTACAAGGCCGAGTACCGCCGGGGCAAAGCCAAAGCCAGGCTCGAGGTCAAGGACAAGAAGGGCCGCATCGAGGTCAAGGTCAAGGAAGGCTAGACAGCCTGGGGGCCTCTCGCTAAGATAGGGGGCGCGGGTCTTGGCCCGCCGCGAGGGGCTGTAGCGCAGTTGGGAGCGCGTCGCAATCGCACTGCGAAGGTCAGGGGTTCGAATCCCCTCAGCTCCACCAGATCCAGGACGGGATTCCTCGAGGAATCCCGTCCTTAGCTTGAATCGCCATGCCTGACTTCTGTGAGGGGGCTATGAGGCCATCATCTGAGCCAGGGTATTGCCGGGCACCTCGTGAATCTTGAGGCTGCTCTGGAGTGGGGCAGACCTGAACTTGGCACAAAGTATCGCCATCGCCTATCGCCGAAGCGTTGATAAACGCTGCCGGGACAAGGTCTTCTGGGGGGCGTTACCCGGGGGATTGATGTCTGGAAGGCGGATTTGCGGCCCAGGCGATAAACTTGGTTTATTCTCGTTACGAGAGATGCTCCTGTGGAGTTACGCGTTGTGATCTTTGAACATCCCTTAACCCAAGATTGGTGTTAGCTTGACGCTTGTGAAATGCTTGCCGCGCTTACGCCGTGCTGAGGGTCGCGTGATGCACAAGCGGCTGGGGATTTTAGGGGGATTGAAGCGATGAGCAAAGCTACGGGGAACATTCAACTAAAACTCTGGGGACCTGCCCGATTGGAGTATCAGGGGCGTGAGATCAAGCTGCAGCGCAAGGGGCTGGCGATCCTGTACTATCTGCTGCTCGAGGGCCCCACCCGCCGCGAGGTGCTGGCCGACCTGCTGTGGGGCCACAGGGCGGCCTCGCAAAACCTACGCGTGGAGCTGCACCGCCTGGGACAGGCCCTCGCCCCTCTGGGCTTCAACGGCTTTCAACCCGGAGAAGACCCCCTCAAGCCCCCGGCCTACCTGCAACTCGACCGGGCAGTGGGGCCGGGCATGCCCATGGAAGGCTTGGAGGATATCTCCGCCGAGTTCAGGGCTTGGCTCGAGGGCCAGCGCTCGCAGCTCATGTCGGGCAGCCCCGGTGCGATGGGCCGTGAGCGGCTGGTGCAGGATGTGGCCGCCCAGGTCCAGCCGCCCTTCCTGCTCATCCTCATGGGCCGTCCCGGCTCGGGTCGTACCTCCTTTGCCCAGGCCCTGGCCAAGACGTTGGGTATGCCTTTCCTGGAGGGCCCGCGCGGCTCGGGTCGTGTGCTGCACTACCTGCGTGCCCCCTACCCCGACGGAGCTGTGGAGCGTGCGCTCAACGACCGCGAGGGCCTGTGGGTCGTCGAGCGCTCCTCCTTCGGCGAGGACCCCCAGATCATCCTCGAGCTGCGCAGCCACTACCCCCCCGAGCGCACCCGCTGCATCAGCCTGCCCCCGCTCTCCTGGGGCGAAGCCCGCAGCGGCCTGCTCAGCCAGATGCCTTTCGCCCAGGCCGCCAAGCTCTTCCTGGCCTCGGGCGGCAGCCCCGGTTACCTGCGCGAGTTGCTGGCGATGGGCCAGCTTGAGGGCGATCTGCCCCTGCCCCAGCGGGTGCGGGCGCAGGTGCAGCTCGAGGCCCGCATGCTCTCGCTCGAGGCCCGCTTAGCCCTCGAGCGCCTGTCGGTCCATCCCGCCCCCTTCACCCAGGGCCTGCTCGACGCGCTGGAGGGCACCCCCTTCCTCGATGAGCTCGAGCGCTGGGGGTGGTTGGTCTACAACGGTCAGTGGCAATTCGCCGACGACTCCATCCGCCGCGTGCTCTACCACAGCCTCCAGCCGGGCCGCCGCCAGCAGTACCACCGCCAGGCCGCCTTACAGATGGCCCTGGAGAACCAGACCATGCCCGAGGCCTATCACCGTCTGATGGCCGGCGATACCACCGACTGGAGCAGCTTTGTGCAAGCCCTGGAGGATTGGCCTCAGTACGGCTTGCGGGCCTTCCTGGGCATGCCCCAGCCGGAGCTTGCCGAGCTGATCCCCGAGGAGCTTTCCCCCGGTGGGGAGATTGCCATGCTCGAGGAGAGCCGCTTCGGGCTGGGCTTCGATACCGAGGGACGCTACCTACGCTGGAACCGCACCCCCTCGATCGTGGGACCCTCCGGGCTGGAGTGGGCTACCTTCGAGGAGCCGGGCCTGCTGCACCTCAGGGGCTACGCCTACGTGGAAACCCCGCTGGGCATCGGCGTGAGCGGGGTGGCGGCCCCCTTGGTGCTGACCCTGCGTGGCGAGCGGGAGGGCCGGGTCTACTTCCTCAAGGGCGCCAAGCCCGTCCAGCTCGACCCCCAGACCACCGTACTGCCGCTGCTCGAGAAGCTCGACTTCTGGTTCCGCGTGCCTCAGGGTGCGAGCGTGAGCCTGCACAGCGCCGCCGAGAGCGCGCTGCTGGACCTCGAGGTCAACGCTTACCGCATCAGCCAGGCCCCGCCTCCTTACGAGAAGCCCCGGGTGCCGGTGTACGACCTGTTTTCCAACCTGGTCTCCGGGCGCATCTGGCGCTAGGCGCAGGCGTAAATCGGCGTGAAGGGAGGGGGCAATCCCCTTGCGCCCGCTCTGCGATCGAGCGCTGCCCCAAAGACCTGCACTAGAAAGCGCTTTTCTACCGGTATTTCCGCAGCGATTGGTGCAAGGGTACCCCCACCCCTGCTTGCTCCGGACCTATATGTACAATATCCTGTACATATGAGAGCCATCACCTACACCCATGCCCGCCAGAACCTGGCGAAAACCATGGACGAGATCATCGATAACCACGATCCCATCATCATCACCCGCAACAATGGCCGCGCGGTGGTGATGATGAGCCTGGAAGACTTCAACGCCTGGCAGGAAACTGCCTACCTCATGTCCAACCCCGCCAACGCCCGCCGCCTGATGAGGTCGATCGAGTCGCTCGAGCAGGGCAAGGGCAAGGTTAGGGAGCTGTTGGAGGAGTGAGGTTGATCTTTTCGGAGGAGGCCTGGGAGGACTACCTGTACTGGCAGAAGACCGACAGGACCTTGCTCCGCCGTATCAACGAACTGATCCGCGACGCCCAGCGTAACGCCTTCGACGGTCTGGGCAAGCCCGAGCCGCTCAAGCACAACCTGCAAGGTTGGTGGTCGCGGCGCATCAACCAGGAACACCGCATGGTGTACAAGGTCGAGGGCGACGACCTGATCATTGCGATGCTGCGTTACCACTACGGCGATTGAGCCAGGACATTTTCCACGGCCTGTGCTAGCCGCTCGAGGTCGCCCACGTCGTTGTAGACCTGGGCCGAGACCCGCACCCACAGCCGGCCCTGGATCGCGATCACAGGGGCTTCGATTTGCCACTCGAACAGCAGAGCGTCTTTCAGGTGGGCGGCTTCCTCGCGGGTAGAGCCCGCCTGCTCGGGCAGGGGCACGCTGACCATGCAGCCCACCATGCTCCGGGGGGTCTCGAGGCGTGTTCCCCAGTGCTCCGTCAGAAGCTGTGCGGCCTGCCAAGCCAGGGCGTGGTTGTAGCGGCGCATGGCCTCCAGGCCCAGGAAGTCCTGCATGAAGGCGATGCCCTCGGGGGCGGCCAGGAAAGGGGAGGGGTCGCGGGTGCCCACCCAGTCGAACTCCTGGTGCAGGCCCTGGTCCAGGCCCCAGGAGATCACGGGCGGGTGCAAATCCCTGTGGCGTTCGGGCGCGACCCACAGAAAGCCGCAGCTCCGAGGCGCGAAGGCCCACTTGTGCAGGTTGCCGGTGTACCAGTCCACCCCCAGGCTAGGGAGGTTCAAAGGGATCGCGCCGGGTGCGTGGGCCCCGTCGGCCAGTACGGGGACTCCCCTGGCGCGGCAAGCGGCGGCCATCTCGGCCAGGGGCAGGATCAGCGCGCTCTCGGAGGTCACGTGGTCGAGAACGGCGACGCGAGTCCGGGGTGTGATGGCCTGCGCCACCCGCTCGACGTACTCGCCGGGGTCGCGGGTGGGGAAGGGCAGGTGGACCCTGACCAGCCGGGCCCCGCGCTCGCGGGCCACGAAGGCCGCCGCGTTGATGACGGCGCCGTAGGCTAAGTCGGTGATCAGCAGCTCATCGCCGGGCTCGAGCCTCAACGAGCGCAGCACCGCGTTGACCCCGGTGGTGGCGTTGTCCACGAACACCAAGTCCTCACCCCGCGCCCCCATGAAGGCGGCCACGGCCTCAGCCGCGAGTCGCAGCCGGGGTGGCCGGGCTGGCGGCTCGGGCGCGAGGTTCATCAGCTCACGCAGCAGGTAGCGGGCTGGCTGGCGCTCGATTTCGTCGCGAATGGCTTGCTGGGCCTCGAGCACCCGTCGTGGCGTGGCCCCCACCGTGCCGTGGTTGAGGTAGGTAATGGCGGGGTCCAGCAGCCAGTGCTCGAGCATCGCGCGGCCGAAGGTAAGGGGAGAGGGATGTTGGGCGAGGTCCATAAGAGGTTCTGGGTATAAGGCTATCAGCCCTCAACCGTCAGCGGGAGGCTCGTGAACCGTGGCTCAAAAGAAATCCCTTCCTGACGGTGCCGAGGGTCGAGGTGCCTTACGTACGGCGTAGGACCGACCCGTACCCGGCCATCAGCTACCGCCCCTCCGCCAACAACCGCCGCTCGGCCAGCAGGGCCAGGCGCAGGCTCGCGAGCAGGGCGGCAGACTCGAGCGAGTCGCCCAGGATGGCCTCGAGCTGCCGCAGGCGCTTGCGCACGGTGTTGACGTGCAGGCCGAGGTGGGCGGCGGTCTGGTTGAGGTTGCGGCCGAGCTCGAGGTGGGTGCGCAGGGTGCGCTCGAGGCGGCCAGCCGGGTCGTGGCGGCGGATGGCGCCCAGGGTGGCGTCGAAGACGGGGCGCAGGCGCTCGAGGGGGGCGGTCGCTACCACCCAGGCGGTGGGCTCGAGCTCCTCCCAGGAGGCCGAGCCGCGCGGCTGTAGTACGCTCTCGGCAGCCAGCAGGGCCTCGCGGTGGGCGGCGGGGAGGTCGGGGGGGAGGTGGGGGCTGGAGAGGCCCAGGCGGGTGTCGCTGGCCGGGGCCACGGCGGTGAGGGCGGCCCGCAGCCCCTCGAGTTGCTCGCGGGGGCGGGGGCTCTGCCAGGCCAGCAGCACCACTTCGGAGAGGAAGCCGGTGAGGAAGGGGAGGCCCCGGGCGCTAAAGAACTCCTCTCCGGCACGGCGCAGGGCGTCCTGGAAGACGCGGAACTCGAGCTGCTGCTGGCGGCTCTCCCGCTGGCGGGCCCAGGGGTCGCGCACCTCGACCACGGCCAGGGCCACCGGCTCACCGGTGAAGCCGAAGGCCCTCAGGCGGGCCGGGCTCAGCTCGGGGTTCCACGGCTCCAGCAGCAGCTCGCGCAGCAGACCCCCGCGCACCAGCCGCTCCTGGTCGATCACCCCCACCCGCTCGGGCAGGCTCACCGCCAGCAGGCGGCGGGCGAAGTCGAGTGTAGCTCTGGCCCGCCCCAGCGCCTCGGCATCCGGAGCCAGCGCCACCAGCACCGCCTGGGTGCGCCCGCCGGCCCGCACCGGCAGCGAACAGGCCACCTGGCCCAGGGCTTCACCCAGCCACTCGCGCTCGGTGGGGTGGTGAAGCGCCTGCCAGAGGCCGACGGGGTCGAAGTCCCCGGCCCCGGCGCTGAGCTGACCCCACGGCGCGAAGTAGGCCACGGCCAGGCCGCTCAGCTCGGCCAGCCGACTCACGAGGCCCCGGTCGCCGGAGTGCTCGAGCGCCTCCAGCAGGGCTTGCTGCGCGGCCTCGAGGGGCAGGGCCGGGAGGCTTGCGGCAATGGCCCAGCCAATGGCCTCGAGCGGCGTGCTGTGGGGAATGGCGAAGACCGCGATCCCGGCCTCGAGGCAGGCCCGGCGCAGAGCCTCGGGCATGGCGGGAATGACCGCGCCCTCGTGCAGGCCCAGCGCGAGGGCCCGGCCCTTTAGCGCGGCGGCGAAGGCCCGCTGCCGCTCGGGGTGGCGGCCCATCCACACGCCGGTGGTGAGGGCCACGCTGCCGGGTTGGAGCCCTTCGGCCTCGCCGGGGAATTCCACTACCTGCACGCCCTGGATCGGACGTGAGGCATGGGCTTCCCCACCCAACTTGCGCAGGCCCAGGGTGGGGTGCTCGAGCAGTTCCGTCAGGGTCATGTCTTTTTCTACAGTAAATTGCTGGATTAGTATATGAATAGACACTTGTATTTGGCTGCTCCAGGGGCTACCTTCGCTTCATGGTAGACCGCAGCCTGATGCACGGTTCCGTCACCCCTCTGGTGACGCCCTTCAAGAACGGACGCATCGACGAGGCCGCCCTCGAGCGCCTCATCGAGCGCCAGATCGAAGCCGGCTCGCACGGCATCAGCGTGGGAGGCACCACCGGCGAGCCGGGTACGCTGAGCCTGGAGGAGCGCAAATACCTCATCGAGTTGGCGGTGCGCTTGGCCAGGGGCCGGGTCAAGGTGATGGCCGGGACCGGTACCCTGCGCCTGGACGAGACGCTCGAGCTCACCCAGTTCGCCCGGCGGGTGGGGGCGGCCGAGGCGCTGGTGATCACCCCCTACTACATCAAGCCCAACCAGGAGGGGCTCTACCGCTTCTTCGGGCAGGTCGCCGCCAGCGTGCCCGACATGCCGGTGGTGCTCTACAACATCCCGGGACGCTCGGGCATCGAGATCAAGATCCCCACCGTGGCGCGCCTGCGCCGCGAGTTCAAGAACATCAACGGGCTCAAGCACTCCTCCAAGGACGTCGAGTACGTCTCCGAGCTGCTGCGGGTGGTGGGGCGTGACTTCCGGGTGTTCTGCGGCCTCGAGGCCCTCACCTTCCCCATGATGGCCGTGGGCGCCGTGGGCACCATCGCCGCCACCGCCAACTGGCTGCCCAAGGAGACCGCCGAGATGTGCGAGATGCTCTTGCAGGGCCGCTACGCCGAGGCGCTGGAGCTGCACTACTACGGCCTCGAGGCCAACGACGCCATCTTCTGGGACACCAACCCCATCCCGCTCAAGACCGTGCTCTCCTGGATGGGCCTCATCGAGAAGGAATGGCGCGAGCCGCTGGGTCCCACAACCCCGGAAATCGAAGCCCGTCTGCGTAAGATGGCCGAAGGCTACGGCTTGTTGGTGGCTCAGGCCGGTTGAGCGCTGAGGGGAGGCGACGCGCGATGAAGACCGTACGATTCTTTTACAACGGCTGGGTGCGCAAGGGCATCGTAGACCACGGGCTGGTAGTGGACGAGGCGGGCGAGCTCCACCACCCCGACAGCCTACAGTACATGCTGCCTTTCACCCCCGGCACCGTGGTGGGGCTGGCCCTCAACTACCGCGACCACGCCGAGGAGTTGGGGCTGGAGATGCCCAAGGAACCGGTGCTGTTCATCAAGCCCGAGTCGAGCCTGATCCCCCATAAAGCCCACGTGGTGCGGCCCAAGGGCGTGGAGTACATGCACTACGAGAACGAGCTGGCCGTGGTGATGGGCCGCGCCGGCAAGCCCGCCCGCCGCGTCAAGGCCGAGCGGGCCATGGAATACGTGCTGGGCTATACCATCGCCAACGACGTGACCGTGCGCGACTTCGTGGGCAACATGTATCGCCCGCCCATCAAGGCCAAGGGCTGGGACACCTTCGGGCCCATGGGACCCATGCTGGTCTCTGCCGATGAGATCCCCGACCCCCACAACCTCGAGCTGCGCACCTACGTCAACGGCGAGCTGCGCCAGCAGGGCAACACCCGCGACCTCATCTTCAGCATCCCCGAGATCATCGAGTTCGTCTCGCGCTTCATGACCCTCAAGCCCTACGACGTCATCCTCACCGGTACGCCCAAGGGCATCTCCCATGTGCGCTCTGGGGATGTGATGCGCCTGGAGATCGACGGCCTGGGCGCTTTGGAGAACTCGGTGCGCGAGGAGATCATCCCCGGCGATATGGGTTGAATATGAGTACAGGGGTGCTCTCTCAGGTCTACCGGGCTGCCGTTTACGAGGCTGGGGGGGTGGCCTTCACCCTGAGCGAGGAGCCCACCGGGGTCATCCTCTTCGGGGGGCGTGCCTTTGCCATCATCACCGCCCACAATCCCGGCAGCCAGCCACTCCCGGCTGAAGAGAACGCCCGGCGACACCGCGAACTCGAGCGGCTGCTGCGTGAGGGGGGCTATGGGCTCACTCCTAGCGTGAACCGCTCGCCTGAGGGAGACTGGTTGGAGGAGGGATTCGCGGTGTTGGGGATTGGCCTCGAGGAGGCCCTGGCCGTGGGCCGGCGCTTCGGGCAGAACGCCATCGTCTATGGAGAGGGCGAGCGGGTGGCGCTGGCGTGGTGCGGGGGCGGGGGGCTCGAGTGGTTCTACCCAGCGCAACCTAACGCAATTCCAGGCCCTTCACCTGGCAGCAGGTAAATCCCTCGTTGAGCTGCAGATTTTGGGAGGGAAGATGAAGATTGACGACAAAACCGCAGGCATCCGCCCCGAGTTCATCGAGCAGGTGCGGCAGAAGCTGGCCTCGCGCACCTTCGAGCACTACATCGGCGGGCAGTTCGTCGCTGGCGCGCGGGGCGAGGTCTTTGAGACGCTGGATCCCGCCACCAACCGAGTGCTGGCCCGTGTCTATCGCGGTCACGCCGAGGACATCGAGCGGGCAGCGCAGGCGGCGCATAAGGCTTTCAAGACGGGTTGGGGCAGGCTCAAGGCCCGCGAGCGCAAGAAGTACCTGCTCAAGATCGCCAGCCTCATCGAAAAGCACGGCGACGAACTCGCGACCATCGAGTGCCTAGACGCCGGGCAGGTGCTCAAGATCGTGCGCGGCCAGATCGCCCGCACCGCCGAGAACTTCAGCTTCTACGCCGACTGGGCCGAGCGAGCCATGGACGGGCGCAGCTACCCCGTGGACGCGGAGTGGGTCTACTACACCCTGCGGGTGCCGGTGGGGGTGTGCGGCATCATCACCCCCTGGAACGCCCCCATGATGCTCTCCACCTGGCGCATCGCCCCCGCGCTGGCTTTTGGCAACACGGTGATCCTCAAGCCCGCCGAGTGGTCGCCGCTGACGGCCTGGAAGCTGGCCGAGATCATGCAGGAGGCCGACCTACCCCCCGGCACCTTCAACGTGGTGCAGGGCTTCGGGGAGGAGGCCGGCGCCCCGCTGGTGGCCCACCCCCTGGTGCCGCTGATCACCCTCACCGGCGAGACCACCACCGGCTCCATCGTGATGAAGAACGCCGCCGACCAGCTCAAGCGGCTCTCCCTCGAGCTCGGCGGCAAGTCCCCGGCCATCCTCTTCGAGGACGCCGACTTCGAGCGGGCCCTCGATGCCACCATCTTTCAGATCTACAGCTTCAACGGCGAACGCTGTACGGCCAACTCGAGGGCGCTGGTGCAGGAATCCATCCTCGATGAGTTCGTGGGCCGGGTGGCCGAGCGGGCCGCGCGGGTGAGGGTGGGCCACCCGCTTGACCCCGAGACCGAGGTGGGGCCGCTGATCCACCCCGAGCACCTCGAGCGCGTACTGGGCTATGTGCGTATCGGGCAGGAGGAGGGCGCGAGGTTGGTGGTGGGTGGGGAGCGCGTGGGCAGCGAGGGCAACTACATGCGCCCCGCCCTCTTCGTGGGTGAGAACCACATGCGCATCGCCCAGGAGGAGATCTTTGGGCCGGTGCTCACGGTGATCCCTTTCAAGGACGAGGCCGATGCCCTCGCCAAGGCCAACGACGTGAAGTACGGCCTGGCGGCTTACGTCTGGACCCGCGACGTGACCCGCGCCCACCGCATGGGGCTTTATCTCGAGAGCGGCATGACCTGGATCAACAGCCACAACGTGCGCCACCTACCCACCCCCTTCGGCGGGGTCAAGTTCTCGGGTACTCACCGCGAGGGCGGGGAATACAGCCTGGAGTTCTACACCGAGCTCAAGTGCATCGCTGTGCCGCTGGGCGAGCACCCCATTCCCAGATTTGGGAACTAGAGCAGTTTGTGGGTTACCCTAGAATCTACAAACCGCCTTATACCGGATTCAAAAAGATAATCACCCAAAGCAAAGACCTTCAGAGGCTATCTTTTTGAATCCTAGAGCACACCCCTCCCTGAGGGTCGGCGAAAAAGGCGTCTCCCTGCGGGGGCGGCGTTCCCATGCGGGAACGAACTGACCGAATCTGGTATCATACCGGATTCAAAAAGATACTCTTCAAAACCAAAAACCCAGGGGCTATCTTTTTGAATCCTAGAGCACTCCCTTCGGTCGGGTTAGTTCGTCACCATTCGGTGACGAACTAACCGAATCTGGTATCACTACCATCATTCATGGGACTACCTCTGGTGAGGCAGTCCCTATCTTTATCAGCTCCTACGGGTTTCTCGCAAGTTTTGTCGTGTACCTGGGGCCGGTTCAATCTCCCGCCGGAATCGGGGTAAGCGGGGCTTTTGGCTGCAATTTCGCGTAGCGCCGCCGTTCGAATAGATAAAACGCTGCCGGGACCACAAACAAAGTTAGGAAGGTCGAGGTCGTTACCCCGCCCAAGATGATGATGCCCAACGGTTTGCGGAACTCTGAGCCCTCTCCGCTGCTCAGGATCAGCGGGATCGAGATGATGAGCACGGTCAGGGTGGTCATCAGAATGGGGCGTAGGCGCAGCCGGGCAGCCTCCACCAAGGCATCGAAGAGAGGCCTTTCCTGGGCTTGGCGTACCGCGAAGTCGAGGAGCAGGATGGCGTTTTTGGTAACTAGACCGTTGAGCAGTACCAGCCCCAACACGCTCACCACATCGAGGCCGCTACGGAAGAGGAACAAGGACCAGAAAGCGCCTACCAAGGCCAGCGGGATCGGTAGCAGCAGGTACAGTGGGTAACGGAAGGTGTTGAACTGGCTAGCGATCACCAGGTAGTTGAGCAGCACCGAAAGCCCGAAGGCGATAGGCAAAGCCTCAAAAAGGTCACCTGCGAAAGCGGTGCCACCGGTGCTCTCGAGCCGTACTCCGTCCTCGAGTACGCCCTGGCGCTCGAGTTCGCGGCGGATTCGTTGGCTGTACTGGAGCACCCCCCCGCTGGCCCCAGGGGCCAAGTTGGCGGTGATCCCGGCGGAGAAGGCTTGGTTGTTGCGGGCCAGGGCAGCGGGGCTTTGGCGGCTTTCGAAGCTGCTCAAGAGGGAAAGCGGAAGGGATTGCCGCAATACCGGAGAAAACACCGGCAACGATTGCAAGGCGTTTTGGTTGGAGACTAGCGCCGGATCGGCCTTGACCACGATAGGGGTTTCTTCGCCCCCGGTGCGGAGTTTGCCGGCTTCCACGCCCGTGTTGTAAATCCTGAGCACCTGTGCTAAGTCGCTAGGGGTCAGGCCGGTGCCCACCAGGGCAGATGAGTTGGGCACCAGTACCCGCTCGGTGGTTTTCTCGGCCAACGAGCTGCTGACGTTGGTAAGGGCGGGGATGCCTTTGAGGATCTCCAAAGCTCGGTTGGTGCGTTCTTCCAGGAGGGCTTGGGTAGGGGCAGAGAGGGTGAACTGGAAGTCATCGCCGACCGGGCCGCCCTCTAACGCCTTGACCTTGAGTTCGGCCTCAGGGCGGTCGGCCAGGATGCGCTGCAATGCCGCGTCGAGCTTGGGCACAATGGCGTAGATGTTCTCACGCTGATGCCTATCTACCAGGTTTACGGTCAGGCTGGAGCGCTCGGGGTTGCTGCCGCCGATGGCGCTGCTCGAGGCCCCTACTTCGCTCAACACCTCCTTGACGTAAGGCTGGGCCAGCAGGTAGTCCTCGAGGCGGCGGGTCAGCTGGTCGGTTTGGGAAAGGGCAGTTCCCTTAGGCAACTTGAGCCGGATATTGATGATCCCACCATCCCACTTGGGGGTGAAGTTAAAGGGGATCTGCGGGGCCACTACGGCGATCGAGAGAAAGAAGACGATCCCCGCTGTGAGTACCAGCGGGCTTCGCGGCAACAGCCAGGCCAGGCTACGGGAGTAGCCATTGCGCAGCCGGTCGAAGGCGTGCTCGGAGGCGGTATGGAGGCTTAGGGTGATGGCTCCCAGGATGCCGCCGGCCACCGCCCCCAGCCAACGCAAGGGGGCCAGCACCAGCCGGAAAGGGGTCAGGATGGCGTTGAGCAGCTTGGCCGAAGGCGGGAGGTGGGGGTTTTGGTAGACCTCGGCCCGGATCGCCCAACTTAGGTCTTTTCCCAGGGCTCGAGCCCGCTGAACGACAGCCTGCCAGGACGGTGGGGCTGGGTCGGGCAGATAGGCCAAGCGAACCGTGAGGAAGAAGAGGGCCTCGAGCCAGCTAAAGAAGATCGCCGCCGCCAGCACTAGTCCAAACTCGCGGAAGAATTGTCCCACCGCACCGGGCAGGAAGCTGATCGGTAAAAATACCGCCAAAAGCGAGAGGGTCGCCGCCGAAACCGCCGAGAGTACTTCGGTGCTGCCTTTGAGCACCGCGTCCTTGAGGCTATAGGGTTGGCTGAGGTAAGCCTCGATGCCTTCGGTAACGACTCTCACATCCTCGGCAGAGAGAAGGTCGCCGCTGCCTTTGCTCACCGCTTCGTGTAGTGAGTACCCCTGGGCTTGGTAGCGAACGATGTGTTCGGTCAGAACGGCGGCATCCTCGCGGGACAAGAACCCTCTGGTGGCCTTCATCACCGCATCGGGAAGGCTATAGTTCTGGCTGCGGTAGCGGTCAATGTTCTCCGCCACCACAATAGAGTCGTCCACCACGATACCCACTGCCACGATGATGGCTAACAGGCTGATGATGTTGAAGGTGAAGCCCAAAAGTCCAAAGATGAGCAAGGCCCCCGCCATGGTGATGGGGATCGCTAGCACCACCGAGAACACCGAGTTGAGCTTGCCCAGAAAGATCAACACGATGAACGAGACCACCCCTACCACCAGAAAGACTTCCTTCCAGGTGTCGTTGACGGTGGCCTCGATAAAAGTGGTGCTGTCGTTGGTGACGCTGACCCGGTAGCCGGAGGGGAGGCTGATGTTGGCGAGGGCCTTCTTGATTCCCTGGGCTACCGCTACCGCATTGGCGTCGGGGGTCTTGCGGACGTTCAACAGCACGATCGGCTGGCCGGAGAGCCGAGTATAGCGGGTGGCCTCGGCTTGGGCATCGCGTACGCTGGCTACGTCGGAGACTTTGAGCCCCCGGCTGGGATCTACTAGGATCTGGGCCACGTCCGCGGGGGTCTGGGGTTGGTTGCGCAGGCTGTACAAGAGCCGTTGCCCGGCTTGGTCCTGACTGCCCGCCGGTACCGCTAGCGCAGAAGCCTGCACCGCAGCTACCACCTGGTTGGCCGATAGGCCGTAGTCGGCGAGCTTCCAGGGGTTTACCAGCACCTGAATCTGACGTTTGGGGTTGCCCTCTACCTGTAGGTCAGCCACCCCGCTCACCAGCTGTAGCTGAGGTTTGAGCTGATTCTCTACCCAGTTTGCTACGCTCCTGAGCTCGCTCCCTTCCGCCGAGACCGCCACGCTCAGAATAGGTTGCGAGGCCGGGTCAAACTTCTGCACTACCGGGGCTTCCGCGTCACGGGGAAGCTGCCCGCGTACTGCCGCGATCCGCTGGGCGACGTCGGTAGCGGCTTGGTTTACCGAGGCCCCGTATTTGAACTGCGCGATCACCAAGGAGAAGCCCTCGCTTGACTGTGAGGTGATCTGGTCAATGCCCGAGAGGGTCGAGAGGGCTTCCTCGATGGGCTTGGAGATCTGGCTCTCGATTTCCTCGGGGCCGGCTCCAGGGTAGGTGGTGCTGATGGCCACCACCGGGAACTCGAACTTGGGCAGCAGGTCCACCCCCAACCCCCTGGCGGCCAGCAACCCGAATAGCACCAGCGCCAAGAACGCCGCCGTGGAAAAGACAAAGCGTTCGACGAAGAACTTTACCAATGGGCTCTCACGCATGATGGCTCCTTTGAAGGATGCCGCAGGGCAAAAGCGGGCTTGCCGCCTCGAGCTCGAGGTCTACCCTCTGCTGTTGCTGGCCCATCCAGTCGGTGAACCTTGGGCTGCCCTTGGAGGGGGGGTTCATCGGATGACCTCGAGGGCGTCTCCGCTGCGCAGGCTAGCGGGAACCGGAAACACCACCTCAGCCCCCGCCGGGAGGCCCCGCAGGGCCATTTGGCTGCCATTGTCACCGAGGATTTGTACCTCGACTACCTGGGCCTTGCCGTTCTGCGCGATCATCACCGCGGGCCTCTCCCCTGGCAGCAAAGCCCCGCTCGGCACAATCACCCCTTTGGCCAGCTCGAGGTTGTAACGCACGCTGGCCGCAGCCCCTGGGGTCAGGGGGGCCGCAAGGGTGGCTACCGCTTCTACCAGCCGATCGGTGCCGGGGACCTGGCTGGTGCGGATAAGGCGAGCGTAGTAAGTCTGGCCGCCGTAGTCGAGGTTTAGCCCGCTTCCCGGCGCGAGCTTGGCGGCTTCGGAAGGGGGAATGCGGAACTTGGCCTCGAGCCGGCGAACATCGGCCAGCCGGAAGGCCCGGGTGCCCGCTGCGACGAACTCCCCGGGGTTGACATAGATCTCCGCTACCACCCCGGCGAAGGGGGCTTTGACCTCGGTGTCGGCCAGGTTGCGCCGGGCTTGGTCTAGCTGGGTTTGGGCCTGCTGCACCTGTACCCGTAGTAGCGCCAGGTCCTCGCTCTCTGCCCGCCGGGCCCGCTCGAGGGCTTCGCGGGCGTTGTCAGCGGCAGACTTGGCCTGGCTGAGTGCCGCTTCTAGGCTGGTGAGTTCGACCTGAGCCAAGGCTCCCGCCTGGAAAAGCTGCTGACCCTCGGTGTAGCGGCGCTGAGCTACCCGCAGGTTGGCTTCTGCGGCGTCGAGGGCGGCTTGCAGTGAGGCCAGGCTGCCCTGATTAGAGCGCTGGGCCCGCTCGAGGTTGATTTGGGCTTGCTCGAGCGCTAACTCGGCGTTGCGTACCGCGCTACGGGCGGCTGCGTCATCGAGGCGCAACACGGTCTGACCTGCCGTGACCCGGCTGCCCTCTTCGACCAACACCGCCCGCACTTTGCCATTGGTGCTCGAGGCCACGTTGCTCTCGCGCACCGGGGCTAGGGTGGCGGCTGCGGTTCGGCTGGTGCGTAAGACCCCTTCCTTGGCCGCTACCACCCGGACCTTGGTAACCCTAGGGGCGGTTTCGGCAGGGGTTGCCGGGGTCGTTTCCGCGCTGCTTCGGCGGTTATTACAGCCCGAAAGGAGTAAGCCCACCACCAATAGCAGCACCCACCCACGCCGTGCGTTTAGGGTCTTGCACTGGGTATTTGGCATGATCAGCGCCCTCCCGCATACAGCCCATACACCGCGCGCAGATAAGCACCCTGGGCTTGCAAAGCCGCCAACTCGGCTTGGAGGGCAGCCAGCTCGGATTGGGCATAAGCCAGCGGAGAAATCAACCCCGAATCAAGCCGGCGTTTATCGGCGGCCAATTGTTCTTGGGCGTTTTGCAACAAAGCCTGTTGGATCCCGAGTGCGCGAAAGGCATTTCGCACCTGGGCGTACAAGCTGTCGTACTGAAGGCTGAGCCCCCGGCGGATCTCCCGTGCTGCGGCCTCGGCTTGCGCGACTCGGGCTTGGGCGGCTTCGATGTCGGCTTTGGCTGCGTAGCTGGGGTCGAGCAGCTCGACTTGCAGCTTGGCGAGCTCGAGGCGCTGCTGGGCCTGTACCACGTCAGGGGTTTGCTCGAGCAGGCTTTGCAGCAAGCTCTGCTCGGGCAAGGGTAAAGCCGCAGGAAGCGGAGCCAACTCCGAGAACTCCCCCACCAAGCTGCGCAGGTTGCTGCGGGCGTTGAGCAGCCCTTGCTCCGCAAAGGCTTGGTTGCGCTGGGCATCTTCCAGCCGGGCTTGGGCGTTCTTGGTGTCGAGCGCGGTACCCGAGCCATTTCTCTGACGGATTTGGGCTACTTCGAGGTTGCGCTGGGCCAGCTCGGTGGACTTTTTAGCCAGGGCTACTTGCTGCAGGGCCTCGAGGACTTGGGTATAAGCCTGCACAATACTGCTTTCGGCCTGGGCTCTGGCTCGGTTGAGGTTGGCTTGCGCCAAGGCCAGGCGCTGCTCGGCTTGCAGCCGTACCGGGCGGGTCAGCAAGGGATCGGCCAGGGTGCGCTGGAGGTTGGCCTGGGCATCGGAGAGTTCGGCCTGGGCGCTTTGTACTGGGGCTTGTGCGGTGGCTTTGCTCAGGGCCACCGACAGCGTGAGGGGGGGCTGTTGGGCTAAAACAGGGGCGAGAAGCAGTAGGCCAAAAGCTGAAAGCGAGCGTATGGCGTTGGGTGGGCGCATCACTTCACCTCACTGAGGGGTTGAGCATAGAAACGGTACAGGTCAAGAATGCGGGAGAGCCGGTTGAGCTTGGCTTGCTCGAGCGCGAGCTGGGCCTGGGCCAGCCCCAGTTCGGCCTGGAGTGTGGCGAGTGGGCTCGAGAGGCCCAGCCGTTCGCGCTCGCGGGATTCGGCCAGGCTTCGCTCGGCGTCTTGCTGGGCGGCTTGCGCCAGGCTTACTTGGGCTTCGGCGCTTTGCAAAGCCGCTTGCAAAGAAGCCTCTTGTAAGGCAGCGCTGCGCTTGGCCGCTTCGAGGGCGGCTTGTGCGGCTTCGACTTGTTTGCGCCCAGCCTCGAGCGCTTCGAAGATCGCCGGGCTGAGGTTTAGCGAAACCCCCAGCTGAAACTGGCTTTCCGGCCTGGGCTGCCCGGTTGAGGTTGTGGGGGGGTTCTGGTAGCTGTAGCCGAGCTGGGGTTGCAAGGTGCGGCTGTTAAGGCTCAGGCTGAAGCTGTCGCGGGGTGAAGTGTTGTAGGTGTAACTGGCCTGGGCCACCGGCCAGATGCCCCGCTCAGCCCGGGCGTAGTTGAGCTGGGCTTGCACCAGCTGTAGCTCGGCTTGGCGGACACTGGGGGGAGTAGCAGGCAGAGGAGGCGAAGGAATAGGGGGGATTGTCTCCCCGCTGTGCGGCGAAAAAAGCATCTCGAGGGCGGATGCTCCCAGCAGATCGCTGAGGTTGCGCCGGGCCAGCTCGAGGTTACGCCCCGCGTCCTCAGCTTGTAGCTGCGCCTGACGGAGTTGGGCTTCGGCCTGGCGCACTTCTGCCGGGCTAGCTGCCTCGCGCTGGGCGCGTAGGCGCACGGCCTCGAGGCTCGCCTGGGCCAGCCGGGCTCCGCTTTGGGCAGCCTCGAGGCCAAGCTGGGCCAGCCGCACCCGGTAGGCGGCTTCCAGGGCTTGGGCCTCGAGGTTGGCCTGGGCCTGGCGCAGCCCCAACGCGGCTTGCTCAACCCCCAGCCGCGCCTGGGTGATGGCGTCGGCAGTATCGCCAAAGGGGAAGGGGGTGAAGACTACCCCTACCGAAGCGCTCGCTACCTGAGTAGCGGGGATGGGGTCTTGAAAGTTAAGCCAGGCGTTTCCTCCTTGGGCCTGTAGGCTTACCGAGCTGGCCTGGGCCCGCAGTTGGGCTTGGGCGGCCTCGAGCCCTAGCCGGGCCTGTACGAGCAAAGGGTGGTTTTGCAGGGGGGCGTAAAAGCTTTGCGCCAGGCTATGGGCTAAAAACTGGACGCCGAAAGCCAGAATAAACAGACCCCTACGCTGTAGGCTCTTTACCCCACGCTTTTCGACGAGGTAGCTACGATGTACGGCGCTAGGGGTCCTCACTCTCCCACCGCCCGAGGTGCCAGCAATTTTTGATAGCTCTCACACAACATCGCGATCTCCCTTGAGTTGAGTCGGGAGTAGCGTTCCCGTGAGATTTCCCGCCAGCTTTTGCGCAAGCGCTCGAGAAAACCCAAACCTTCCTCGGTAAGCAGCACCCGTACTTGCCGCCGGTCCTTGCGGTCGAGTTCGCGGCGCACCCAGCCGCGCTCCTCGAGTCCGGCTAAAAGCTGGGAAACCCCGGAGGGCGAAACGTCCATCACGAACCCCAGGCTCGAGGGCTGATCAATTCCCTCCCGCAGCGAAACCAGGGCAAAAGCCTGCATCGGCGAAACACCCAGGGGCTCAAAAGCCCGTTGCAGGTCGAGTCGGAACTGCCACACCAGTTGTAGGCTGAGCCGCTCGAGGGTTTCTAGCACGGCGTCGCTAGGATATTTCATACGCATGAAATATTACGTTGACTAACAAATCTACACTGAACGGATCACCACATTCTTCAAAGCCGGGCCTGACCCTGCCAATCCCGAGGAGCGCGAGCGCCGCGAGGCCGATAAAAACGTCCAGATGGACGCTAAAGCCGCCGAGGTGCTGGAGGGCATGAACCAGCTGACCCGCGGTCATGCCCTATGTAAAGGCCGACCAACAGCCCAAGACGCCGGAGTTCGAGGAATACCAAAAGGCTCAGCGAAATTTGTTGGAGGTTCAACGTGAGGAGGCCGATGAGCACCGCGCGGCGTGGGAACGGGGCGAGAAAATCACCCCCATCGCCCGGTATGAGCCAGACGCCCGCACCAACTATGAGGTGGGCGAGGGCTGGCGCTGGGGCCGCCTGAGCACCACCGAGAACGGCATCCACTACATCAGCCACGACACCAGCCAACCCGGCCCCCGCATCCTGGTAGACCCCGACATCGCTCAGTGGATTGATTACTCCAGCGTACCCGAGGATGACGTTTACCTGACCGGGAAAAGAGCGGCCAGGAGCTTTGCGTCTACAATAAAGGGTATGGAAAACGCCTTTGATTCCAAACCCTTCACGCCGTTCCCGCTTTTGTACGACCCCCTGCTCGCCAACGCTTGTTTGGCGGATGGCGCTATTTTTGCCGTCAACGACTTTGATACGGCCTTCGGCATCGCCTATGGCGATAACGGCATCTACAGAGACCCCGCCTACCGGGTGCCCTTCAAGGCGGGCGGCTGGGTGGCGGTCTACGCCTCGGAAGTGATGCCCTCCCCCTTTGCCCGTGGCCCCTACGCCAACCTTCCCTCCGGCCCCTTGCGGGTGCTGTGGGTCAATGGTAGCGGGGAGTGGGGCTACAGTGAGCACCGGGGAGATGAAGGGCCGACCGACCTGAGAGCGATGAACGGTGAGCTAAGGCGGCTCATCGCTACCATCCGCCCGGTGAAGGACATCCCCGGCTTCCAGATGCCTCCCGAAAAGAGTATTGCCGGGGTGCTTGAGGCAAGCGCGGAGGAAGGCTGGCCCCTGGAGCGCCTGGTGGCCCTGGCCCGGGGGGACATCGAGGTGGACAACCCGGCCATGCGGTGGTGGAGGTAGGCCGCCGGGACGACTAAGGAGGGCTGGATGCCTAAACGAGAGCGCGTGATCGCGTTCGCCAGGAAGATACTCAAAGGGCAGGAGGGCTACCGTCTCCTGCCCTCTAAAACCGACCCCCGCAAGCGGCGCTGGCAGCGTACCGATACGGACACCCCGAGCCCCCGCCCTCCCACAGGCAAGGGCTCGGTGCTACCCCCTGACTGGTCAACTCGGCTCCCCGAGCGACGGCGCTTCGAGGAATTTGGCGAGCTTGAGCCCGGCGGCATGGGCCGCAACGGGCCGGTGACGGTGGGGCGGCTGGGGGATGAGCGGTGGGTGCTCAAGCCCTCCAACGAGGGGGCGGTGATGAACGAGATTGTGGCCAGCCTGGTAGGTCGTAGCCTGGGCCTCAAGGTGCCCCCGGCTATTGCGGTGGCCAAGGGGAGCGATCTATGGGCGGGCTCGCTGCTAGTAGACCATCTGGAGCACCACCCCCGCGTGGGCTTCAACGACCGCAACCCCCTGAAGTTCGGCCCCGACGGCCCCGAGGACATCCCCAACTACTGGCAACAGGTGGGGCTGGGCAAGCTGCTAGGCGACATAGACCGCAAGGGGGGCAACTGGGGCATTGACCAGTACGGCCAGCGCTGGGACTTCGACTTTTCCCTGAGCGAGAATGCCAACCTGTTCTACGGCCCCGACGATGAAAGCTGGCACGCCGCACGCAAGCGGCACTTCCAGGAAGCCATCGAGGCGATGCGGGGCAAGCTAACCCCCACCGCTTTTCGGCGCTATTTGGAGCCCTACCACACCCTGGCCGAGAGCGACCCTGAGCGCCTGTACGGTTGGGCTGGTGGGTTGGACAACCTGGATGGGCTGGTCCCCTGGGGGGAGCCCCTTGGCCCCGCCCTCATCGAGGCCGGACAGGCCAACCGCCGGGCGATGCGGGAAGTTTTGGCCGGGTTAGGCTTAGCTAGACTGGGGCCATGAAGCTAACCCTTGTTCTCTACCTACCTAGCCGCACCAACCAAAACTCCATCGGCGTCGAGGATGGGCAGATCGTCACCAGCCGCTACTTCCCCCGGGCCTGGCTGGAAGCTGCTCAGAGCTACCTCCCCGGTGTTCCCGAGCACCTGAGCGTGCTGGCCTGGATGCTGGACGTCCACGCCGGTAAGGTCAGGGTCGAAGACCGCCTGCCGGGGTGGGGTTGGGGCGACCCCCATAAGGCGCGGGCCTATCTCAAGGCCGAACTCGATAGGCGGGGTATTGAGTGGTAGTCCGCTGATGCGGGGAAGAACCATGGACGAAAATCAATCCGTAGCCATGAAACTGGCCGAGTTGCTGCTGCTGGCCGCGCGGGCCGGGTCGGTTGCTGATGTGGCCGCTGACCCCAACACCCCACCCAATACCACTGTGGAATGCCCCTGCTGCGGCTCCCTGGTGGAATCCACCGAGGCTCTGGCCAACCCGGTGACGCCGGTGCTGCTGGCGTTATGCCCTCGGGGCAACCCCCTGCTCAGCATCCCCGACACCAACTATGCCGTGTGTCGCTCCGGCAACGCGCTGGTGGTGCTGGATGCTGATCAGTAGGTAGCTATCAAACTACGGCGGCGTGTAGACCCCTCGACCCCTGTGGGGCGGCCCGGAAGTCGCCCTTAGTCTATTTAGAAATTCGGGGGAGCGCGAGGGGGCTGTAATCCCCCTTAATTCATTCAGGGGAGGACGTCACTTTGCCTACACTCCCACCTGCTGCGCCAGTTTCGCTAGCGCCTCGCTCCAGTCCTCGCCCACGTTGAGGATGTGGTAAGGCTTTTGGACGCGCCGCGCCAACTTGCGGGCCAGGTTGGGGATGGGGTCGGAGCCGGGCACCATCAGGTAGATCAGGGCCCTGACCTTGCCCAGGCGGGAAAGGTAGCGGCTGGCTCCGGCGAACTCGAGGTCGGTGGGCAGGTCGAGGGGGATCTCCACCCGCCTGCCCTCCTCACGCAGCCTGCTGGAGGGAATGTCGGGCCAGAAGGGGCTCAGGCCCGCCTTTTGCAAGGCTTGCACCAAGCCGCCTTGCAGGCGGGGGTCCTCCTGCACCATGGGCAGGGTGGCGATACCCACCGAGCGGTTGCTGCTGGGGTTTTTGGGCAGGGGAGGGGTGTGCTGCAGGAGGTACTGGGTCTTGTCGAGTACCCTGCGCGTGAGCATGGGGTTTTTGGTCAAGGTCTGCCCCACCTCGGCGGCGAAGCCCACCAGGTCGGGCGAGAGATAGGCGGGAACGCGCAGCATGGGGGGTAGGCCGGGTAGGTAGCGGGCCAGGGAGGCACCCAGGTCGAAGATCCAGGGGTTCTGGGCTCCGCCGCGCTCGCTCTGGATGTCACCCTGAGCATCGGGGATGAGCAGGTAGTCCACGCCTTGGGCCTTGAGATTGCTCGCCTGTGCGGCAACCAAGCTGGCCGGAAGAAAGATGGGCAGGCTGGGCTCGACCGGCTCAGGCCGCACCAGCTCGAGGCCCAGCCCCTCGAGGTAAGGCTCCCAGAAGGGCAGGTAACGCCCAGCGAGCCAGGTGTCCAGAAGGCCGATACGCACTCCAGAATCCTAATCGGGCCACGGGGCTATGGGCAAGGGCGGCGAGGCCCATAAGCCTCCCTTAATGCAGCTGCCATGACCCAGGAGGTGGCCGCTGGGCTTCGTATACTGGGTTTGCGGTTATGCACCCGTTGTCGCTGCGCCTACTGGTCCTGTTGGGGCTCACGCTGGGCCTGGCCCTGGCGCAGGCGCCTGTTCAGGATCTGGTCCTGCGGGTGTTGCTGGCCGAGGCCAGCGAGGCCAGCTTGAGCCTGGGAGCCCACCTGCGGCTCAGCAGCTACGGCGAGCAAAACCTCCCCGCCGCCACGCTGAAGCTTAGCGCCTCGGGCAACGAGGTGCTTGTCGGAGGACAGGCCAGCGGCCCGTGGGTCGAGTTTCAGGCCACCGATGGGCTATTCGTCTTCGAAGGCCGGCCCTACCGGGGCAGCCTGCAGGCCATCGCCCAAAACGGCACGCTGCTGCTGATCAACCGGGTGTGGCTCGAGGACTATCTCATGGGCGTGGTGCCCGGTGAGGTGCCCCGCTCCTTCCCTCCCGAGGTGTTGCGGGCGCAGGCCATTCTGGCCCGCACCTTCGCGCTCTATCGCCTCAACCCCAAAGCCCTCTACGACATCTGCGACGACGAGCGTTGCCAGGTCTACCTGGGCTACCGCGCCGAGACCCCCGAGCACAGCGCGGCGGTGCAGGCCACCCGCGGGCTCATCGTGAGCTACGCTCAGCAACCCATCACTGCCGTCTACCACGCCGATTCAGGCGGATATACCGCCGCCTCCGCGGAGGTCTGGGGAGGCAGCGTGCCCTACCTCATCGCCCGTCCCGACCCCTACTCGCAAAGCCCCAAGGGCGTCTGGGGCCTTACCCTCTCGCCCCAGGCGGTGGCACGTCAGCTGCTCGCCCAGGGGGTGCTGGTGGGGGAGGTGCAGGGTCTCGAGATCGTGCAGTACACCGAGTCCGGGCGGGTAGCCCGGCTGCGGGTGCGCGGCAACCTCAAGAGCACCGACCTCGCAGGCCCCCAGGCCACCCGCTTCCTGCGCGGGCTGGGGCTGCCCTCGACCCGCATCACCCTCAGCGGCTGGGATGTAACGGGTTTTGGCGTGGGGCATGGGGTTGGCATGAGCCAGTGGGGAGCCAGGGGCTTCGCCCTCCAAGGCTGGAACTTCAAGCAGATCCTGGGCTACTACTACCCCGGCACCTTCCTCAGCAGCTTCGAGGTGGTCGAAGGCCTGCGTGAACGCTTGCTGGCCGCCGGCTACCTCCCCACCCAGGGCATCCAATCGACCGCGCCCTTCGAATCGCTGCTCTCGAGCCCCCTGGGATCGGTGCAGTAGGGCTCGAGGGGCTTCGGGCGGCGATGGACGGTGGCAAGCCATACGCCCACGCCCATCCACATCCTTCAAATGTGAAGTGGCTGCATATAGTTGGGATATGTCGTCGCGCAAATTCTTGCTCGGTGGCCTGTTGGGGGTGGTGGGACTGAGTGCTGCGATGGCGTCGCCCGCCCAGAGCCTCTTCGATCAGGCTACGTTCTTCATCGGTTTCTACTACAATGGCCCGGCCAAAGTGCCCAATTTTCGCGAGTTGCGCCAGCGCTACCAGGGCCAACTCGAGCAGGCTTGTCGGGGACTGGGGGAGCAGTGCGGCTACGAGCAGGCCAGGGCGGTTATCGCGCGCATTATCGAAGACTTAGGCGACCCCTTCACCGCCTTGCTCAGCGCCGAGGAAGAGCAGGAGGCCAGCCGACTGGGCGCGGGGCTGGGGCCGGTGGCCCCCTGGATCGGGGTGTGGGCGCGTCCTGGTGCGGGTGGGTTGGTGGTGGTGGAGTCTTTCCCCGGTGAGGCCGCCTACCGCGCGGGCCTTAGGCGCGGCGACGTGATCACCCAGGTTGAGGGGCAGCCGGCCACCCTTCAAGCCCTGCGCGCCGCCGAGCGCAGCCAGCGGCCTTTCACCCTCGCTTATACCCGTCGTGGGCAAACTCGGCAGGTGGAGGTGCGCGGCAGCGTCAGCCGGGAGAGCCTGCAGCCGCGGCTCGAAGTGCAAGGCGGCGTAGCTTACCTGAGGGTCTACCACCTCTACTACTCCGAGCGCTTCAGCGTGGCCGAGCGGGTACACCAGCTCGTGCGCCAGGCCGAGCAGAGCGGAGCCAAGGGGATCATCCTGGACCTGCGCGACAGCCTCACTGGCATCGACGACGAGGCTATGCTAGCGGCCAACGCCTTCATCCCCAAAGTGGGCTTCACCTATGCCTGGCGCTTCAAAAACCTCGATGAAACCTTCAGCGTCGAGGAGGGTAAGGTCTATGTGCAGGATGAGGGTCAGAGCGAGCGCTCGCTCGTGCGAGAGCTGTCGAACCCGGTGCAGAGCTCGCTGCCATTGGTGGTGCTGGTCAACCGCAACACCTTCAACAGTGCCGAGATGCTGGCCTACTTCCTGCAAGCGGCGGGCCGGGCCAAGGTAGTGGGCGAGCAAAGCGCCGGAGCCCTGGGGGTTTCGGGCAGCGCCGACAATGCGCTGATCAACGGGGAGTTCCTGGTGGTCTCGAGCATCCGCATGAAAAACCTCGACGGCACGCCCTTCCCCCTCAAGCTCACCCCTGATGTGGCAGTAAGCGACGACCTAGAAGCCCTGGCGCAGGGTCGCGATGTGGTGTTGGAAAAAGCCCGCGAGGTACTGGGCGTTCAGTGACGGGGGAACTATGCAGCATCTGAAGCGATGGATCGCCGCTCTGGTCTTGGTGCTGGGCACCTTGTCTTGGGCTTCCCCGGCCCAGGACCTCTTCGACCAGGCCAGCTTTTACCTCGAGTTCTACTATTTTGGCCCCTCCACCCTCGACCTCAAGGCGCTGACGGTGAAGTACCAGGCCAGCCTCGACAGCGCCTGCGCGCAAGAACCACAGACCTGTCCCTACGACAAAGCCGTGCCCGTGATCCAACAGATGATCCGGGAGCTGGGCGATGGCCACACCTACTATCAGGGGCCCGAAGCCCTGGACACCGCCCGCCAACAGCGCAGCGGCAACGCGCCCTCGCGTGGCCTGCGCATCGGCATCGCCTACCAGCCCATCGAGGGTTCCCGCGACCAGCTCGTCACCGACGTGGTCGAAGGAAGTCCCGCCGAGGAGGCCGGAATCCTCTATGGCGACCGTCTGATCGCCCTCAACGACCGGCCTTTCAGCGAGTTTGGCAGCCCCGAGGAGGTGCAGCGCACCCTCAGCGCCACGGTGCAGAGCGGTCAGCCCTTCAGGTTGACCCTGCTGCGCGGGCCCAAGCGGGAGCGGCTCGAGGTCACCCTCACGGGGCGCGAGATCAACCTCGCCCGTCTGCCCTCGCTCAAATTGCGCCCCGATGGTATCGCCGTGCTCAAGATCCCCGACTTCCTGGCCAACAACCGCGTAGGGCCCAGAGTCCACGAGCTCGTGCGCCAGGCCCAGGAAGCCGGAGCCAGGGGGATGATCCTCGAGCTGCGCAATAACAGCGGGGGCAGTGCCCTCGACGCCCTGATCGCCATGGCTGCCTTTATCCCCAATCCCTACGTGCTCTTCACCGACCGCTACAACCAAGAGCGCACCGTCATGAGTGTCCGTGAGGGCAAAGCTACCGTCAGCGACGACAAGGGCACGGTGCTGTTCTCCCTACCCCTCGAGCGCCCGGCTATGTGGAAGGGGCCGCTGGCGATCCTGGTCAACTCGCGCAGCGCCTCGGCCGCGGAGTACCTGGCCTCGGCCTTGAAGCTGAACCGGGTAGGGGTGGTCATCGGAGAGCCCAGCGCCGGGGTGGGCAACACCACCACCCGCACCTACCGCCTCATCAACGGCGGCGGCCTCAACATCTCGCAAAATCGGGCCTTCCTCGAGAACGGCGACAGCTATCCCGAGGTGGTGCGCCCCGACATCAGCGTGAACGACGACCTCAAGGTCCTGGCCGAGCAGGGCCGCGACCTGCCTTTCGAGCGCGCGCTCGAGGCGCTGGGCGTCAAGCAGCCGTAAAGAAGCGGGAAGCCGTGCTGGAGGGTCGAAAGCCAAAGCGTCTTGCCTACGACGCGGCCTTCGATCCCCACTGTATACTGGGTATCGGTAAAACCGATTCCCGCCATGCAGATCTCGCTCAAGCAACTGGTCTACTTCATCGCCGTGGCCGAGGCGGGTTCGATCTCCCGCGCCCTGACCTCCCTCGACGTGGCCCAGTCGGTGGTCACCGAGGCCATCAAGAAGCTCGAGGAGAGCCTGGGGACCCAGCTCTTCCACCGGCACGCCCGGGGCATGGTGCTCACCCACGCGGGGCATCAGTTTTTGCGCCACGCCCACGAGGTGCTGGCCGCTTTGCGCAACGCCGAGCAGGCCATCCGCGAGCGCCCCGACACCATGAGCGGGCGGCTCAACCTGGGGGTGAGCAGCCTGGTCACCGCCTATTACCTGCCCTACCTGCTCGACCGCTTCGAGCGGGTTTTTCCGGGGGTGGAAGTCTCGCTGGTGGAGGACCGGCGGGGTTACATCGAACATCTGCTCATCAATGGCGAGCTCGACGTGGCGATCATGAACGTCTCGAGCACGGACAAGCAGGCCCTGGAGACCCACACCCTGCTGCGTGCGCCCTGGCGGGTCTGGCTGCCCTCCAATCACCCCCTGCTCAAGCGGGAGGCCATCGCCCTCGAGGAGCTCCAGAGCGAGCGCTTGCTGGTGCTCAAGAACGACGAGCTCGACGAAGTAACCCAGCAGGTCCATCGGCTGGCCGGATACCCCAAGATCACCGTGCGCACCGAGTCCATCGAGGCCATGCGCAGCCTGGTGGCGGTGGGCATCGGGGTGGCGGTGTTGCCCCACCTGATGTACCGCCCCTGGTCGCTCGAGGGCGACCGACTGGAGTCGCGCCCCATCATCGGCGAGCTACCCCGCCTCGAGATCGGCGTGGTCTGGCGCAAGGGCAGCGAGCTCTCCGAGACCGCCCGGCAATTTTTGGTGATCGTGGGGGAGCACTCGAGGCTGCACCAGTACACGGAAGAGTTGGCGTGAGGGGGCGGGTCGTGTTCCTGCATACGGTGTTGTAGGCGAGGCGCCTTGGCCCTCGACTCATAGCACCCATCGCTTCCCCCGATAACTGCCATATCCCCGGCTTTCTTGTTTCTCTGTCGGTCTCCTGCGTATGCTACCCGGCAGCACGACAACCCTGACGCATCGGGCACCCTCGAGGCGTCGTGCTGTCGCTCATGACACAGGAGGCAGACATGAGAAGAAGAGCGTGGTTGTGGGCATTGGGCGCGATTTCTTTGATGGTGAGCAGCCTGGTTTTAGCCCAGATTCCCGCCAGCCGGGCGCAGCAGTCCATCGGTAAGCTCGAGGGACAGCTCAACATCCTGGCCTGGCCAGGCTACGTCGAGGACGGCTCCACCGACAAGAGCGCCGATTGGGTAACCCCCTTCGAGCAGGCCACGGGTTGCCAGGTGAACGTCAAGGTCTTCGGCTCCTCCGACGAGGCGGTGCGCCTGATGAACCAGGGCGGCTACGACCTGGTGACCGCCTCGGGCGACGCCACCCAGCGCCTGATCTCGGGCAACGTGGTCGCCCCGGTCAACTGGAAGCTCATCCCCAACACGGCCAGCCTGGACAAGCGCTTGGTGGATGCCCCCTGGTACACGGTCAATGGCGTGCGCTATGGGGTGCCCTACCAGTTTGGCGTCAACGTGCTGGCCTACAACACCAAGGTCTTCCCCAAGCCCCCCACCACCTGGGCCATCGTCTTCAAGGAGATGATCCTGCCCGATGGCAAGAGCAATAAAGGCCGCGTGCAGGCCTACTATGGCCCCATCTACGTGGCCGATGCCGCGCTGTTCTTGATGAAAAACCGCCCCGAGCTGGGCATCAAGGACCCCTACGAACTCAACGAGCGGCAATACCAGGAAGTGCTCAAGCTGCTGCGCCAGCAGCGGGCCATCCTGCAGCGCTACTGGAGCGACGCCAACGCCCAGGTGCAAGACTTCACCAACGAGGGCGTGGTGGCCTCGACCACCTGGATCTTCCAGGTCAATACCCTCAAGGCCAACAACCAGCCCATCGACTGGGTGGTGCCCAAGGAAGGAGCCACCGGCTGGGCCGACACCACCATGCTCGCCGCCAAAGCCAAAAATCCCAACTGCGCCTACAAGTGGCTCGACTGGCAACTCACGCCCAAGGTGCAAGCCGATATCGCCGGCTGGTTTGGCTCCAATCCCGTCGTGCCCAAAGGCTGCACCGTGAGCGGCTCGCTCCTGGCTGCCGACGGCTGCCAGAAACAGGGCTACTTCGACTTCGACAACATCTGGTTCTGGCGCACCCCCACCAAGGAGTGCAAGACCCAAAACAACCAGTGCGTGCCCTATAGCCGCTGGGTGAGCGACTACATCGCCATTCAAGGGGGCAGATAACCCTATGTCGATGGCCGATTGCCCACCTCTAGTCACCGGCGATCGACCATCGACCATCGACATTGCTATGTCCAATGCCGTCGAGCTGGTCAACCTTTCCTGCCACTTTGGCTCGGTGCGGGCGGTGGACGGGGTGAACCTCGAGATCCGCGCGGGGGAGTTCTTCTCCATGCTGGGCCCTTCGGGCTCGGGCAAGACCACCTGCCTGCGGCTGATCGGGGGCTTCGAGCAGCCCACTGCCGGGCAAATCCGGCTCTTTGGGCAGGACGCCTCTAGGCTGCCACCTTATGCCCGCGACGTGAACACGGTGTTCCAGGACTACGCCCTATTCCCGCACATGAACGTGCGCGACAACGTCGCCTACGCGCTGATGGTGCGCGGGGTGAGCCGGGCCGAGCGTTACCGGCGGGCCGAGGAGATGCTCGAGCAGGTCAAGCTCTCGGGCTTCGGGGACCGCCGCCTTGGCCAGCTCTCGGGGGGGCAGCGTCAGCGGGTGGCTTTGGCAAGGGCGTTGATCAACAAGCCCAGGCTCTTGCTGCTCGACGAGCCCTTAGGCGCCCTCGACCTCAAGCTGCGCGAGGAGATGCAGATCGAGCTCAAGGCTCTCCAGCGCAGCCTGGGTATCACCTTCGTCTACGTCACCCACGACCAGAGCGAGGCCCTTTCCATGAGCGACCGGGTGGCGGTGTTCAACCAAGGACGTATCGAGCAACTCGACCCCCCCAAGCGGCTCTACGAATACCCCCGCACCGAGTTTGTGGCCCGCTTCGTGGGCAGCGCCAACGTGCTCGAGGGCTCCGTCATCGGGCTCAAAGGCAAATACGCCCTGCGTCCCGAGCGTATCCGCGTGCAGGCCGGGCACCACGGCGGGCCGGGCTGCCTGGCAGGCCAACTCCTCGACGTGCATTACCTCGGTTCGCAGACCCGCTACGAGGTACGCGTGGGAGAGCAACGCCTCACCGCCATCACCCCCTCCGACGAGGCCGACTTGCCCATCGGCAGCCCCGTGACCCTGAGCTGGGACCCTTCCGCACTGCGCGAGCTGGAGGTATCCCGGTGAGCCTGGCCGCTCCCAGAAGCCTGCGCCGGCGGGTCTCCGATTTGCTCTATCTCCGCCCGCGCTTCCTGCTGCTGCTCTTGCTGCTTCCCCCGCTGCTGTGGATGGGCATCCTCTACCTGGGCTCGCTGTTCAACCTGATGCTCTACAGCTTCTACTCGCTCAACGACTTCACCGGGCAGGTCGAGTACCGCTTCTCGCTCTCAGCCTTCAAGCAGCTTTTTTCCTCTGCGGCCAACGTCGACATCGTCCTTCGCACCACGCTCATGGCCCTGGCTGTGACCCTGGCCTGCGCCGTCATCGCCTTCCCCATCGCCTACTACATCGCCTTTTACACGCGGGGCAGCGCCAGGGCCTTCTGGTATCTGATGGTGCTGCTGCCCCTGTGGTCGAGTTACCTGATCAAGGTCTACGCCTGGCGCTTGATCCTGGCGGGCGAAGGTGTGGTGAGCTGGTTTTTCAACGCCCTGGGGCTGGGCTGGCTGCTGCAAGGCGTTCTGAGCCTGCCGGTGATCGGGGGAACCAGCCTCTCCAACAGCTACCTGGGCATGTTCTTGGTGTTCACCTATATCTGGCTGCCCTACATGATCTTGCCCATCATCGCGGCCTTGGAGCGCGTCCCCAGGTCGTTGATCCAGGCTTCCTCCGACCTCGGCGCCAGGCCGCGCCAGACCTTCTGGAAGGTGGTCTGGCCGCTGAGCATCCCGGGGGTGGCCGCCGGCTCGATCTTCACCTTCTCGCTGACGCTGGGCGACTACATCATCCCGCAGGTGGTGGGGCAGCCCGGCTTTTTCATCGGGCAGATGGTGTACGTGCAACAAGGCACGGCGGGCAATTTGCCGCTGGCTGCCGCTTTCTCGGTGGTGCCGGTGGTGATCATCGCCATCTACTTGCTGATCGTGCGCCGAATGGGGGCTTTTAATGCGCTGTAGCTGGCCGAATGGCGAATGCCAAGAGCCCAAGGCAATGCGGGCGGGAGGTCGCTATGCCGAATAAGCCTTCCCTAAGCCTGCGCATCGCCTTCATCGTGGGAATGCTGTTCCTGCACTTCCCCATCCTCGTCATCGTGCTCTACGCCTTCACCACCGAAGACCGCACTTATCAATTCCCGCCGCCGGGGCTGACGCTGAAATGGTTCGGCGAGGCCTTCGAGCGGCAGGACATGTGGAGAGCGCTGCTGCTGTCGCTCGAGGTCGCCGGGATGGCCACGGCCATCGCCCTGGTGCTGGGCACCATGGTGGCGGCGGCCATATATCGCTTCGAGTTCCGCGGCAAGGACCTCGTCACGGCCTTGCTGATCCTGCCCATCGCCCTGCCCGGCATCCTCACCGGCATCGCGCTGCTGACGACCTTCAAGCGGCTGGCCATTGAGCCCTCCTTCTGGACCATCGTCATCGGGCACGCTACTTTCTGCATGGTCACGGTCTACAACAACGTGGTGGCGCGCTTCCGCCGCACCGGCCACTCGCAGCTCGAGGCCAGCATGGACCTGGGGGCCGACTGGCTGAGCACCTGGCGCTTCGTGGTGTTGCCCAGCATCGCCACCGCCCTGCTGGCCGGGGGCATGCTCTCCTTCGCCCTCTCCTTCGACGAGGTCATCGTCACCACCTTCACCGCCGCCGACCAGAAGACCCTGCCCATTTGGTTCCTCAACGAGCTTTTCCGGCCCCGCGAGCGCCCGGTAACCAACGTGGTCGCAGTGTTCGTAATGCTCATAACCTTCCTGCCCATCGTACTCGCGCAGTGGCTCACCCGCGACACCGACGACCTGCACGGGGGCGGGAAGACGAGCTGAGTAACGCCAGGCGCCAACTCGTAGGCAACACCCCTTAGCTGAGCGGAAAGGAGCTTTATCGATGCAGATCAAGCAACTCATCAACGGCGAGTTCGTTTTGGGGGAGGGAGCCCCCTACGAGATCCTCAACCCCGCCACCGGGGAGATCCTCACCCGTGTACCCGAAGCCTCGCTCGAGCAGATCAAGGCCGCCGTGGCCGCCGCCGAGACCGCCTTCGACGCCTGGTCGCAGACCACGCCCAAGGACCGCTCGCTGTTGCTCTTGAAGCTGGCCGATCGGATCGAGGAGAAGGCCGAGGAGTTCGCCCGGCTGGAGTCGCTCAACTGCGGCAAGCCCTACCTGGCCGTACTCAACGACGAAATCCCCGCCATCTCCGACTGCTTCCGCTTCTTCGCGGGGGCGGCGCGGGCCATGACGGGGGCGGTGGCCGGGGAGTACCTGGCGGGGCACACCAGCATGATCCGGCGCGACCCCATCGGGGTGGTGGCCTCCATCGCGCCGTGGAACTACCCGCTGATGATGGCGGCCTGGAAGCTAGGGCCGGTGCTGGCGGCGGGCAACACCAGCGTGATCAAGCCCTCCGAGCAGACCCCCCTCACCACGCTCAAGCTGGCCGAGCTGCTGGCCGAGCTCTTCCCGCCCGGCGTGGTCAACGTGATCACCGGCGTGGGCGAGACGGTGGGCTCGGCGCTCATCCACCAGCCTCAGGTGCGCATGATCTCGCTCACCGGCGACGTGGCCACGGGCAGGCGGGTGCTCGAGGCCGCCTCCCAGAGCCTCAAGCGGACCCACCTGGAACTCGGCGGCAAGGCCCCGGTGATCGTGATGGACGACGCCGACCTCGAGGCCGCCGTGCAGGGCATCAAGGTCTTCGGCTACTACAACGCGGGCCAGGACTGCACCGCCGCCTGCCGGGTCTACGCCGGGGCCGGCATCTACGACCGCTTCGTGGCCGAGCTCTCCGAGGCGGTGAGCCGTATCAAGGTGGGCGCCCAGAACGAGGACGGGGTGGAGATGGGCCCGCTGATCACCGAGCGCCAGCGCGCCCGCGTGGCTAGCTTCGTGGAGCGGGCCAGGATGCAAAAGCACATCGAGGTGACCACGGGAGGCAAAGCAGGCGTGGGCAAGGGCTTCTTCTACGAGCCCACCGTGATCGCCGGAGCCCAGCAAGACGACGAGATCGTGCGGCGCGAGGTCTTCGGGCCGGTGGTGAGCGTCACCCGCTTCACCGACACCGAGCAGGCCATCGCCTGGGCCAACGACTCCGACTACGGCCTGGCTTCCTCGGTCTGGACCCGCGACGTGGGCAAGGCCATGCGCATCGCCAGCCGCCTGCAGTACGGCTGCACCTGGATCAACACCCACTTCATGCTGGTCAACGAGATGCCCCACGGCGGCCTCAAGCACTCGGGCTACGGCAAGGACATGAGCATGTACGCGCTCGAGGACTACACCGTGGTGCGGCACGTGATGGTGAAGCATTGAGTTGACGATGGTCGAACACCCGGCGCGGGTCGTGCCTCCTAGCAAGGGGGGCCGGGGGATATCCCCTCCCCGCGGGCGGGGAGGGACGGGGTGGGGCGGGCGCAGGACCCGCCCTTCCTCCTGCCCTCGCTGCGAGGCTGGTCCCTCATCGCCACCCCGATCACTTTGCCCCCGGCCCGCGGTGGTAGTGTGTCGAAGGCTATGAGCCCGCAAACGCGTCGCGAGATTTTAACGATCGCCATTCCGGTGAGCCTCGAGTCCTCCTTCCAACTGGTGCTGGGCTTCATCAACCAGGTCATCGTGGGCATCCTGGGCACCGCCACCATCGCGGCGGTGGGGTTGTCCAACAACGTGCTGTTCATCGGTATCCTCTGCCTGAGCACATTGGGCTCGGGCTGTGCGATATTGGCCTCGAGGGCCCGCGGGGCAGGGGACGGCGTGATGGTGGCGCGCATCTCGAGCTTCTCCCTGGTCTTCGCCACCCTGCTCGCGCTGTTGTTGGCCCTGCCGCTGGCGCTCTTCGCCGGGCCGTTCCTGCGCGGCGTGGGCGCCAACCCCGAGATCGCCGAGATCGGCGCGCCCTTCCTGGCCCTCATCGCCCTCACCCTGCCGCTCATCACCGCCAGCACGGTGGCGAGTTCGGTCTTCCGCACCATCGGGGAGGCGCGGCTGCCCATGACGGTGACGATGATCGCCCTGGCCCTCACCCCGCTGCTCTCCTGGCTGCTGGTGCTGCCGCTGGGGCTGGGGGCGGTGGGGGCCGCCATTGCCGCCCTGATCGCGCAGGGCTTGCGGGCGCTGACGCTGGTGGGGTTTTTGTTCTTCAGCCGCTGGGGCATCGCCTGGCACTGGCCCGACCTGGGCCAGGCCCGGCAGATCCTGGGCCGCATGGTGCCGCTGGTGTTGCCGCTGTTCATCACCGAGATCGTCTTCAGCGGGGGCTCTTTCCTCTTCGCGCTGCTCTTTGAGCGGCTGGGCACCGCCGAGCTGGCAGTGTTCCAGATCGTCAATACCCTCGAGGGGGTTTTTATCACGGCCTCGCTGGGGCTCAACGTGGCCGCGACCATCCTGGTAGCCCAGGCCATCGGGCGGCGCGACGAAGGGGGGACTTGGCGCATGGCCGCGAGCATCTTGAAAATCGGCCTGCTGAGCGCGGCGGCCTTCGGGCTGCTGATGGCCCTGAGCAGCCCGCTGCTGCCCTTGCTCTACCCCAACACCAGCCCCCAGGTGCAGCAGTGGGCGGCGTGGGCAGTGCTGCTCAACGCGCTGTTCCAGCCGGTCAAGGTCTCCAACATGATCTTCTTCGGCGTGCTCAGCAGCGGGGGCGACACCCGCTACTTGCTGCTCTCCGATTTCGTGACGGTGTTCGTGGTGGGGCTGCCGCTGGCCTACTGGCTGGGGTTTGGCCTGGAGTTGGGGCTGTGGGGTATATTCCTGGGGAGGCTGCTGGGTGAGGAACTGGTGCGCATCAGCATGTTCGTGCTGCGCTACCGTACGGGACGCTGGTTTGGCCTCGAGGCCCGTCCCCTGCCCCAGGCCTGAAGGGATCGGCCATGCTGGTAGGAACCGCCGAAATCCGCGTGCTCACCGAGGCCGACGCCGCGGCCTTTTACGCCTTGCGCCTGCGGGCTTTGGAGGAGGAGCCCCTGGCCTTTGGCCGCTCGGCGGAGGAGTACCGCGACACGCCGCTGGAGGAAGTGGCCCGCAGGCTCCAGGAGTGGCCCGAGGGAAGTTTTACGCTGGGGGCCTTCGAGGATGGGCGGTTGGTGGGGATGGTGGGCTTCGTGCGCAGCGACGGACCCAAGATGCAGCACAAGGGCAGCATCTGGGGGATGTACGTCGCCCCTGAAGCCCGCGGCAAGGGCCTGGCGAAGGCCCTGCTGGTGCAGTTGCTGGGCCGCGTGGCCCAGTACGGCGGCCTCGAGCAAGTCCACCTCGCCGTGGCCACGCCCCAGGAAGCCGCCCGCAAGCTCTACCGCAGCCTGGGCTTCCAGGTGTGGGGGCTCGAGCACCAGGCGCTCAAGGTGGGCAGCACCTACGTAGACGAAGAGCACATGGTGTTGTTCTTGGGCGTGTGGGATGGGGATGGCGGCTAGCTGCTGAGGGCCGCGAGCCCTCTGCTCGTTCCCGCACCCTCAGAGCTTCGGCAGCGCCCGGATGTCCGTAGGCGTTTGGCTTCCCCCACCTGGCTCCTCGGAGATGGCGAGGGCAACGGCGGGTGCGGGCAGTTTCAGCGTGACCACGTGGCCGTGGAAGGTCTCGAGGGGGATCGGCCGGGCTACGGTGCCGCCCACGCCCCAGGCCTGGTAGACCCTGCCTGGGGCGGGGCGCGGGAGGTTGAGCACCATCAAGGTTTGGCGGTCCGGACGCACGAGGGCGCGGCCCACGGTCTGGCCTTGTGCGTTCACCAGGGTGATCACCTGGCTTCGGGGGTCGCCCAGCGCCTGCACCCAGCCCCAGCTCAGGCTGCCCACCCAGGCCACCACCAGCAGCAGAACCGCCGCCACCGCCGGAGCCAGCCAGCGCAGGAACATCGGACGCGGTGAAGGAGAGGAGTGGGGCTGGGCCAGCTCAACGCGGGGGGGCAAGGAGGCTATGATCCGCTCCTCGAGCCCCTCGGGCCTCGGCTCGGGGGGCAGGGCCAGGGCCAAATCAGCCGCCGCTGCCTGCAACCCCCTCAGCTCGGCTTGAAGCTGGGGGGAGGCCTCCAGGACCCGCTCCACCTGAGCGCGCTCCTCGGCAGAGAGTGCGTCGAGGACGTACAGGGGCAACAAGTCGCGGGCCTCCTCAGGCTTCACCCAGCACCTCCCTCAGCTTCTCCAGCGCGCGGCGTGCGCGGGTTTTGAGTGTCCCCAGCGGGATCCCCAGGCGCTCGGCGGCCTCGCCGTGGGCATACCCTTGATAGTAGAGCACCTCGATGACGCGGCGCTCGTCGGGCGATAGGGCGGCCAAAGCCCGCTGGATGCGTACGCGGTCCAGGGCACCCCCCTCGTCGAGGCCGGGGCCCGGCAGGTCGAAGACCTCGGGGTCTTCCCCGTCCTGGGCGGGCTCGAGGGCTTTGGGGCGGGCCGCATCCCGGCGCACTAGGTCCACCACCATGTGGTGGGCCACCGCCAGCAGCCAGCTGCGGGCTTGGGTTTTGCGGGGGTCGAAGCTGGCCGCCCCCCGCCAGATGCGCTGAAACACCTCCTGCACACAGTCCTCCCGCGCCGCCGCGTCCAAGCCCATGCGCTTGGCCAGGGCCAGCACCGACCCCGCGTACCGCCGGTAGAGCCACCGCAGCGCCTCCTCGTCCCCACGGGCCACCAGAGCCAGCAGAGCTTCGTCGGAGAAGTGCTCGAGGCTCATGCGGGAACACCTTACCATACGTGGCACGGCTTCCAAACGGATTGTAGCTGGGCCTTTCAGCGCAAAGCCTGGGCAAAGAGGTAGGCCTGAGGGTCCACGGCAGCGCCGTAGCGGAAGACCGAGTAGTGCAGGTGGGGTCCGGTCGAGCGCCCGGTAGAACCCACCTGGCCGAGCATCTGACCCATGCGCACGCGCTGGCCCTGGCTCACGGCGAGGCTCGAGAGGTGGCCGTAGAGGGTGCGGTAGCCGTTGTGGTGATCGATCAGCACCATCAGGCCAAAAACAGGGTTCCAGCCCGCCTCCTCCACCGTGCCCTGGGCCGTGGCATAGACCGGTGTACCGGGAGGGGCGGCGAGGTCGAGGCCGTTGTGAAACTCGAGCCCTCCGCCGCCAAAGGGGTTGGTCCGATAACCAAAGAGCGAGGTCACGTGACTCTCCACGCGCAGCGGCGCACCCCTGGGCTCGGTGAACATGGGTTCGTCGGGTAGGGGGTTGGCCAGGGACTGCTCGAGGCTCTCCAGCTCGTAGCTGAAAGCCTCAGCCTGCACCCGTAGCTCGATGAGCAAGTCCCCCAGCTCCACCGCTTCACCCGCCCCGCCCCTGGGTTCTTTGGGGTCCTGCGGGCGGGGGGGTGGGCTGGTTGGCTCAGGCAACAGCCGCACGCGGGGCAACCCGGACTTGGCTCGCAGGCGGTTGATCTCGCCCTCGAGGGCCTGCAGGCTCTGGCGCATCTGCACCACCTCAAGCGCATAGGCCTCGTTGCGGCTTTGCTCGGCCTGGAGGGCGAGTTGCAGCTTGCGGGCCTGCTGGGTAAGTTGCTCCAGGCGGGCCTCCTGCTTCTCGCTGTGGGTGAGGCTGCGCCCCAGGTAGAGCACCATCCCCAGCGAGAGCGCCCACCCCAGCACGAACACCCACAGCGGGAGACTGATGCCCACAGAAAGCCACTGCGCAGGGTTGGAGCTGGGGCGCGACCGACGCATCGCCCTACTTTAACCCGCTCGCCCGCACCGGCGGCGTGACGAACAAACCGGGGGCCTGAGGTGTTAAGATCATCTTGATTCGCTCGAGCAAAACCTACGTTTTCGTACAGAGGTGCTGGAAATCCGTGGGTTATGGAGATAGACTTGCTCCATGCGGGCCAGGTCCTACTTGTTCACCCTCTACATGGAACATCTCTACCCCGAAAACCGGGCGTGGGTGGGCGACCTGATCCGCTGGATGGAGCTGTTGGAGTTCTCCGAGCCCGCCGTGCGGGCCGCCGTCTCGCGCAGCGTCAAACGCGGCTGGATCATCCCCGAGCGCAGCGGGCGCAAGGCCTACTACCGCCTCTCCCCCCGCGTGGCCTGGCAGGTCGAGCAGGTACGCTCGCGACTGTACAGCTACGGGGCCCCTTGGGACGGGCAGTGGCGCGTGCTGGTCTACGCCGTACCCGAGGCCAAACGCACCGTGCGCGACCGCTTCCGCAACGAGCTGGTGCTGTTGGGCTACGGCACCCCCGCGCCTGGGGTGTGGGTCAGCCCCAACGGCAGCCTCGAGGCCGCCCGCGACCTGGTGGGCTTCTACGGCCTGCAAAACTACGTCGAACTCTTCCAGGGCCGGCGCTTCTCCAGCACCGACCCCGTCGAGCTCATCGAGAAGTCCTTCGACCTCAAGGCCGCCCAGGTGCGCTACCGCACCTTCCTGGCCCAGCCCGATCCCAAAGCCCAGACCCCCGAGGAGGCCTTTGTCGAGCTCACCCGCCTGGTCCACGAGGCCCGCAAGCTGCTCTTCCTCGACCCCGGCCTGCCCCCCGAGCTCACCCCCTCCGGTTTCCTGGGGCAGCGAGCCAAGGAGCGTTTCCTCCAGCTCTACCAGGCCCTCTCCCGCAAGGCCAGACCGCTGCTGGCGAGCGCGGCGGACTGAGTTCACCCGAAACGCGGTAACGCTGCCTTCACGCCCGCTTCACTGACCTTTGGGGCGCGTTTTCACGGGTCGGGTGGCTATACTCGAGCCCATGAGGTTCACCGAGACCCCTCTGAAGGGCGCCTTCGTGGTCGAGCTCGAACCGCGCGAGGATTTCCGGGGCTTCTTCGCGCGAGCGTACTGCGAGCAGGAATTCGCCCAGCACGGCCTCCCCGAGCGCTTCGTGCAGGGCAACATGTCCTACAACCACAAGAAGGGCACGGTGCGCGGGCTGCACTACCAGGTGCCCCCGGCGCTGGAGGCGAAGTTCGTGCGCTGTATCGGCGGGGCCGTCTTCGACGTGATCGTGGACCTGCGGCCCGACTCCCCCACCTACTTGCGGTGGTTCGGTCTCGAGCTCAGCGCCGCCAACCGCAAGGCCCTGTATGTGCCTCCCCTCTTCGCCCACGCCTACCAGGCCCTCACCGACGGGGCCGAGGTGTTCTACCTGGTCTCCGAGTTCTACACCCCCGGCACCGAGCGCGGCCTGCGGCCCGACGACCCAGCCCTCGGCATCAGGTGGCCCCTCCCCATCGAGGTGATCTCGGAGAAAGACAGGTCCTGGCCGTTGCTCGAGTGCTAAAATAAAGAACATGAGACAACTCGTCGTAGCTTTAGCTGGGCTGGTTGTCCTCAGCGCTTGCGTGCCCGTAGCGGTTTTGCGTACCCCACAGCCGGTCAGCGGCGAAAGCCTCAGCATAGGGTTCAGCGGGCTGCTCAGCAGTGGTGGAGGGGTGGTCCTTCCCGTGGCCTACTATGCCAAGGGCGACGGCGAGACCGAGTACAACCTCTCGGCCCAGGCTGGCCTGCGGCTGGGGATCAAGCAGCGCCTCACCGATTCGATCGGCCTCGACGCGGGCCTCACCGTTCCCTACGTGCTTCTCTCGCCGGGAACGGCGGGCATCCCTTTGGTAGTCGACCTGGGCCTGCTGATCGGGGTGGACAAGTTCTACCTATCCCCCAGGGTCGACTGGATCGGCTTTACATTCAACGGCCAGGCCGTAAGCGGTCTGGTCTATCAGTTCACGGGCGGCTACGCCTTCGGAGATTTCCTGCTCGAGCTGAGTTATCTGGATTCTTTCCAGGGTGGTGGGGGGGTCTTCAGCATCTCTGGAGCCTGGAAACTGCTTTGATGTGCGCTTTGCTCAACCCGGCCTTCACTGTTTCCCGGACGCATTCCCGAACCGCTCGCGCAGGCTTTTGAGCCGCTCGCGCACCCGCTCCTCCCAGCCCTCGCCGGTGGCCTCGTAGAGCTGGGTGGGGGTCATGGTTTCGGGCCAGTAGGGCTGGGCGAAGCTGCCCTCGGGGTCGTCGTGGTAGTAGGCGTACTTCCGCCCATAGCCCAGCTGCTTCATCAGGCCGGTGGGGGCGTTGCGCAGGTTGAGCGGCACCGGGGCGTCGGGGTGTCGGCGGGCTAAGTCCTGCGCTTTCTTCCAGGCGAGGTAGACCGAGTTGGACTTGGGGGCCAGGGCCAGGTAGACCACCAGCTCGGCCAAGGCCAGCTCGCCCTCGGGGCTGCCCAGCAGTTCGTAAGCGTCCTTGGCCGCGATGGCCAGGCGCAGGGCCAGCGGATCGGCCAGGCCGATGTCCTCGGCGGCCATGCGCACCAAGCGGCGGGCCAGGTACAAGGGGTCGGCGCCGCCCTCGAGCATCCGGGCGAAGTAGTAGAGCGCGGCGTCTACGTGGCTGCCCCGCACGCTCTTGTGCAGGGCCGAGATCAGGTCGTAGAAGGCTTCGCCGCCCTTGTCGAAAACCAGGGTCTGGCTGCCCAGCGCCTCCCTGGCGGCCTCCAGGCTTACCCTCCCGTGTCCGAGTTGGGCAGCCAACTCCAGCGCCGAGAGCGCCCGTCGGGCATCCCCCAGCGAAGCCTGGGCGATCAACTCGAGGGCCCCGCCTTCGGCCTCGACCCCCGCCAGGCCCTCGGGGTGGCTGAGGGCTCGCTCGAGCACCCGCCGGATGGCCCCCTCGCCGAGCGGCTCGAGCACGTAAACCCGCGCCCTCGAGCGCAGGGCCGGGTTGACCTCGAAGCTGGGGTTCTCGGTGGTGGCCCCGATCAGGGTCAGCAAGCCCGACTCCACGTGGGGCAACAGCGCGTCCTGCTGCGACTTGTTGAAGCGGTGGATCTCGTCTAGGAAGAGCACCAGCCCCCCCACCTCCTGGGCCCGCGTTACGGCCTCCTTGATCTCCCTGACCCCGGCGTTGACCGCCGAGAGGGCGATCATCTCCCGCCCAACCCCCTGCGCCAGCAGGCGGGCTAAGGTGGTTTTGCCGCTGCCGGGCGGGCCCCACAGCAACAAGGAGGAGAGTCTGCGCGTCTCGAGCATCCGCCGCAGGGGCTTACCCACCCCCGTGAGGTGCTCCTGGCCCACCACCTCGTCGAGGCTACGGGGTCGCATGCGTTCGGCCAGAGGGCTCATTGGGTCAAAGCATATCGCCTGGTGCGCCCGCTTCCCTGCCCAAGGGCCTCGTGAGGGCTACCCGAGCCCGAAAGTGTAGATGATGCTCATGTAAGACTCAGAATGCCCTATGCTGGAGGGGATGCCCTGGTTGTATGCCGTGCCCTGGATTCTCCTGCTGCTGGGGATAGCCCCCTTGTGGTTCTATCCCCAGCGGGATGTACTGTACCCGGGACTGGCCTACCTGATAGCCGCCCTCATTCTCACCGGGGTCGCCAGCCTCTATAACCGCACCCCCGCGGGCGCGCTGGTGCGGCTGTGTTGGGTGCTGGGCCTAGGGCTCATGGCCTACACCCTGGCTACCTACGCGTCGCTGGGTCTGACCGTACTACCGGGTTTTTATGAAGGCACAGCAGCAGCGGCGGCTTTGGGAGCGGGGATGGCCTTGCTGTGCGGACTGTATTTCCTCCAGCGGCGGGAGACCCCACCCCTGCCCAGCCTCCGGCAGGAGAGCTACCGTGAACGCGGCGGAGCCATGAACCGGGCGGCCCTGATGGCCCTGGCCCCTAGCCTCGAGCCCCTGGCCGCCGCACGCTCCATGATGCTGCTGATGCTGCAAACCCCTCCCGACCAATCCCCAGAACCCATCATGCAGACCCTGCGCGGCCCCGACTTGGTGTTCCACCTGGGCGACGGCAGGTACTTGCTGATCCTGCAAGAGGGTGGCCCCCAGGCCGTAGCGCCGGTGTTCAAGCGCCTGAAGCAGAATCTCAACATTCAGGCCTACGCCGCCCTGCCCTACGAGGGTGGGCCTCTGGATAAAGCTCTGGGGCAGCTCGAGGCCGAGCTCGAGCACATCTACCTGACGCAGCCTGGGATCTAGAGCGGCTTCCCTCACCTGCGCCTATACCGCCGTCGGTCGAGCGCGCTCGAGGAAAGCCTCCTCCAGGCCGTCCATGCCCAGCACCTCGCCCAGGGCTCGGAAGAAGGCCTGGTAATGTTCCTCGCGGGCACTCTCGCCCATCAATCCCAGCCGTAAGACCTGTCCGGCAGTGGGACCGATGCCTCCGGCCACCGACACCCCCCGCTGATAGAGGCCCTTGCGGATTTCGGCCTCGCTCCAGCCTTGGGGCGGGCGTACGGTGAGCACGGTGTACAGGCGGGCTTCAGGGGCAGCGTAGGCGCTGAAGCCCAGCTCCTCCAGCAGCGAAAGCACCTGGCCGTAGAGCCGCCTGGCCCGCTGATAGCGCTTTTCCAGCCCCTCTTCCAACGCCAGGCGCAACGCTTCCTCGAGGGCGAAGTGTAGCAGCACCGGCGAGGTGCAGAAGTAGCCCTCCTGCTCCCAGTAAACCGCTACCCGCGTCAGGTCGGAGTACCAGCCGGGCACGTGGGCCTTGCCCAGTCGCTCCCGCCCCCGCTTGGAGAGGGCGAAGGGGGCTAGACCGGGCGGGGCCGAGAGGCATTTCTGGCTGCCCGTGAAGGCATAGTCCACACCCATCTCGACCATGGACAAGGGCATCATGGCCGCGGTGGTGACGGCGTCGAGCATGAAATAGGCCCCATGCTCGCGCACCAGGGCCGCAATCTCTGCTGCGGGGTTGATCACCCCGGTACTGGTCTCCCCGTGGACCAGCGTCACCAGTTGGTATTGGCGCCGGGAAAGGGCCTCGCGCACCGCCTCGGGATCGATGGGCTGGCCGGGCTCGGCCCGCAGCACGGTGTAGTGCATCCCGTAAGCGTGGGCGATCTCCACCATGCGCTCGCCGAAGGTGCCGTTGACCAGCAGCAGCACCGCGTCACCCTGCGAGGCCAGGTTGGTGAGGCCGGCCTCCATCCCCAGGCTGCCCGAGCCCGGCATGGCCGCCAGCAGAGCGCCCTCTCCCGCGCCAAAAAGCGCCTCGAGGTAACCCCGGATGCGGCGGTTGGTAGCCAGGGTTTCGGGGTCGAGGTGGCCGCGCATGGGCCTGGCGAGCGCTGCTTGTACCAGAGGGTGGATGGGGGTGGGACCGGGGGTCAGCAGGACCATATCTCCTCCGAGGATTCACCGCCTCGAGCCTGGGCTGATGAGGGCTTCATCTTCACGGCAATCACCTTCAAAACGAAAAACCCCCCGCTGGGCAAACCCCGACGGCCTCATGCAGCGAAGCATGAGCGCCGTTACAGGGTAGCTCGCGCGGAGAGTCGCATCTGCTCCGACTATAGCAGGCAGTAGTGAGATGTGTAAAGTGCTCAAGACACTCACACGGCGTCCAGCGCCTGGGCGTATTCCTCCGGCCCTCGAGTCTAGCCTTTAGTCTGCTAGACTAAACTTCGATGAAGGACTATTACGCAACCCTGGGAGTGAGCCGGGAGGCCAGCGCAGAGGAGATCAAGAAGGCCTACCGAAAGCTGGCCTTGAAGTATCACCCCGACAAAAATCCGGGAAACAAGGAGGCAGAGGAGCAGTTCAAGGCCATCAACGAGGCCTACTCGGTGCTCTCCGATCCCGACAAACGGGCCAACTACGACCGTTACGGCACCGAGGCTCCCCAGATGGGTGGCTTCCCCGGCGGCTTCGGCGACGTCTTCGACCTCTTCGAGCAGGTCTTCGGCTTTCGTTCTCCCAGCGGCCCAGGACGGGCCCCGCGTGGGGAGGACCTCGAGGCCACGGTGGAGCTCGAGCTCATCGATGTGCTGCACGGGGCCGAAAAGGAACTCATCTACCAGCGCCTGGTGCCCTGCGAGGATTGCTCAGGCCAGGGGGGCAAGCGGGTGAGTTGCAGGAGCTGTAGCGGACGCGGGGTGGTCGAGCAGGTGCAGCGCACCATCTTCGGCAACATGGTGACCCAGAGCACCTGTGGCGTCTGCCGGGGCCGAGGCTACACCATCAGCGAGACCTGCCACACCTGCAAGGGCCAAGGACGCCTCAGGCGCGAGGAGAAGATCAAGGTGCAGATGCCCGCGGGCATCGACGAGAACCAGCTCCTGCGGGTTTCGGGCATGGGCAACCTAGGGCCCGGCGGCCCCGGCGACCTTTTCGTGCGCCCGCGCATCGCGCCCCATCCTCACCTCGAGCGCGAGGGCCCCCACCTGATCTACCGCCTCAAACTGGGGCTGGCCCAGGCCGCGTTGGGAACCAGGGTGGCGGTGCCGGGACTCGAGGGCGACATCCCCCTCGACATTCCTCCCGGCACCGGGCACGGCGAGGTGTTCGAGATGGAGGGCCAGGGGCTCCCCTACGCCGGAAGACGGCAGCGGGGCAATCTCCAGGTTGTCACCGAAATCGCCGTGCCCCGCAACCTTTCCGACCGGGCGCGCAAGCTTTTGCGGGAGTTCGCCGAGGAGAGCGGAGAAGAGGTCGCCCCCGAGGGTTTCTGGGATAAGCTGAAGCGGGTTTTCAAAGGATAGACAGCCCAGATGAGAGCGTGCTAGGCTGAGGCATCTGGGCTTAATGGGGTAGCCCCTGAGGCAATGCAGCACCCCGTCACCCGGATGGAGCCTCGCCCCACAGGCGATCGCTCGGCAAGTGAGGAGCGGTATGCAGAAAGGCAAAGTGAAGTGGTTCAACGCCGAGAAGGGGTACGGGTTTATTGAGCGCGAGGGGGACACCGACGTTTTTGTCCACTACAGCGCCATCAACTCCAAGGGCTTCCGCACCCTCAACGAGGGGGATGTGGTGAGCTTCGAGGTGGAAGCTGGTAAGAACGGCAAGGGGCCTCAGGCGGCTAACGTGACCGTGCTCGAGCCCGCCAAGCGGTTCTGAACCTCCCATCTAAACCCCGAAATCCCTGGTCGTGCGCCAGGGATTTTTAATCCCATCCAGATCAACCTGAAGGTGGGCAAGCGTTTTTGATGCCCCGCTCCCTTAATTTTATCTTTGCCGATCCGACCGGCCTTGCCACGGGGTCGCCGCCATGGCTTATAACCCAAATCTCAAGAAAGCGCGCGATAAAATCTAGGCGAGCTATGAAAATCGTCTCATGCCTTCATTTTCGCCCTGCGCAGCTCGCATCAGCCCCGGAAATTCACCACCTGTACTCGAATAGCCCAACCTATTTCCACCTCATCGGCATGGAAGTGCCCACCCTCTCGGACGTGGAGCGGGAGTTGGAAGTCCTCGAGCAGGATCCCCGCCGCAGGGTGTTGCTGCTCGAGCGCGACGGCGAGGTGGTGGGCTACCTCGACTACAAGCTGCCCTACCCCGAGGAAGGAGCGGCCACCATCAGCCTGCTGCTCATCCGCGAAGACCTGCAGGGTCAGGGGCTGGGGGCCAGGGCCCTGGGCGAACTCGAGTCTCAGATCAAAGGGCAGGTGGGTCGGTTGTTCGCCGTGGTCTATGGCGACAATCCGGCGGCGCGCCGCTTCTGGCTGCGCCAGGGCTTTGCCCACCTGCGCGACGGCGGGCCGTCGCTGAGCTGGTACGTCAAAGAGCTGATCTGATCGACCCTTGACGCTGAGTCCTCGAGCCTAAAGACTCTTCTCATGGAGCTAGGGATTCGCGGAAAAATCGCACTGGTAACTGGTGCTTCGCAGGGAATTGGACGCGCAATTGCGCTGGGGCTGGCCCAGGAAGGGGCCAGAGTGCTGCTAGTGGCCCGCAGCGCGGAAAAGCTCGAACATCTGGCACAGGAAATCAAGGCGTCTGGAGGCGAGGCCAAGGCCATCCCCACCGACCTCGGCAAGGGCGAGGAGGTCGAGGGGCTGCTGGCCCAGATCCAGCACCTCGGCCCCATCGAACTCTTCCTGGCCAACACCGGCGGGCCCCGCCCCTCCCCGGTCCAGGAACTCAACCCCATGGATTTCCGCCAGACCGCCGAGAACTTGCTCTACCCACTGATCCGACTGGTGGAGGGCCTGCTGCCGGGCATGAAGGCCCAGGGCTTCGGGCGAATCCTGGCCATCACCTCGCTGGCGGTCAAGGAGCCTATCGAGAACCTCGCCCTCTCCAACACCCTGCGGGCTGCCGTGACCGGCTACCTCAAGACCCTCTCGCGTGAGGTAGCCGCATACGGCATCACCGTCAACGCGCTGGCTCCGGGCTATACCCTCACCGAGCGGGTCGCCGAGGTCTTCGAGTACCGCGCAAGGCAGCAAGGGACGAGCCTCGAGGCTGCCCTCGCCCAGCAAGCCCAGCAGATCCCCGCCGGACGCCTGGGCCGGCCAGAGGAGATCGCCGACGTGGCTATGTTCTTGCTCTCGAGCCGCTCCAGCTACCTGACCGGGCAGACCGTGGTGGTGGACGGGGGTTTCACCCGGTCCTTGCTGTAGGCGCTCATTTACGCAAGGCCGCTCCCTTCCACCGGGCTGATCATCACGGGGGGTCACAAACACGGTTGCGGCCATGTCTGCCGTTCCATCCCCCAATTGTGCATTGGACACTTGAACCCTCTGAACCTTGGGGGCAAAGGTAAAGGTACCTGAAACTCAATCCTCCTTCAGGGAAGGGAGGTGAATGATGGGCACTCAGATAATGGTAGCTCGGATCATTGGGGTGGTGCTGACCCTGGTGGGCTTGGTGGGGTTCTTCAGCGGTTCCAGCCTCCTGGGATTCGGCATCAACGGCCTGCACAACGTGGTGCACCTGGCCAGCGGGTTGATCGGGTTGTGGGCCAGCTACGGCGGTTGGGCAAAGAGCTATAACCAGATCTTCGGGGTTATCTACCTGGCTGTGACGGTGCTGGGCTTTATCGCTCCCGGCTTCATGACCAGCCTGCTCAACGTCAACATGGCCGACAACATCTTGCACCTGGTGCTGGGCGTGGTGCTGGCTTATGTGGGCTTCATGATGCGCGAGCCGGCCAAGGCGTGAAATCACCGGAGCTCGGCTCGAGCAGCGCTCGAGCCGGGTGGTTTTATGTTTATACCGGATTCAATAAAGATAATCCCCCAAAGCAAAGACCTTCAGAGGCTATTTTTGGAATCCTAGAGCGCCCCCTTCGGGGGCGGCGTCCCCATTCGGGAACGAACTGAGCGAACTTCGAGGCCGAAGGGCGGGGGGGTAAAGTGCGGGTATTTGCTATCTTGAAGCGCTCTGGGAAGGTCTACGATGCCGCAGGCGCATCAAATAGAGAACTTCTGGAACCAATGGTGGTCGGAGAAAACGCGGGTTGGGTTCGGTAAAGGCCCTAGCGCACCGGGTGGGCCGAAGGCTCGGGCAGCGGCAGCGGGCTTATAAGCTCGTTTTGCCGCACAAAGGCCTCCATGAAGCGGCCCAGGATCAGCATCTGGCTGTGGTGGGCCCGGGCCGCCTCGAGCTTAACCTCCACCTGCTTGGGGCTCAGGTCCACCCGCTGCCAGGGGAGGCCCCGGCCCCTGGGGGGAGGCTCGAGGGGCAGGTTCTTGTGCAGCCCCTTGGGCAGCGGCCACTCCAGCCCGCCGTGCACAATCCAGAAGCGGGCCTTGCCTAACTCCTTGCGCTTGCCCAGGAGGCGCAGGGCCAGGTCGCCGGTGGCTCGGTGGTCGGGGTGAGCGTCCAGAGGGCTGGGGGCCAGCACCACCGTGGGCTGGATCGCGTCGAACAGCCTTTCCAGGTCGCGCTCGAGGTTCTCGCCGGTGTAGGGCGCTCCCGGCGAAAGGGTACCGGGGTAGGGCACCCGGTCTACCCCGGTGTGGGGAGCGGTGAAGGGATAGTAGTAGTAGTCGAGGAAAAGCCGCAAAAGGCCCTGGTCGGGGTAGCCCAGAAAGCGCAGGTGGGCCTGGGGAATCCCCAGCACCCGGGCCGCCGTGCGGGCCTCGTTCATGCGCTGCCGGCCCAGCTCGAGCATGGCCGTATCGCCCGGATCCGGGGTGCGTCGCAGGAGTACCGCGTCCCACTCAAAGCCGTCGCCGCTGGTGAGCCAGGCTATGTAGACCGCTGCCCCGGCGGCCACGGCCTGCTGGAGCATCCCGGCGCAGCATAGGGTCTCGTCGTCGGGGTGGGGGGAGAGCAGCAGCACCCGGTCGGTGGCCGAGAAGGCCGGGGCCTGGGGCAAAGCCGCCACCTTGGGGGTGTAGCTGAGCTGGTAGAAGAGGGCGGTGAGGCCGGGCGCGTTGATGGCCAGGGCCAGGAAAAGCAAGACCACTAGCAGTCCGTAGCGCTTCTTGAACCGTCTGCGCACAGACCCATCGTACCTGCCTATGGCAGGGGGAGGGCCTCGAGGGCTACCGGATTCGCCAGCAGCAGCGGAACAGGCTCACCGGCCCGCTCATAGGCGTAGCCGATGCTCTGCCAGAGCGCTTCTTCGTCCTCGTCGGTAGGGTTGGCGAGGTAGATCCAGCCGGAATGGTGGGGGTGGGGCCGAACCGCCAGGGTGTGGAAGCGGCAGCCGGGATGGGGCAGCAGGCCGTAGGTCGTCCCGCCCGACTCCACCACCTCCAGGAATAGCGCGCCGGGCTTGTGGGGGGAGCCCCGGTAAAAGCGCTCGGTGGGGCCTTCTATCTCCGTTTGCACCCCTTTGAGGCTATGGGCCAGGTGCAACAGGCGCTCGTTCAGGTCGAACATGGCGGCCTCCTTTGGCCCGACTCTGCCTCCGAAGGGTAAAGGTGCTGTAAAAGTTGGTAAAGAAAGCACAAGGCTTTTACCCAGCTTTTACCTTCTGCGCCTAGGCTCCTTTCCAACCGAAAGGAGGTGGGTTCTAGGAGGACAAAAACAGGCATTTCGGCGATCAGCGCAGGTCTATGCAGGAGGTAAAGATGAACAACCCTATGCACCGCAGGACTTTTTTGCAGAGGGCCGCGGGGGTGCTGGCTGCGGCGGGGGCGCTGCCGTGGGTGAAGGCCCAGACCTCGAGCCAGGCCTCGGAAGCCCTGCCCAGCTTTACCGGCCCCCAGGCCAACCCGTACTGGAATGGGGTCAACCCCTTCGTGGTCTACCCCCAGAAGCTGCCCCTGTTGCGCCTGACCGACCGGGGCATCCAGCTCGAGACCCCCAGGCAGTACTTCCGCACGGCCTTCACCCCCAACGAGGCCTTCTTTGTGCGCTACCACCTCGACCTGATTCCCAACAGCATCGACCTCTCGAGCTGGCGCCTCAATATCGAGGGTAACGTGGAGAAGCCCCTATCCTTCTCCATGCAAGACCTGCTGACCCGCTTCAAACCGGTCTCCGTAGCCGCGGTGAACCAGTGCTCGGGCAACTCCCGCAGCCGCTTCCAGCCCCGCGTAGCCGGGGGGCAGTGGGGCAACGGGGCTATGGGCAATGCCCTGTGGACGGGGGTGCGGCTGATGGATCTGCTGCAAGAGGCCGGGGTCAAGCCGGGCACCGTGCAGCTCCAGTTCCAGGGCCTGGAGCGCGGGCCGGGCCCCGAGGGCAAGGGCTCCAACGCCTTCATAAAGTCGCTCGACTGGAACGACCCGGTGCTGCAGGAGTGCCTCGTGGCCTACCAGATGAACGGCGAGCCCCTGCCCATGCTCAATGGTTTTCCGGTGCGGCTGGTAGTGCCGGGCAAGTTCTCCACCTACTGGATGAAGCACCTGACCTGGATCCGCGCCCTCACCCAGCCCGACGACAACTTCTGGATGGCCACCGCCTACCGCATCCCCGATACCCCGCGGGGCAACACCACCCCGGCGGATGTGGCGGCGGGTAAGGTGAAAACGGTACCCATCGGCCACGTGAACATGCCGGTGCGCTCCTTCATCGTGGATCCCGACGGCTCGAGCAAGCTGGTGGCGGGCTTGCCGGTGGAGATCCGTGGGGTGGCCTTCAGCGGGTATGGCCGGGTCACCAGGGTGGAGGTCTCGCTGGACGGGGGCAAGAGCTGGCGGGTGGCCCAGCTCGGGGAGTACTACGGCCCCTACGCCTTCCGCACCTGGAGCTTCCAGTGGAAACCCACCCAGCCCGGACGCTACACCCTGGCGGTGCGGGCCACCGACGAGAAGGGCAACACGCAGCCCGACGAGCCGGTCTGGAACCCCGGCGGCTACCTCTGGAACCGCATCGAACGGCAGGATGTGGTGGTGGGTAGGGCCAGCTAGGAGGAGAGCATGAAGCGCTACTACTGGATGTTGCTGGTGTTGCTGGGGGTCTGGGTGATGGCTCAAGACTCGAGCCTCCCCGGGGTCAAGGAAGAGGGCAACTACACTCAGGGCACCCTGGGGCAGGTCTTGCAGCCGCTCCCGGTTGCCAACGCCCAGCCGGACGGGGTTTACAGCGTGGGGGCTTGGCCGCTCTACACCCCGGAGCTGGCCGATGGGCCGGGGAAGGAGCTGGTGATGGGCTACTGCCAGGTCTGCCACAGCAGCACCTACATCACCATGCAGCCGCCCCTGCCCGCAGCCACCTGGGAGGCCGAGGTGCAGAAGATGATCAAGACCTTCGGGGCCCAGATTCCCGACGACGCCGCCAAGCAGATCACGGCCTACCTCCAGGCCCATTACACGCCGGAGACCCGCAAGCAGTAGGTGCCCCAAGGTGCCGCCCTGATCAAGCGGATTCTCTTTCTGGAGGGCACCCCCAACGTGGCCAAACTGGGCGAGATTTGAATTGGGGCCAGCGTGTCCGATATCGTACTCAACGACTACGACGGGGAGTTGCTGGGGGTGCGGGGGTACAACCAGACCATGGCCCTGGCCGCCGAGGTGGGCGACAACGGCACCCGCGAGATACTGGCCCGCATCCTCGAGCAGGAGGAAGCCCGCATAGACTGGCTCGAGGCCCAGCGCAGCCTGCCCAACTACCTGCTGGCCCAGGCCGAGGGCTGAGGGGGCTCCGGCTCGGCAAAGCGGCCCGGTCGCACAGGAAAAGCCGTTGGGGGCTCCCCGCGGAGCACCCGCCCCAGGGCTTCACCACGAACACCAGCAACTCGGTTTGGGCCAGCGCTTTGGGGGTCAGGGTCACCCGTTGGGGCGGGGGCTTGGGGGCCTGGTAGACCGGGGCCCCCAGGGTTTCCATTCCCAGGGGAGCCCTTGACCCTCCTAGGGCTCGCCGGCGAGCGGATGCGCGCGCATAAACGCCCGCGGTGCAAATGCCACCCCCTGGACGGTTTGCGGAGGCTACCTTGGGGGTAGGAGGTCGCCGAGGGTAGCGGTGATGCAACAGGATAGGCCGGCTTTTAACCCCCTAGAAGCTACCCAGGGCTTGATGGTAGCTTGCACCGACCTGGAAGGCCGCTACACCTACGCCAACCCAGCCTATTTGGCCTATACCGGGCTGAAGGCGCCCCCCATTGGTGCCTCGGCGCTGGAGCACGTGGCAAAAGAGGACCTCCCCCGGGTGATGGATACCGTGAAGCAGGCCCTGGAACACCCGGGGCAGGCCTTCTGGGTGGAGTTCAGCAAACCCCTGCGGCGGGCCTGGAACCGCAGCCGCTGGGAGTTTGTGGCCGTTTGCGACCAAGCGGGCAAGCCGGTGGGCCTGCAGTGCGTGGGCTACGACATCAGCGATGCCTACCGCCAGGGGCGTTTCCGGGAAGCCTCGCTCGAGCTCTTATCCGCTGGCCTAAGGGAGGAACTGCACCCTAAGGAGGTGTTGCAGCGGGCCCTGGACGCGGCTTTGGCGGTGGTGCCGGCGGCCCAGGCCGGCAGTGCCACCTTGCTAGGCCCCGACGGACGCTTTCACTTTGTGGCGGCCCGCGGCTACGACCTGGCCGCGCTCGAGCGGGTTTCCCTGCACCCCGGCGAGCCGCTCTCCCTCAGCCGGCACATCCAGGCCAGGGTTTTCACTCAGGACGACATAGCCGCTTTCAACGCCCGGCTTGACCCCGAGCGGCGGGGTCTGCTCGAGGGGCCAGGCCGTTCCAAGGAGATCCAGGCCATGCTGGCCACCCCGGTAGTGGTGGGGGAGCAGCCGCGGGCCTACCTCTACCTCGACCATTTCCAGCGCCCCGATGCCTTTGACGAACTGGACCTGCGCCACTTAGAGGGGTTGGCCCACCACGTGGCCTGGCTGCTCTACGGTGAGGAGCTGCGGGAGGCGTTGCGCTTTAGCCGCGACCACCACTCCCAGACTGGACTGCCCAACCTACACAGCCTGCAAGAGCAGCTCCTAAAGCCGCCGCGAACCCGCCGGGCCCTGGTGGCGCTGCGCTGCCGCTCGCTGGAGCACCTGCGGCGGCTGGAGGGGGAGACGGCCTACCTTGCCGCGGTGCGCGAGATAGCCCGGGCCATCCAGGCCGACCTGCGGCTTTCCGACCGGTTGGCCTGGGAGGAAGGTACCTTCTGGCTGCTCTTAGAGGGGGTGACGGAGGCCGAGGAGGTCTATGCGGTGCTGGGGCGGCTGCAGGCCGGGGTAAAGGCTGAGCTGGCTGATCGCTGGCCCCAGCTCGACTTCATCCCGCGGATTGGGGTGGCCCTGGCCCAGCCAGGGGTGTCCTCCCCCGAGCTGCCCTGGGCCGCCGAGCTGGCCCTGGAGCAAAACCCCCAGCCCGGCAGGGTGCGTTTTTTCGACCCCGACCTCGCCCGCCAGACCCGCGAAACCGATGCCCTGCGCCACGCCCTAGCCCAGGCCCTGCGGCCTCTGCCGGACTCACCGGAGGGCTTCACCCTGCACTACCAGCCGATTTTTCACCTGAGCGAGCGTCGGCTGCACCACTTTGAGGCCCTGTTGCGCTGGACCCACCCCGAACTGGGTCAGGTCTCCCCGGGAAGGTTCTTGCCCCTGGTCGAGGAGGAGGGGTGGATGCCCGAACTGGGGGACTGGGTGCTTAGGACAGCGGTGGAGCAGGCGGCCCGCTGGGGGGTGGCGGTGGCGGTGAACCTGGCCGGAAGCCAGCTAGAACCCGGGCTCCCCGACCGGGTGGCGGCCCACCTGGCCCGCCACCGGCTTGCCCCAGAGCAGCTGATCTTCGAGGTCACCGAGGGCATAGCCTTGGAAGAAACCAGCCTACACCTCCTTCAGGCCCTGGCCGAACGGGGGCATCCGCTGCACCTGGATGACTTCGGCTCTGGGATGTCCTCCCTCGAGCGGATCGTACGCCTGCCCTTTGCGGTGATTAAACTAGGCCAGGGCTTTATGACCGGCCTGGGTTCCCTCCCCCAGGCCCATTCCCCCGAGGCCCGTTTGCTGCACGCCCTGCGGGGGCTGGGGGAGGGCTTGGGGCTGGAGATCATCGTGGAGGGGATCGAAAGCCAGGCCCAGCTCGATTTCCTGATAGCCGAGGGCTTTTCCTTGGGCCAGGGTTACCTGCTGGGGCGACCTGCCGCTCCCGAGGAAGCCGAGAGTCTGCTTAGAAGGAGGAGTGGTTGAGGCATTTGTCGCATCCGGTGATCGCGTGGGGTTCTTTTGCCCTCAATCCTCCGTGGCGCTTAGCGATATTGAGCTGCTCGGCCCCGTTTCGCACGCTCCGATGGTAATGGCTGTACTCGGGCAGTCGCAAGAACAAATCTCGATCAAGAGATTGACGAGTCTCTAAAAAGCGCGAGCCAAAGAAGAACCGTGCCGTGAGCTCTTGAAAAGAACCCGGTCAGCCCGGTACTTCTGTACGATGTTTGAAGTCGTACAGCATAGCTGACCGCCTCTAGGGCAATGGGAACAAGGATATGTGCTAGGACTGATGGAGTTAGAACACAAAAGCCCCAGCGCCATAGCCGCCAGTGAAGCGATAGGGTATAGCCCCAACTATAGCTGCCGGTTGCTGAGACAAGAAAGCAAACCCCACGACTTTAGCCAAGCCCGTCGTTTGCGAGAAGCACCTCAGGGGTGGTATCTGGGGGTGGACTTGGTTCCCGTTGAGATGAACCAGGATACCCTGCGCGGAGGGCTGCCAGCCCGCTAACAACCCCTCGGCCTCGGCGGCCTTCCCCATCGCCAGCAAAGCCAGGGCAGCGGTTCGAAGCTCCCTTTGCTGCCGGGCTAGGGAGAGGGCCTCGGCGTAGCGGCCCTGCCGGTAGAGGGCCAGGGCATTCATGGGGGGAGTATAGCCCAGACCGGTTCGGAATTAGAGGCCGGGCCTCACCTGACGGATGAAGTTCCCAGGGCTCAGCACCCGCAGGGGGAGGTCTTCCCGCTGCATCAGGGGGCCAAAGTGGCACAGATCGCCGGTGATCAGAATTTGGGCTTGTGCCTGGAGGGCTGCTTGCAGTACCGGGTGGTCTTTATCGGATAGCAATTTGAACAGGGTTTTCAAGGGCTCATTGGAGGGCGGGTCTGTTCCTTCTGGCTCTGCCACAAGGTGTACCCGCTGCATCAGCAAAGGAAGCCGGGGTGCGGCCTGAGGGCGTTTGCGCTCGAGGTTGAACTCCGCCTCCAGCCAGCATTGCAGGCTGGTACATAGCTCGAGCCGCCCCCGCTCGGCCAAGAGCCAGATCAGCCGGAACACCTCACCCCCCAACGCCGCCGAGAACAGCACGTTGGCGTCCAGGAACACCCGCACTAAAGCCCCCAGGCCTTGCGGAAGGCGACCAGCTCGGCCTCGCTCGCCTCGGCGGCCCGGTTGAACTCCTCGATGCGCTCCTCGGTGTAGGCCTCCAGGGGAAGCACTCGGGCGGGTTCCAGCACCACCCGGCCTTCCTCCACCCGCAGCAGCAGGGCATCTCCGGCTTTGAGGCCTAGGGCTTTGCGTACCGAAGCGGGCAGGGTGATCTGCCCCCTAGAAGAGACTTGGGTGATGATTTTCATACATTCAGCATAACAGCAGATCAGAGGAACAGATCGGCCCCATTGTGCCCTCACCCCAGGCTCCGCCGATACGTCAGCGCCTCGGCCAGATGGGCTTCCCCAATCCGCTCTGAGCCCGCCAGATCGGCGATCGTCCTGGCTACCCGCAGGATGCGGTCGTAGCTGCGGGCAGTCAGGGCCAGGCGCTGGGTCGCGGCCTGCAAGAGGGCCTCGGAAGAGGGAGAAAGCGTCGTGTGTCGCCGCAATTCGCGGCCAAGGAGTTCGCTGTTGAGCTTGCCCTGGCGGGCTTTCATCTTCTCTCGGGCGGCCAACACCCGCTCCCGCACCACGGCAGTGGGCTCCCCTTCGGGGGCGCGGGCGAGTTCTTCGGGAGTGAGCCTGGGCACCTCTACCACCAGGTCGAAGCGGTCGAGCAGGGGGCCGGAGATGCGGCCCACGTAGCGCATGCGCTGGCTAGGAGTGCAGGCGCAGGGCCTCTCGGGGTCGCCGAACCAGCCGCAGGGGCAGGCGTGTGCAGGGCAATCGGGGTATTCCCGCTCAGGTGGGGTACCTTCTGCCCCGCAAGAAGCCGGGGCCGTCGGGGAAAGGAGAGGTTCGGGTTGCCCTGATTGAGGAGCACCACCGGACAGGAGCCAGTGCCCGCAGCCTGGCGAGGAAGTATGGGGTGAGCAGCGGGACGGCCTGGAGGTGGGTATACGGGAAGCGCACCCGGCCCCGCCGGTTACCCGACCCCCACTACCCCTATCCCCTACCCGATGCGCTATGGCAGCGGTTAGCGCCCCTGATTCAGGGCAAAGGCAAGGGAGCCCCTCCCCGCTACGCCAAGCGCTCCCTCGTGGAGGCCATCTTCCTGGTGCTGCGGGAGGGGCGGCCCTGGGGGGATACCCCTCCGGGTTACCCACCGGGGAAGATGGTCTACTGGCACTACCGGAACTGGATCAGCCGGGGGGTGTGGGTGGAGGTGGAGCGGATGCTGGTAGGTTATGCGCTCTCCTCGCCCCGTCCCGCTGATACTTCTTCCAGCACCTCCTGAAGGGGGTGGCAGAGCGCCACCAGCCGCGGCTGGATCTCCAGAAGGATTTCTTCGAGAACTTTGTGCCCCAGGCGAGGTATGGAGGCGTACAGCAGGCCGAGGGCCCGGTCTTCCTGCTCCAGGGCCTCGAGCGCCACCAGAGCTTTCTGGATATTCTCTTCCAGACTTTTGGTCTCCTCGAGCGCTTTGCGCAGAACAGCCTCAAGCCGCCCGCGTCCTTGCGGCCCGAGCAACGGCTCAGCGCTCACACGCCACCCCGTCGCCGTCCCGATCCAGCCCCTTCCGGTATCCCGGCTGCCCCCGGTAGATGGGAGCGGCCCCAGCCGCGCGGGCCTCGGTGCAATTGCGGTAGTAGGCGCTGGTCGGATCGGATCCCCGTGGCGTACCGGCGGTGGGCGGGTTGGCCGGGTTGCTGCGGTACTCCCAGGGTGGCTCAAAACTCCCCTGCCAGATGCCCCGCCGGGCGGCCTGGGCTTGCCTCTGGCTGTCGAGGTACACAGCCCCGCCGTAGCGGGTGTAGGCCATCGCCCAGCCCTGCTCCACCAGCCAGCGGTTGACTTCGGTGCCGCCCACGCTGCACACCGCCACCATGCGCCCGTAGCGGTCGGTGTCTTTCTGCTCACAGTGCACGGTGCGCTGCCCCAAGAAATCGGCCAGGGCAAAAGCCGCCCGCCGGCCACAGGGCCAGGGCTTCCCGGCCGCGTCCAGGCAGGTCTGGCTGCTCTCTACGGAGTCCACCCCCCACAGGCGGATGCGCACCCCCTGGATCTCCAGGGTGTCCCCGTCAATCACACTCGAGCGGCCCACCAGGATACTCTGAGCTAGAGACAACCCCACCAGGGCCAACAACAAAACAAACCAAGGTTTCATATCTCCAATCTCAATCGCCAGTTGCTCAGCAACTGCGCCAGTACCCGCTCACATAGGTGCCGTTTTTGCGGTAATAGCCGTTCACCCAGCACTTCCCTGAGCTGGGCACGGCAGGAGCGGGGCTGGCGGCAGGGCTTGTTGCCGGGGTGGGTTCGGCGGTGAGGCTGCGAGGCCGGTAGACCCAATCTGGGACCCGGACCACCGTGGTCTTGCCCGCCTCGAGCAGCAGGCTCTGGGTGAGCCGCACAGCACCGTCGTAGAAGGTGACGTAGTACAGGCCCTCTTCCAGCCGGGACAGGTCGCGCACTGGCTGGTTACGAGCATCCCACAACAGCACCAGGTAGGTGACGCCTGCCAGGTTGAGCTCGAGCCCGGCCCTAGCCGTGTAGTTAGCATCCTGGGCCAGGGCCGGTGCCTGCAGCCGGGTCTTTTTGCCCCGCTCGACACGGAAGCTCACCCGTGTAGTACGATAGCCCGGCTTGCTGTATGTGGCGAAGTACTCCCCCGGCGACAGGTCCAGGGTTTCCAGCACCCGCCCCTGAGGGTCCTCCAGTACGGTATAAGCTCCCTGCGGCCCGGCGTCGAGCTCCACATCGGTCTCCCCATCAGTGGAGGATAAGGGAACAGGGGCTTCGGCGGCGCCCCCACTGACCCGGGCTAGCGGGAGGGAGGGGTTAACCTGGTTGTCCACCGTGGTCAGGATCGAATCCGTCGAGCCATTCAGCGTTAGGGTGAGGTTCCAACCTGGGCCTGCCAGTGCCACGATCCAGCGCTCCAGTGGTGGTACACCTCCCACACTCCGGGCGGTCTCTCTGAGCAGTGCACCCAAATCAGCAGCCGCCTGGAGGCGCTCCAGATCGGTGCGGTCGGTCTGGGCTAGAACCACCACCCCGGTGCCGGGTATCGCCTGAGCCAGCAGGCGGGCCTCCGCCCCCAAGTAACCCTGCAGGTTCTGGGCCAGCAGTTCCGGGGTGCCTTGGCCCCAGGCCAGGCTAAGGAGGGTGAGCAAAACTACAACCAGCAAGGACAAAGAGCGCATCGGGCCTCCTTCGAGGGAAAATTCGCTTTATGCCATAATAGTATCCCAGCTTCCCCGACCTCTTCGAGAACTAGGTAATACCGGATTCAAAAAGACAGTTTACAAAACCCAAAACCCCAGAGGCTGTCTTTTTGAATCCAGAGCACTCCCTTCCAAGGGGCGGTATCGCCCTCCGCTACGCGGATAACTTCGGTCGGGTTGATTCGTTACCATTCGGTAACGAATCAACCAAATCTGGTATAATTGGTGTTTCAGCCCAAGGAGTCGTCACTTCCCGGGGTTGTCTCCAGCCGAGGAGCTCGAGCGCAGGGAGTCGTGGCTGTGAAGCCAAGTGCGCAGCTGCTCGAGGGGCATGGGCCGGGCGAAGTGATAGCCCTGAGCCAGGGCACAACCCTCAGCCCGCAGCCACTCCACCTGCTCGGCGGTCTCCACCCCCTCGGCCACGCACTCCAAGCCCAGGTTCCTGGCCAGGAAGAAGACGCCGCGCAGGATGGCCTGGTCCTGAGGATGGCTTCCGATCCCCTGTACGAAGCTGCGGTCGACCTTGAGGTGGTCGAGCGGAAAGCTCCGCAGGTACGTCAGCGAGGAGTAGCCGGTGCCAAAGTCGTCCACCGCCACCCATACCCCCAGCGCTCTGAGCCGCTCCAGCACTGGCTGGGCAGTACGGGGATCAGCCAGGGTACGCTCGGTGATCTCCAGCACCAGCTTGTCCGGGGCGGTCGTGGTTTGCTCCAGGCTCTCCTGCAGGAAGCGCACAAACCCCGGCTCGCGAAAGCTCTGGGGGGCGAGGTTGACTGCCACCCATCCCGGCAGGCTCCTGGCCTGCTCGAGCACCTCCCGCAGTACATAGCGGTCGAGCTCGCGGATAAGGCCGCGTTCCTCGGCCAGGGGGATGAAGACCTCGGGGGAAATGAAGCCCCGGGTGGGATGCAGCCAGCGCACCAGGGCTTCCACCCCCGCGACCTGCCCGCTGCGTAGGTCCAGCACCGGCTGGTAGTGCAGGGTGAGTTCCCCTTCGGCTAGCGCCCGGCGCAGCTCTTCCTCCAGAACCATATGTTCGCGGGCCTGGCGGGCGGCCTCGGGGTCAAACAGAGCCACCCGGCAGTCCTCGCTTCGGGCTCGCTGCATGGCAGCGTAGGCCGCCGAGAGCAGCCCCTCCAGGTCGAGGGCGTTCTTGGGATAGCAGGCGATGCCCACGCTGGGGGTGAGGTGGACGGGCCGGTCCCCCAGGAACAAGGGGGCCTCCAGGGCTCTTTGCAGCCGCCGGGCCAGGCGCAATACCCCGGTGGGAGCGGCGTTTTGCGCTACCAGGGCAAACTCCCCTCCCCCGCAGGAGGCCAGGTAGTCCTGCTCGCGGGTAACCCGCCGCAAGCGCTCCCCCACCTGGCGCAATAGCCGGTCCACCCGGCCCTGGCCCAGCGCCTCGCGCAAAGAGGCAAAGCCCTCCAGCCCCAGCCACAAGACTGCTACCCCCCAACCCTGGCGGTGCGCCAGGGCCAGTATCCTGGCCCCTTCCTGGAGCAGCGCCGCGCGGTTGGGCAGTTCGGTCACCGGATCGTGGTAGGTCAGGCGCTCGAGGCTATGCTGTAACCGCTGCTGGGCGCTCAGGTCGCGCAGGGTTAGCTGGATGGCCGCCTGGCCCGCGTACCACACCCTCGCCCCGCTGACCTCGGCCGTGACGGGTGTACCGTCGCGGCGGCGCCACCTCACCTCCACCAGTTCGGCCCCTGGCCGTCCCGCCCCCGGGTACTCGCTGCTTTCGCGCGGCGATAGGAGAGTCTCCACGTGCGTAGGCACCAGGGGCAGGCTTTCAGGCCCCACCAGGCTCCGCACCGAGCACCCCAGCAATTCCTTAGGGTGCCGGGCCCCCAACATGCGTCCGGCCTCCGGATTGGCATAGAGGATGCGCTCCCCGTCGTGCACCAGCACCCCTACAGGAGCCATCTCCACCAGGCTGCGGTAGCGCTCCTCGCTGGCTTCCAGCCTTTCCACCAGTCCCCGCACCCAGCCGCTGGCCGCCCCCAGCAGCAGTCCCACGTAGAAGCCGGGCCCTTTGAGGGTCATCAGTACCGGCTCCCCTACCTGGCTGAACAGCCATACGTGCAAAGGAAAGTTCACTGCCGCCAGCACCAGCCCTCCCCTCATCCCCAGCAGCCAACCGGCCAACCCCACCCAGACCGCGCTGAGGGCCGCGACCCCCAAGCCCATACGAGGGAAAAGCACCAGGAACAAGACAACATAGGTAGCGATAGCGAGCGCAACCCACCCAAGCTGCCGGTAGGGGAAGCCAGGATACGGGAACAATCGGACTTTGTTCACAATATCGCAGTGTAAAACTGCTTGCAGGTAATAGCTGTGCTGGATAACCTTCCGGCCAGACCTTGCCGTTCAGAGCATCCTAGAGATCCAGGCAGAAAGTGCTGCTGCGAAAGCGAGGATGAATTTCCTAGCTGTTGGTCCGGATGCCACTTCCGCTATTCTACATTCCAATTAGACTGTAAGCGATCATGAGCAAATCTGCCCCTCGCGAGCACAGTCAAAAACAACTACATCTAAGCCTGCGGGCGCAGCCTTTCGAGATTCCTCCCCTGTGGGATGCCCTCCTGATCGGCCGCCGGGCTCCCATCGGCCCAGAGGCGGCTCGGCGGATGGCCGAAAGCCTATCCCCCGGCCAGTACGAACTGATCCCTCTGGAGGGGTCGGTCATCGAGGCCTGCCTGGTGCGCAAGAAGCTGCTGCAGCTGGTGGAAGCGGAAAGCCTGGTGCAGCTCCTGCTGGAGGAGTGCGCACAGATGCTCGATGAGGAAACGGTGATCCGGGTGCACCTGGACCCGGAGTTGCAGGCCAGGCGCACCCTACGGTTAAGGTAAAATCTATCCAGCGTATGCAGCGCCGTGTTGTCGATGCCATGACCCGGGATCCCCGGGTGGTAGAAGGTGAGCTAAGCGTGGCCGAGGCGGCCCGCCTGATGAACCAGTACCGGGTGGGTGGCCTGCCGGTGGTGGTGGGGGGGCGGCTGGTGGGCTTGTTGACCTCCCGGGACGTGCGGGCGGCCCACCCCAACCGCCTGGTACTGGACGCCATGCGCAAGGACCCCCTAACCATCTCCCCCGAGGCCAGCCTCTTCGAGGCCTTCGAGCGGATGCAGCAGGTAGGGGTGGAGCGGCTGCTGGTGGTGGAGGAGGAGAAATTGGTGGGGGTGCTGACCAAGGGTACGCTTCTGTACGCCCTGGGCGCCAGCCAAGATCCCCTGACCGGGCTGGCCCGCGCCGACCTGCTGCGGCACACCCTCGAAGGGTATCTGCAGGGAGGGTTGGATCCCACGTTGATCTTTGCTGACCTGGACGGATTCGGCGCCCTAAACAAAGCCCATGGCCACGTGGCGGCGGACCGGGCCCTGCGGGCGCTAGGCCAGCTGCTGGGGAACTTTGCCCGCACCCACGGCGGGGAAGCTTTCCGCTACGCCGGTGACGAGTTCGTGCTGCTATTCCCCCGTCCCCGCAGCGAGGTGCTACCGCTATTGGAAGAGCTTCGACGAGAGGTGGGTACGCTGAAGGTGGAGGGCCTGCCGCCGCTGTCCTTTTCCCTGGGCATATCTGGGGGACAGCGCCACTCGGGTCGGGTGCCAGAGAACCCGGCGGCCACTGCTGACGACCTGATCAACCTGGCCAGCCAGGCCTCCACTAAAGCCAAGGGAAGCGCCAAAGGCTGGGTCCAGGTGGCTGGGAAGCCAGATCTCTAGGACCACGGTCCGTAATTTGAAATCCTCTCCGCCCTGAAGGGCAGAGCTGCTTTGCTGCATCTGCCGCACAACGGGTTAATTTCCTTCAACTGCAACCACGTAGCTCGAGCCCTGCTTCACCAGCAGCCCCAAGCGCTCCAGTCGCCGGAGCCTGTCCCCTGCGGAACTCTTGGCGATTCCGAGCACCCGGCTGACGCTCGAGGGGCCCACAGGCCCTGCCGCCGCCAGGCGCAGCACCTCCCGATCAACCTCGGAGAGGGGGAAATCTGGCCCCCTTGAGGGAGCCTCGTGCCCTTCCTGGGTGGGTAAGGTCACTGGCCTGACCTCAAGGTGTTTCTCGGGAGCTGCGTGAGCAGTCAGTTTCGGCAAGGGCTCATCTCCCGCCCGGTGAACAGGCCCGCTAGGGCTCTGTCTCAACAGGGGATCGTCCGTCTTCCTGACCGCGCGGACTTCCTGCCTTACCTGGCTGATCCTGGTCTCCACAGCCTCCGCCGAAACAAACGCCTGAAGTGTTTGCTCGGGAAATGCGCCGTGCAGTTGGGCTGCCTCAAGGTGTTCCCCTACCGGGGAAGCAGCGACTACCGACGCGCGAGCGGGCTGTGTGGCGGCTTCTCCACGCAGGTCAGTGTCCCCAGCCCGCTCAATCCGAGCCTCGTACATGCTGGAGAAGTTGCCCCAGAACACCACGAAGGCCCCGATCAGGCTGCCCCAGAAGGCCCACGGGGAGTGAATGACTACATACGCAAAGCTCATATAGAAGGTCGCAACCTCTACCGCAAGGGCCAGCGCCAGGGCGTACACCAACACGCCGAAGGCCGCCCCGACCGCGCCGGTCAGGTCTCCACGGAGGAAGAAGTCCCCCACCACACGCCCCGTGATGAGCCCGACCACCGGCAGGGCCAGGGCCGCGATAACCGAGAGCAGGGCCGCTTTCCAGTGCATGACACCATGTTACAGAGCATATGGAATATAGTGCGCCTTCCTGATGCCGCGAGAATCCAGGAGGGGCCCTATCGCCGAAACTCCCAACAGTCCCAACATTCCCAACAAGGGCATAAATAACGAGTCCTGAACGGCATTCTTAGTGTTGGGAATTTTTGTTTTTTTCAGAAGGGAATTCCCAACATTCCCAACGCCTTCCCTCCTCCGAGGAAGAGGGTTGACCGATGCGGTCAACTATTAGTACCGCCGGGTGGCCATGTCCGCCCTCTCGGCCATCCTCCGGGAGGATATGTAGAAGGTCCTCTTCGCTAGCGTCAGCTGCTAGAGGGTGTTAGGCACATTGGGACATGAGATTGACGAAACGGGACATAGGGGGTGCGCGCAGCGCATACCGGCTTTGCCGGTAACCTGGAGCGGGATGGCGAAAGCCAGGAAGTGCAGGCCCGCCAAGGTTTGTGGCAGACGTTCGTAATCCCTGGCGAGCCGTCGGAACCTCGCCACCCAGCCGAACGAACGCTCTACCACCCACCTTCTGGGTAGCAATACGAAGCCCTTCCTGACCTGGGGCAGTTTGACCACTTCCAGGTGGATACCTTGCGCCTGAGCATCCTGTCGGGCTCGCTCGCCGGTGTAGCCCGCATCCACGTAAGCCAGCTCGACGTTTTGCTGGGTGGCCTGCTGCACGGCCTGGGCTAACTCAGTCATCTGAGCCCGGTCTTGCTCGTCGGCTGGGGTGACGTGTAACGCCAACAGGTGTCCCAGTGAAGGGCCATCGGCCCCCGGCTAGTGCCGGTACTTAAGGGTGTCTACCGCCACGTGCACCTTACTGCCCTTCCGACGTTTAGCGCCATCGTATCCCGCTCGCCCACCACTTTCAGGGCTGGATTGCAGGGTACGGCTGTCGAAGATGGCGGCGGAGGGTTGAGCCCTCCTGCCTTCAGCCAACCGCAACAACACCCTCAGGTCCTGCACGATGGCCTCGAACACGCCCCGGGTACGGGCTTTGCCCGTATCGCGCAAGCGACTCCGCCCCGCTGTCAGCCAGCGCTGGGTTTGCTGGTATACCACCTCCCAAGGGGGTAAATCCCCTGGCATCATCCTCCACGCGGCTCCGGCACGGACTATCCAGCGCAAATCGTCGAACACGTCCCGTAGGGCGTATTCCCTTTGGGGTGCGTCCTCGCGCATCAGCCTCAGGTAGGGGGCCACGAACAGCCACTCCTCGTCGCTCACGTCGCTCGGATACCGCTTCCGGCTCATCCCTCCAGCTTAGCCCTAAAGTTCATAACACCCTCTAGTGGCTGGCGTGCAAAATCTTAGAACCGGCAAAGTGATCGAGGAGGCGCTGCCGTGCTAGGACTGCATCTCCAGCCTTGACGGCCTCTAGAATCCCCCTGTGGTTTTCGTACTGCGAGCGTATCTCCTCGCGGGTCATGCTCTTGACCTGTTCACCATAACCGCGCAGCGCAATCCAGAAGACCTCGAGGATCTTGTCTAAGGTGGTGTTGCCCAGGCTGCGGTAGAGGATGAGGTGAAACCGTTCATCCAGTTCCTCGGCGGGTTTTCCCGCATCGGCATACTCTTTCCACTGGTGGATGATGTTCTCTAACTCATCTATGTCAGCTGGGCTCAGGCGGGGGATCGCTTCACTGATGACTGCAGATTCCAACCAGATCCGCAAGTGCAGGACCTCAGCCAGCATGTTCGGGTTTAGCCGCAAATTGAAACTGAGTATCTCGGTGATGGCGTCAAAGTTAGTCGCACGCACGTAGAGCCCCTCGCCCCGCCGAACCTCGATCAACCCGAGGGACTGAAGGGCCTTGACAGCTTCCCGCACCGAGCTGCGGCTGACCCCCAACTCTTCTACGAGCTGGGACTCAGGGGGTAAGGGGCTTCCCGGCTGGAGGTTGTGGGCGATGATGTGCTCCTTGATGTAATTGCGCACGGCTTCGCTGATGACGGGCTGTCGTAAAGACTTAACGGGCAGAGGCCCCCTCGTAGATTCCTGTTGTGGTTGTGGTTTGGCCTTACCCAGCGATCGGCTCTTCATCACGACCTCTCATCAGACATCTTACAGGTCAATGGGTTTGCTCCACCCGTGCACTGGCTCATCGTAGTGGGTGCCTTTTCGCCGCCTTCTCGCCTGTTTGCTCCGCCCGTGCACCGGCTCATCCCCTCTTTCTGGTCTAAGTTCTGGCGTGGACGGGGGTTCCCTGCTTGGCATCCCGGCGTCTGTTGACAAAAACCATTGGTCCATTTAGCCTACATGTCAGACATCTGTAGTCTGACAAGCGAGGGCAGAGTGTTCAAGCGTCAGCCGGTTTACTTGCGCGCACAGGATGCGATCAAAAGCTATATTGAGCAGCATCGGCTGGAGCCGGGCGCTCCGTTGCCTTCGGAGGCTATGCTGGCTCAGGAACTGGGTACGAGCCGGGCCAGTCTGCGGGAGGGGATCAAGAGCCTCGAGGCCTTGGGCATTGTCGAAGTTCGCCGCGGTGAGGGACTGTTCGTCAAGGCGTTTTCTTTTGACTCGATCTTCAACAACCTCCCATATAGCTTTGCGGTGGATGGACGCTCGTTGCGCGAACTGACCCAGGTGCGCAGTGCCCTCGAGGAGGGCCTGATGTGGATGGTGGCTGAATGCGTCGATGAGGGCACCATCCAGCGACTGGAAAAGATCGTTCATGAAATGGGAGTCCGAGCCAACCAGGGGGAGTCGTTTGAAGCACACGACCGGACCTTTCACCGTGAGTTGTACGCCCCGCTGGGCAATCCCTTCGTCGTTCGATTAGTAGATCTGTTCTGGGAGATCTTCCACCGCCTGCACGGGGAGGAAACTCTGAAGAAAAAGGCCCTGCTTCGCTCAGTCATGGAGCACCGGGCCATCGTGGAAACCCTCAAGCAGCGCGATGGCTGGGCAGCCGCCGTGGCCATGCGCCAGCACTTTGCGGACATCCGTAAACGGGTGAGCTGAATAACCAATAACCGTGGTTCGGAAGAGGAGGAGCGCTATGAGAAGAAGCCGGATGGTCGCTTGGTTTCTGGGGCTGCTGTCGTTGTTCTCCCTGGGCTTGACCCAGGCGGGGCAGAAGGTTCTGGTGGGGGCTTTTGACGTGGGGCCGGGTGGTGCGCCAGGTCTTTTCAACCCCCTCACCAACACTGCGGGCTTCACCTGGCTCAACAAGTACTTCTCCACCCTTGTGCTCTACGACGTGAACTTTCAGTTCCTCCAGGGCGACTTGGCCAAGTCCTGGACGGTCTCACCCGATGGGCTGAAATACACTTTCAAGCTGCGCGATGGGGTGACTTGGCACGACGGCAAGCCCTTTACATCCAAGGATGTCAAATTCACCTTGGGTACCATCCGCCATCCCGATGTGGCCAGCTTCTTTTCGGCCAAGCTCGAGATGATCAAGGGCATCGAAACCCCCGATGCTACGACCGTGGTGCTCAACCTGAGCCGCCCCAACGCAGCTTTGCTCGACGCCCTGACCCAGGTGATGATTCTGCCCGAGCATCACCTGGCCAGCATCGCCCCTAAAGACCTGCGCACCAGCTCCTGGTGGAGTACCAACCCCGTGGGCACCGGCCCCTTCAAGTGGAGCAAATACGTACCCGACCAATATGTCGAACTGGTGGCTTTTGACAACTACTGGCGCGGACGCCCCAGGCTGGACAAGCTGGTCAACCGCTACTTCAAGGAGGCCGGGAGCGCGGTGCTGGCCCTGCGCTCGGGGGACATCCAGTTCACCTACGTGAGCCTGGACGAGGCCAAGGGTCTTAGAAACGACAGCAACGTGCGCATCATCGAAGGTCCCTCACAGGTGCTCAACTACATCGGCTTCAATAACAAAGATTCCCGCTTCAAGGACGTTCGGGTGCGCCAGGCGTTCATGTACGCCATCGACCGCAACACCATCGTCCAGCAGCTCTTTGCGGGCGGAGCGGACGTGGTGCCCTGCATCTACAACAACAGCCGCTTTATTCCCGGGAACGGTCTGGTTGACTATACCTATAACCCTGCCAAGGCTCGACAGCTTTTGGCGGAGGCAGGTTGGGACCGGATCAAGGGTGAGCCCATCGAGTTCTTGTACTACTATCAGGACCAACTCTCCGCCGACGTGATGGTCACGCTCCAGCAGATGCTGGCCCAGGTGGGGATCGAGGTAAGGCCGCGCAGGGTTGACGTGCCAACCTACAACCAGATAACCAGCACGGAGAATTTCGCCCTGGTCTACGCTGGTGCGGGTAATGGTCCCGACCCTGATGCGCTCATCGTCAACTTCGATTCCGGCTCGGTGCCCCCCAAAGGCAACAACCGTATGCGCATCAGCAACCCAGAGATTGACAAGCTCTTTGTTCAGGGACAGGCCATCAGTTCAGCCAGCGCCCGGGCCAAGGTCTACCAGGAGTTGTGCCGCATCACCAACCAAACCCTACCCTGGGCCCCGCTGTGGGTCACGAAGCGCTTCGGCGCGGTGAGCCGCAACGTGGTGGGCTTCGTCTGGACTCCGGCTCCCGGTGGAGGCCGCTACTACGACGCCGCCGAGAAGTGGGATGTGCTGCCCAAGCGCTAAGGCATAGAGGCATCAGGGGGTGGTATGGGGCAATACGTCGTCAAGCGCCTGTTGGTGAGTATCCCGGTGCTGCTGATAATCTCGGCGGCCATCTTCACCATGCTGCAAATGGTGCCTGGCGATCCCCTGGACGCCTACATTCCCCCCGACCTTGCCCTGACCCAGGAACAGCGTGAGGAAATCCGCCGTCAGTTGGGCCTGGACAAGCCGCTGGTGGTGCAGTACCTGTATTGGTTAGGTAACGCACTTCAGGGCAACCTCGGCTACCGCACTAAGAACCAGCAACCGGTCTGGAGCGAGATCAAACAGCGCATCGGCCCGACCCTATCCCTGATGGGTCTGGGGATGGGGTTGGGCATTGTGCTAGGGGTACTGTTTGGGGTGATCGCGGCCATCCGGCGTTACTCCGTGCTGGATCAAGTGCTCACCGTGGGCGCCTTCCTGGGTATCAGCACGCCCCCCTTCCTGGCGGGGCTGTTGGGGCTTTACTTCTTCGCCCTCAAGTGGAAACTTTTCCCTTCGGGAGGATATTCCACTCCCGGTCAGCCGGTCGTGCCCTTGGATGTGCTGCACCATCTGGTCTTGCCCGCACTCATCCTCTCGCTCTTCTACATCGCCATCATCATGCGCTATACCCGCTCCTCGGTGCTCGAGGTACTGGGCCAGGACTACGTGCGCACCGCGCGGGCCAAGGGCTTGGCTGAAGTGGTCACCACCCGCAAGCACGTTCTGCGCAACGCGCTGATCCCAGTCGTGACCGTGGTTGGGGCCAACTTCGCCAACCTGGTGGGCGGTGCGGTCTTCCTGGAGAGCATCTACTCCTGGCCGGGGATGGGGCAGTTGTATCTCGACGGTGTGGAGTCGCGGGATTATCCCCTCATCATGGGCCTGACCCTGGTGCTGGCCTCGGTGATTCTGCTGGCCAACCTGCTCACCGATCTGCTGTATGGGTGGATCGACCCCCGCATCCGCTACGACTGAGGCGCTGGACGCTGGAGGATGACATGACCGCAATGATCCGTAAAACCAAGACCCGCTCTACTGGTTCGCGAGCCTTCAAGCGCTTCCTGCGCCACCGGCTGGCGATGGTGGGGGTGGCGATCATGGCGGTGCTGACGCTGCTGGCAGTGTTCGCCCCCGTGATCGCTCCCTATAAGCCCGAGCAGATCGACCTCCTCAACCGCAATCAACCTCCCAACCTCCGGCACTGGCTGGGTACCGATCAGACCGGGCGCGACGTCTTCAGCCGCACCATCTACGCCGGGCGGGTTTCGTTGTTGGTCGGCGTGGCCGCCGTAGCCATCTCGTTGCTCATCGGCACCACCCTGGGCGCTCTGGCCGGTTACTTTGGCGGAATCACCGACGGCCTCATCATGCGTTTTGTGGACATGGTGATGACCTTCCCCAGCATCATCGTGCTGCTGGCACTGGCGGCGATCATTGGGCCGGGGCTGGACAAGACCATCTTCATCATCGGCCTGCTCAACTGGCCCCTGGTCTGCCGGCTGGTGAGGGCCAAACTCCTGTCCCTGCGTGAACAAGACTTCGTGTCGGCAGCGGTTGCCATGGGCGCCCGCCCGAGCCGCATCATCCTGCGCCACCTGCTGCCGAACACCGTGGATGTGCTAGTGGTGTACGCCACCTTGGGGGTGGCCAGCGCGATCTTGCTGGAGGCCGGGCTTTCCTTCCTGGGTCTGGGGGTACAGCCTCCCACCGCCACCTGGGGCAACCTAATCAACGTGGCCCGCAACGTGAGCATCCTCGAGCAGTACCCCTGGCAATGGATGCCCGCCGGTGCGGCGATCGTGCTGGCGGTGCTGGCGATTAACTTTATTGGCGACGGCCTGCGCGATGCCTTGGATCCCCGCATGCCCAGTTAGCGAGGTAAGAGTGTGAGTGTGAGTGTGAATCATTCATTGGCTGATCTGCACGGGGTGGTACCGCCGGTCGTCACTCCCCTTACCGAGGATTTCCAAGTCGACCAGGAATCGCTGGAGCGATTGGTCAAGCACCTGCTCGATGGGGGAGTGCACGGGCTATTTGCCCTGGGCTCGACCAGTGAGACCGTGTTTTTGACCCCACAGCAGCGGGCTGAGGTGCTGGAGGTGATTACCAGCACGGTCAGGGGGCGGGTTCCGGTGATCGCCGGGGTCATCGACATGACCACCGCCCTTTGCATCCAGCACGGCCTCGAGGCCAAACGTTTCGGCGTAGATGGCCTGGTGCTCACCGCGCCCTTTTACACCCGCACCTCGCAAGGCGAAATCATGGAGCACTTCCGCCTGGTGCGCCGGGCCGTTGACTTGCCCGTCCTGGCCTACGACATCCCAGTATGCGTGCATACCAAACTCGCCCACGAGACGCTGGCGACGCTGGCCAGGGAGGGTACCATCGTGGGCTTGAAGGACTCCTCCGGCAACGACGCCGCTTTTCGAGGATTGTTGCTGGAAATGAGCCACAAGCCCGACTTCCGCATGTTCACCGGCTCCGAACTCACCGTGGACGCAGCCTTGCTGATGGGGGCACATGGCGTGGTGCCGGGGCTGGGCAACGTAGACCCGCACGGCTATCGCAGGCTCTATGACCTGTGCCGTGCCGGAAACTGGAGCGAGGCCCGCAAAGAACAAGGGCGGCTGCTGAAGCTCTTTGCCATCGTGAATGCCTGCAGCATCCCCGGAATCAGCGCCGGGGGCAACGCAATGGGGGGTTTCAAGACCGCTCTAATGTTGCGGGGCATCATCAAGACCAATGTGGTAGGTCGCCCGCAAATCCGCTACGACGAGGCGGGGGTTCAAAGGGTTCGACAGATTTTGGAGGAAGCGGGATTCCTGGTGACGGCATAGCTCGGTGTCCAAAGCGAAAGGGGGAACGGGATTGACTAAACCTTCTGTTTTGTGCGTAGTTTTGGCAGCATCTCCATCGCTTCTATCGCTGCGTGCCCGGCTAGCTACTCCTGCTCCCTGAGTGGGAGTAGATACCGCGCGGCGCTCGATCCTTCCTCCTCCTGGGTTCGAGTGCCGCGCTTTTTGGAGGGATGATGCGTGTTGCGCTAATTGGTGTAAGTCACTGGCACGCCCCGATGCACGCCCAGGGGTTTGCCAGGGCTGGGGCAGAGGTTGTTGGCGTGAGCGACCCCGATCCGAAGGCGGCTGAAGCCTTGGCTGAGCAGATCGGGGTGCGGGCGTTTACTGATCACCGCGAGCTGCTCCGCTTCACCCGACCCGAGTTCGCCGTCGTGATGGGAACACCCCTGCAAATGCCGCGCTATGCCATGGATGTGCTCAAGGCCAATTTGCCATTTGCCGTCGAGAAACCACTGGGAATCGAAGCAAGGGCCCTCGAGCCGATCCTGGACTGCGCGAACCAGAAGAACCTGTTCGTGGCTGTGGCTTTTGCCAACCGCTACAGCGGGGTGTGGGATGTGCTAAAGCGATCCAGCAAGGCTAACCACATGCACTTTCGCATTCTCAACGGCTGGCCCGAGCGCTACGAGCGCGAGGGGGTAGGCTGGGTGCTCGAGCCGCACATCGGTGGAGGCGGCGCCCTGAGAAACCTGGGAATTCACGGGGTGGATGCTTTTTGTGCCCTGGCAGCCGGTGAAGCCGTCGAGGTGGTGAGCTGCGTCCTGAGCTCGCGGATGCACCGGCGAAAGGTCGAGGACTTCGCCGCCCTGACCCTCCGTACCCCCTCCGGGCTGGTGGGAACCCTTGAGGCCGGCTACACCTTCGCCACCCTGGCTGCTGGGGGCGACTACGAGTTTCGAGTAGCAACCAGCGACACCTATATTTTGGAGCTGGCCGATAGTCTCGAGGTCAACACCCTGGGCGGCAAGACCATGTACCCAACAGTGCCAACCGCCTCGAGATACAGCGCTTTTGCCAAAGACGTGCTGGAGCGGCTCAAAACCGAGCAAACCCCCAGAGCAGGCCTGGAGGATTTGCACAAAGCCATGCAGGTGATTGACCAAGCCTACAGGGTGGCGGTTTGGGTTTGAGGAGCAGATATGTTTGGAGTGGGCATTATCGGAGCAGGGTGGTTCGGCAGCGAACATGCCAAAGCCCTTTCGAGTGTCGCTGAAGCCCGGCTGGTGGCGGTGTGTGGGGCGAAGCTGGAGTCGGCCCAGGCCTTCGCGCAGCGCTATGGAGGCCGGGCCTTCTCGGCGCCCGAAGAGCTGTTGGCTGACCCTGAAGTTGACGTCGTGCTCATTGCCACCCCCCACCACCTGCACGCCGATCTGGCCATCCAGGCGGCCCAGCGTGGGAAGCACATTTTGCTGGAAAAGCCCATGGCCCCTAGCCTCGAGGAGTGCGATCGAATCCTGGCTGCTGTGCACCAAGCGGGGGTCAAGCTAATGCTGGGGCATCTTTCCCACTTTGAACGCCCCTTCGTCCGGGCCAAGGAAATCCTGCAAAGCGGCGAGTTAGGCGAGCCCGTCTTGGGTCACAGCACCTTCGCCAAGTTCTGGATGGAGCACAACCGCCGCCCCTGGCACCTGGATCGCGGCACCGGAGGGGGCATGATGCTCACCGCAGGCATTCACGGCCTGGATCGGCTGATGTGGTTGATAGGCTCAAGGGTCAGCAGTGTCGCCGCTCAGTTTGGCACACACTTTCATGCCCAGCAGGCTGATGACACCGGAGCGCTGTTCTTGCGGTTTACCAGCGGAGCGGCAGGTACCCTCAGCAGCGTTGGCTACGCCCAGGGAGCCCCCAGTTTCGCACTCGAGATCACCGCGACCCGTGGGCGTTTACACGTCGACCCTACTCGAGGGGTATTCGTCGGGCGTAACCAGGTCTGGCGCGAGGTACCCGATTCGCTGGAAACCCAATGGCCCCAGAAGCCCTTGATCGCCGAATGGAACAGCTTTATCCAGGCCATCCAAAACAACCAGGAGCCGGCAGTGGGCGGAAGCTACGCCCGGCACCTGATGCAAGTGATCTTTTCCGCGGAGGAGTCCTCCAAGACTCGGCGGGAAATCGTCCTCGAGGCGCGGTCATGAATCATCGCCTACCAGGGCAGCGGGGAGCTGCGGGGGCGGGGGGTGAGGCCGGTGGTCACCGAGCGCTCCAGTCAGGCTTCGACCTCGTCGCCGGACATCTTGGGGAAGATGGGGAAGATTCGTACCCGCACCGTGCTTCCTGACCGCCCGAGGCCTTTGCCATCGGCGGTCGCTCGAGGTGCGCAGGGATGATCGGTGGGCTGGGCATTTCCATACACGCAGGCTCTAGGCGGCAAAGAGTTCGCACAAGACCCCTACAGCGAACTCTCCTGGCTAAACTGAGGGGCAAATGGAACCCGCCACCCCCCTCAAGCTGGCCGAAGTGCGCGGTAAAAAAGCGAAGGCGAACTCCGAACTCGAGGCCCTCATTGCTGAGACCGCCAAACTTTGGCGTAAGGCCCACCTGGACTATGACCAGAGCAAGTACGTGGTCGAGCGGGTGCGCCGCCTGCTGGAACTCGCCCCTCCTCCCAAGCGCCGCCGGGTGGTGGAGCGGCTCTCGCGGGAAGAGGTGGAGCGGCTCCTCGAGGCCGCCTACCGGCTCAACCCGAGGAAGCCGGTCTACGGGCTGATGCTCAAGACCCTCTTCTACACCGGCTGCCGGGTGAGCGAGTTCGTCTTTCTGCGGGCCCAGGACCTCCACCTTGACGGGGAGGCCCCCCACATCTACGTCCACAAGGCCAAGAAGGACTCGGTGCGCTACGTGCCCCTTTTACCCGCGCTGGCCCAGGAGCTGCGGCTGCACCTGGCCGGGCGGACGCGGGGTTACCTTTTCGAGTCCAACCGCCACGACCGCTACTCGCAAAGGGCCATCCAGAAACTGATCCAGCAGGCCGCCGCCGAGGCCCGCATCGAGAAGCGGGTGTATCCTCACCTACTGCGGCACTCGGTGGCGCAGATCCTCCTCGACCGGGGGATGCCCCTCGAGCAGCTACAGAGGTTCCTGGGCCACAAAGACCTCAAGACCACCCAGGTCTACGCCGAAAGCTCCCTGGCCCATGTGGGGGAGAGCTATCGGCGGGTGCTGGGTGGGACGAGTGGCTGAGTGTGTTAATGCCCATAGACATATCGGTTTATCCGTGTTAAGGTTACGCCGTAATGGCTAACGTCGGCACCGCAATCGAGTGGACCGATGCCACCTGGAACCCTACTACCGGCTGCAACAAGGTCAGCCCAGGGTGTAAGCATTGCTATGCCGAGCGCATCACCGAGCGCTTCTCCCAGCATTTCCCCCAGGGATTTCGCTTCACCCTGCACCCTGAGCGCTTACGCGAACCCTATCGCTGGAAGAAGCCGCGCCGGGTCTTCGTGAACTCGATGAGCGATCTCTTCCACGAGCAGATGCCCATTTCCTTTCTACTGGAGATTTTCCAGGTGATGCGTGAGACCCCGCAGCACACCTACCAGATCCTCACCAAACGCCACACGCGCCTGCTGGAGCTCGACCCCCTGATCGAGTGGCCAGAGAACGTCTGGATGGGGGTCTCGGTGGAGAACCAGAAGTACGCGGTACGGGTGGATTTCCTTCGTCAGACCGGGGCCAGGGTCAAGTTTCTCTCCTGCGAGCCTTTGTTGGGGCCCCTCGAGTTAGACCTGCGCGGTATCCACTGGGTCATCGTAGGGGGGGAGAGCGGTCCCGATCACCGCCCCGTAGACCCCACCTGGGTACGCTCCCTTCGAGATCAATGCCAGCGAGCTGGAATACCCTTCTTCTTCAAGCAATGGGGCGGCAGAACGCCGAAGAGTGGGGGCAGGTTGTTGGATGGCCGCACCTGGGACGAGTTTCCTCAGACTGACTCACTCACCGAACGGCAAGCCCGGTTGAGCGAAATTGGTCTCGATGCTATTGAAAACACTATTCGCGATCCGCAGAGCGATTTTGTTCTTTGAGTGGAAGGCCAGGACATGCATCGGCGCGTTCTTGCGGTTCCTGGCTACAGTCACCAGTTCGGTTCCATCCAGTCCTAGTTCCCTCATCCGCTCGCGGTAAGCCTCGGTAAAGGCCTCAAACCAGGACTGCCCTGGCTTTCGTCTTATGTCTCGCCAGGAGGTATCCCCAAAAAATTCATCCAAAATGTGGGGGTTTTTGCCCCTGTTTCGGACAGCCCCGCTACTGCTAAGCAGGATAAAGATATCCGCCTTTTCCCGCCCGGCGATTTTTTCGACTGTAGACCACCTGAGTTCGAGGCCAAAGGGATCCAGAAAGAACAGCGTGGGTGCTTTTGGGTGAATCTGCTGCAAGATATCGTCCACACGAAGGTTGAAGTCGCCCCGGTAGAGGTGGACACCGCGAAGGCTAGGGTCGCGCTCCCGGAGATTTCGCTCGAGTTCAGTGTACGAGCGGCGGCCTTTTTCCACGAAAAAGAAGCTGGTGAACTCGGGATGTTGGATGGCCAGCAGAGGCGATCCTTCGACCAGGCTGCCATCTGTTTGCTGGTTATACCCTGGCCCGGCGAACCCATCTACGTAGTGACGAGAACGCGCTTTCTGGGTAGCCTTTACGAACGCGGGAAAATATTTTTTCAGAAACTCCAGCTTCTTCAAGGTCCAAGGATGGGCCTTGGGATATTCCATGAGCTTCAGGATAGCAAAGCCCGGACGCGCCCTCAGCGGTACTTGCACATCGTCATTGGTTTTATTCCTGTGATGCCTAAAGCCAGGACAATCGGAGGACTTACCGGATGAGCTGGTGGGCCTCGAGGTCGCGCTTGATGTCCTTGGCGATTTCTGGGGCGTCGCGGTAGTCCCTGAGCTGGATGTTGTCGTGCTTGAGGGCTTCCTCGAGGTTGCGTATCTGGGATGTCGGCTGGCTGGGCCTGTAGACCAGCGCCACGAACTGTGCGTCCCGGACTTCCGTGTCCGATTCCCAGGCGTCGCGGGCGGTCTGGCGGTACGCGTTGACCGCCGTTTTGATGGCTCGCTCATGCCCTACGAAGGAGATGGCCTGGAAGCAGTGCCACACATCGTTCTTGTACGCCAAATCTACCGTAGGCTCCGTCAAAAGGGGCAGACGCCAGTCCTCCTTAAGTCCCAAGGAGAAAAGCCTGAACTGGTCGAACACCTCGTGGACCTTCTTGCGGATCAGCGTACGGGTGACCGTTCTGGGTTCTGGCCGGGGCTGCTGATCCCCCACGTAGTCCCTAAAGAGCTGAGCGAGTGTGGCCGCCGGGTCGCCCGTGACCGCCGTCCGCAGCGGGCTGAAGCGGATGTTGTTGCAGTAAACCTGCTGGAGCAGGGCCATGCCCTCACGGGTGAGTTGGCCGTCAGGGGATGCCTTCTTGCCTAGTAGGTCGTCCACGCGCCGCTGGGCGATGATGTTGCGGAGCTTGGTGAGGGCGTGCCGAACGAAAAGGCCGTCGCCGCCGAGGGCCTTGGCACGGCTACCCTCGCTGAAGTGGTCCACGATGTGAATGCCCTGGAAACCTGCATCAGGGCAGATCAGCACCACCCCGACGTTTACGAACTCCTCACGGGGTACGTCGGGCAAGTACCGAATCACCATGTAGGTTGCCTGCATCCGTTTCATCACCACCACTCCTGCTTCTGGAGCCGTTGCTCGAGGTAGGCGGGGAGGTTCCGGGCTTTGGTGTACACATAGTCTACCAAAGCCTCGCGCTCGCGGGGTGAAATTCCCCACTCCGACGGAATTGTCCCCACGAAGGACTCGAGCCGAGGGCGGCTCAACTCCGACAGTTTACCAAGGTAGGATGAAAAGTCCGTGGCGGGGTTGACCGTCCGGAGGAGTCTGTCCAAGCCCTCTCCATACGGGAGCGGGTCATCCAGCGGCGGAAAGCTCGTATCCAGCAGGTTGCCCAGCTCCCACATCCCGCCCCCGAAGGCCAAGCCGAGGTCGATCAAGACCAAGCGTCGCCGCCCGCGCCGTTCGAGCAGGAGGTTGGGGTTGGCCGCGGTGCGGTCCCAGTTCCCGAGCAGTAGGTCCAGCACCACCACACCCGCGAGCATTCGGGGGTTCGCCAGCTCGAGGGTGGTGAGATCGTCCGCGGTGGGGTGTTCCGCCGACGGGAGCCACCGTGAGTAGAAGGCCAGGCCCGGCAGGAAGGTGAAGTGATACCCGTCCGGGCTAGTCACCTCGAGCTTCCCGTCGTCGGGCAGTACCTCCGCCTCGATCTCCACAACCCCGCACTCGGGATGTTCCAGGCCCAGCACATCGGCCACCTGGAACCCGATCAGCTCGTTGGCGAGGGCCTTGGGGCCGTGATCGGACTGCGCGAACTTGACCAGGCAGTCACCCAGCCCCTCCACGCTGAAAATCTGCGGCAGGGTGGCCCCGCGCCCCACCGGGCCCTTGTGAGCGATGGCCTTCGGGTAGCTCACCGCGCCACCCCGGGCCGCCGAAGGCGGTGGGTCATGCCGTGCTCTGTCAGCAAGTTGACTCGAGAGGAGGTGGGCTCGCGTGGCATCGTCGGTTCGGTGCAGGGCGTGTGTGCTTCAAGTATAAAGCCCGCGGTGCGCCACCCGGTGCGGGATGGCCTCGAGCTAGTTATGATTGACTCTACGTTATGGCACCCGACAAGCTTCTCCTCACCACGCCGAACCCGATCGAGGAGCGCCTCGAGGCCCTCCGCGAACTCTTCCCTGAGGCCTTCAAGGAGGGGAGGCTCGACCTGGAGACCTTCAAGCTGCTGCTCGGCGAGAGGGTGGAAACGGGGCGGGAGCGCTACGGGCTGTCATGGGCCGGGAAGTCCGAGGCCATCCGCGCGGTGCAAATCCCCAGCAGCGGGACCCTGCGGCCCAGGCGGGATCAGTCCGTAGGCTTCGACACCAGCGAGAACGTGATCATCGAGGGGGACAACCTCGAGGTGCTCAAGCTGCTGCAACAGGCGTACCACGGCAAGGTCAAGCTGATCTACATTGACCCCCCGTACAACACCGGCAATGACTTCGTATACCCCGACGACTTCCGGGAGGGCGTCCGGCAGTACCTTCGCTTCACCGGGCAACTCTCCGAGGATGGGGTCAGGCTGACCACCGCACCCGAAGAAGGAGGACGAATCCACAGCAGGTGGCTGTCCATGATGTACCCCCGGCTGCAACTCGCCCGAAGCCTCCTGCGGGACGACGGGGTGATTTTCGTCAGCATTGACGACCACGAGCTGCACAACCTCCGGGCGATCATGGACGAGATTTTCGGGGAGGAGAACTTCCTCGCCACCGTTCTTTGGCAGAAAAAGTATGCCCCCTCGAATGACACCACCGATTTTTCCTACACCCATGACTATCTGCTCTCCTACGTGAAGTCTCGCCGGTTCAACGAGCAAGGGAAAGCCGTGGCGACGCTCAAACGAATGGAGCGCACGGAAGAGCAGAACCGGCTTTATAAAAACCCTGACAATGACCCCAGAGGGCCGTGGATGTCGGATAACTACACCTGTAACAAAACTTCCGAGCAGCGGCCCAACCTTTACTATCCGATCATTCATCCCAAGACCGGCAAGGAGATATGGCCGAGCCGAACTGCCGTTTGGCGCTACAGCAGAGAAAGGCACGAACAAAATGTTAGAGAAGGCCGTGTCTGGTGGGGGCTGAACCAAGAAAATGAAACACCCCGCTATAAGCGCTACTTGAGTGAGGTTGCAGGGGTAGTGGCCGATACTTGGTGGGAGCATACCGACGTCGGGCACACCGACGAAGCGAAGAAAGAATTCAAGGCGTTGTTCGGGGAGGACGCCGACGCCTTCGATACGCCCAAGCCGGTGAGGTTGCTCAAGCGGCTGCTTCAGCTCTCTACCGAGCCCGATGCCGGGGATATCGTCCTTGATTTCTTCGCGGGGTCAGGCACGCTGGGTCAGGCCGTGCTGGAGATGAACCAGGAGGATCGGGGCAACCGGAGGTTCGTCCTCGTCCAGCTACCCGAACCCACCCGCAACCCCAACTATCCGACCATCAGCAGCGTGACTCGAGGCCGGGTGCAAAAAGCGGCGGAGCGCATCAGGTCGGGGGAGGAAAAATCAGCAGTCCGGCTCTTGGAGCCGGACGGCCAGGACTTGGGCTTCAGGGTCTTCAGCCTGGATACCAGCAACTTCAAGCTCTGGGACGGCGAGGCCGAGGACATCCAGGGCCAGCTCGAGGCGCTCGTGGATAACCTCGTCGAGGGGCGCAGCCAGGAGGACGTGCTCTTCGAGCTGTTGCTCAAGGCCGGTCTGCCCCTTTCCTCGAAGATTCAGAAGAAGGAGCTCGAGGGGCAAAAGGTGTACTCGGTGGCGGAGGGGCAGTTGCTGGTCTGCCTCGAGCGGCCCATCCGGGCCGAGACCCTGCGGGCGGTGATGGCCCTGGAGCCTAAGCCCCTTCAGGTGGTGTGCCTGGACGTGGCCTTCTCGGGCGACGACGCGCTCAAGACCAACATCGCCCTGGAGATGCGGGACCGGGGCATCCGCTTCCGCACGGTGTAAACATGAAGATCAAGTTCGAGAGCGACCAGGAGTACCAGCTCGAGGCCATCCGGGCGGTGACGGGGGTGTTTGAGGGGCAGCCCTTGGGCGAGGGGCTCTACACCCTGAGCATGGAGTCCGACGAACTCTACGGCATCGCCGCCTACGCTAACCAACTGCTGCTCAGCCCGGAGGCTGTGCTGGGGAACGTCCGCCGGGTGCAAGAAGCCAACGGGCTGCCCCTGAGCGAGCGGCTCGAGGCCATCGAGATCCCCGATGGCGGCATCGCGCTCAACTTCTCGGTGGAGATGGAGACCGGGACCGGCAAGACCTACGTCTACCTCCGCACCATCTACGAGCTGCACCGCCTCTACGGCTTCAAGAAGTTCATCGTCGCCGTGCCCAGCGTCGCCATCCGGGAGGGGGTGCTCTCGAACCTGCGCCTCACCAAGGAGCACTTCGGCGCCCTCTACGGCAACGTGCCGGTGGATTATTGGGTCTACGACTCCAAGCAGGTCTCGCGGCTGCGCTCCTTCGCCACCGAGAGCACCCTGCAAATCCTCATCATCAACATCGACGCCTTCAACAAGCCGGGCAACAACGTGATCTTTCTCCCCAACGACCGGCTCTCGGGCTTCCGCCCCATCGAGTTCATCCGGGCGGCGCGCCCGATCGTCATCGTGGACGAGCCGCAGAACTTCGAGAGCGACCTGGCGAAACGGGCCTTGGCAAGCCTGAACCCCCTCTGCACGCTGCGTTACTCGGCCACCCACCGCAACCCCTACAACCTGCTGTACCGGCTCGACCCGGTACGGGCCTACGACCTCGGGCTGGTCAAGCAGATCGAGGTGACGTCGGTGCTCGAGGAGGAGAACTTCAACGTTCCCTACCTGAAGCTGAAGGAGGTCAAGGCCACCAAAAGCAGCATCAGCGCGAAAGCAGAGCTCGACGTTTGGGACGGGAGCGCCACCAAGCGCAAATCCGTGACCCTCAAGCAGGGCTCCGACCTCTACGAGCTGTCGGGGGGGCGGGAGCTGTACCGGGGCTACGTGGTGGACGAGATCGACGCGGGCTTCAAGTACGTGAGTTTCGCCAATGGGGTGCGTTTGAAGGAGGGGCAGGAGCAGGGGGTGGGCGCCGACGCGCTCATGCGGGCACAGATCCGCGAAACCGTGCGGGAACACCTGAACAAGGAACTCGCCGTCGCGCGGTTGCCGGAGGGCCAGCGCCTCAAGGTGCTGTCCCTGTTCTTCATTGACCGGGTGGCCAACTACCGGGGCGAAAGTGAAGCCGCACCAGCGGCCCGGCAAAGCCGGTACTCAGACGCCAAGTTCCGGCGCTGGTTCGAGGAGGCCTACCTCGAGCTTTCCGCGCTCCCGGCCTACGCCTCCTTGAACCTTCCCCCGGTGGAGCAGGTGCACGGGGGCTACTTCGCCGAGGACAGGACGGGATGGAAGGACACCTCGGGCAACACCCAGGCCGACGAGGAGGCCTACGAGAAGATCATGCGCGATAAGGAGCGGCTTTTGTCGCTGGAGGAGCCCTTGCGCTTCATCTTCAGCCACTCGGCCTTGCGCGAGGGCTGGGACAACCCCAACGTGTTCCAGATCTGCACGCTCAACGAGACCCGCTCCGAGGTCAAGAAACGCCAGGAGATCGGGCGGGGCCTGCGCCTGCCGGTGCGCGAGAACGGGGAACGCTCGTTTGACGCCCGGGTCAACCGGCTGACCGTCATCGCCAACGAGAGCTACAGGGACTTCGCCAAGGCCCTGCAGACCGAGATCGAGGAAGAGACCGGCCTTGACTTTGGGCAGGAGCGCATCAAAAACAGCCGCGAGCGGCGCACCCTCAAGCTCAAGAAGGGCTGGGAGCTCAATGAGGACTTCCGCGCGCTCTGGGAACGGATCAAGCACCACACCCGCTACCGGGTGGAGTTCGACACCGAGGACCTGGTGCAGCGGGCCGCCAAGGCCATCCGGGAGATGCCGAAGGTCGAGCGCCCGCGTTACCGCATCGAGAAGGGGCGCATCATCCGGCTTGGCAAAGACCTCGAGACCGAACTCGCCAGGGTCAACACCGAAGACCTGGACTTCCGCCCCGCCGTCCCCGATCTGCTGGCCTACCTCCAGCGCGAGACCGAGCTGACCCGCGGCACCCTGGCCCGCATCCTCAAGGAGTCGGGGCGGCTGGCAGATGCCAAGGTGAACCCCCAGCAGTTCATCGACTTGGCCCTGGCTGCTGTCAGGAACACCCTCGAGGAGCTGATGGTGGAGGGCATCAAGTACGAACGGCTCGAGGGACAGGCCTACGACATGATGCTCTTCGAGAGCAAGGAACTCATCGGCTATCTGGACAAAATCGTCGAGGTGAGCAATTCCATCTACGACGGGGTGATCTTCCAGTCGGAGGTCGAGCGGGGCTTCGCCGAAGCCCTGGACAGGCGCGAGGACGTGAAGCTCTTCGTCAAGCTGCCCGACTGGTTCGAGGTGGACACCCCGCTGGGCAAGTACCGCCCCGACTGGGCCGTGGTCATGGTGGACGGTGAGCAGGAGAAGCTCTACTTCATCTGCGAGACCAAGGGCAGCAAGGACGTGACCAAGCTGCGCGTCAGCGAGCGCCTCAAGATCGAGAGCGGCAGGGCCCATTTCCGGGCGCTCGAGGTCCCTTACGTCGTGGAGACCTCCGCGGCCGAGCTGAGCCCTGAGCGCGTCCGATCGAGCTGCCAAGGTAGCGAATGACACCTGCCCGTCCCGGCTGACCGTGTTTGGCACGGAAAACAGGCCGGGGTGGTGGGCCCTTAGCCTTTCCGCGCATTCTCCCCCTCCGCGGTGAGCCGGATGACCTCGGGCAGGGGCTTGCCCTCGGCCACAGCCTTAGGGAGCCCCTTCAACCGGTCCAGCACCTTGAAGGGGATATAGCGGTGCTCCCCCTCCACGACCACCCTGGGGTAGCCGTAAAGCTCCCGCCCGATCCCCCAGGCGGTGGCGGCCCGCTTCAGCGCCCCCGAGATGCCGCCTTTGAAGGGCTCCATGTCGCTGGCCCCGCTCCCGTCCTGCTTCTCCACCCACTCCCCGGTCTCGGGGTTCCGGATGGCGATGCTGGCGATGACCCCGTGCTCGTTGCCCACCTGGGCCGGGGTGTAGCGCACGCTCCAGCCAAAGGGGCCAAAGGCCCGGTCAAGGCGGGTCATGACCGCCCTCGCGTCGATGTAGGGAGCGATGGTGGTGCTCCCGTTCTTGACCGCGATGACCTTCCACTCGATCTCCTCAGCGGTGAGGGGTGCGGTGAGGATGCCGATCTTGTCCATGTTCTCCTCCTTTCAAGCGAAAAGAGGGGGTGGCTCTAGCCACCCCCTGGCGCTTCAATTTCTTAGAAGAGAGCATGCGATAGGCAAGACCCAGGTATCCCCTATGAACTATCCTCTTCTCAGGAACTGCTTATGGGCCGGAGCAGGCGCAGGTTGGTGTACTCGATGAGGTCGGGTAGCGTCTTGGTGGTGAACACCTTGCCCTCGGTTGCAACCAGCAGATCGCGCATGTCCCGCCGCCGCACCCCAAAGCCCCGGCCGTCAATGCAAGCGACCAACTGATAAGTACTGCCCGCCCTGTCCAATCGCTCCGCCCGCATCTGAGCCAGCCGCAGGATACGGGCTACCTTGTCTCTGGCTGTGCCGTCGTCCCCAGTTATCTTGGCTTCGATTATGACCTTTGGGTTGCCTTCGTCGGGGGCGATGAAGTCCGGCGCTTGATCGAACCCGGCGATCCGCTCCGCCCGTGCGGTCCGTCGAAAGGGAATGCGGTGTTCTTCGAGTAGCTTGGCTACGGCGCTCTCCATTACGTCGCCTACCAAGTCCGACACCGCGTCCCGATGGCTGGCGAAGGGACGCCCCAAGAAGCGTTCGTACAGGAGCATGGCGTAGGAAGCCCCCATCGTTGCTAAATTGCGCACGCTAGCCAGCCCTTGCGCGGTGTCCATCTTGTCCAGACGGTGGATGACGTTGTCAGGCACGGGAGGAGCACCCTCAGATATCAGCTTGCAGGCGGTCTTGGCCATGGCCTGGACCCGCTTATACCCCAGGGTGCTAGGACGCATGTTGTTGATCCGCCTAGGATTAGTGCGAACATCACGATCAAGGTTTCGGGCAAAGCTTAAGCCAACATCTAACCCTGTAGATTGGCGCGTGGCATCCGAGAATTCCGGCGGAGTAAAGCCAAGAATAGTCCGGACTACAACGAAGCCGAGCGCATCAGCCGACCAGGCCTGTATCACTTTTTCAGTCGTGAATTCCTGGAAGCCGTTCGTCAGGTTGTACAGGGTCTGATACGCTTCCTGGAAGCGGGAGTATTCTACATATCCACTTCCTTTGGGAAGGACGAGGAAATCTGACTCTAACTGCTCAAAGACGGAGTCAACATAGAGGTCAATGCTGTCGGTGAGTTCCTCGTAGGTGACTGTATAGGGGAAGACGGAAGGATCAGTCATAGGGTAAGAATAAGGTCTTCCTGCACGACCTTACCCTCGGTATCCCCCACTCGCATCTGCATCAGTCGGTCCACCAAGGCCCTGGTATCTACTTCCAACATGATCTTTTTCAGGCCGCTGCGGGCGACTTCAAGCTTCTCCTTCACAGAGGGTGTCGAGGACCAGAAACTGTAGAGTTCGTGGATCAATATCCGGGTAATATGCCCAGAAAGGAGGCAGGAAACGTCCCCACGGGAGACCGCCACTCCCCCTCTTCGCAAGAGCTTGATCTCTTCCGTCAGCCGAGCCCCCAGCTCAGCCGAGAGTTCCTGCCAGCTACGGCCCCCCACCTGTATCCCGGCCCGGCAGACAAACACCGAGTCCAGGATGGAGGAGCCGGTACCCTGGATGTGCATGGATGCCTCCATCTCTCCGGGCACCGGTAGCACGGTAGTGCAGTACAAACGAGCGTCAAGAAGAGCCACCACGAGAGGCAGGTAAGCTTCCGGGTCGTTATGGTGGTAGGTGAAGACGAAAGGCCCTCCTGGAACTAGTGCCTTGGCCATGCGGATGAAGACCTCGGACAACCCTTCGGTGAAGTGTTCCAAGCCTCGCCCCAGGGTGACGTTGCCTGTCAATTCCTGGGATGAGCGAGTGGAGAGCGCGGTGAACTCCGGGTGATCAGCTTTCGCACGCCGGAGCCAAACGTAGCAGAAGTCCATCAACTCGGCGTACTGAACGTTATCGAAGTACGGCGGGTCGGTAAACACGCCGTCCAGGCTGCCAGACGGGAGCTCGGCCTCGGTGGCGCTCTGCTTACGGATGAGTGCGGCGCGTCCGGTACGCCTGGGAAGATCGTCCACGAAGTTTGCTCTGATCACCTCGCCTTGGATGGGCACCCTCACCTTCTTGCTCTTGCCATGGCAGACTTCAAAAGGTGCCTCGCAGTAGGCTTTTGCCTTCGCGTACTTCTGGACGAAGTGCCGGAACCCACCGCTGCCGATGCCCTCAAGGCCCAGAGGGTGGGCCTCGCACTGCACGAGTCCCACAGGAAATCCGTGCACCGAGAAGATATCCTGGCCTTTCAGGGCGTAAGTATCGTACCGGCAGAGCATGTTCTGGTAGCGAAGGATGTCGGAGAACACCGTGAGGAGCGCGTCCTGCACGGGACCCTGGGGCTGTTGGAGGATGGACCGCAACAAGGTTGTCAGCGCGAGGAGTTGCCGCTGGTTAAACATGTCGCGGTAGCGGTGGTATCCCCACCTGTGCAGTCGCTTTGTCTCGTCACCCTCAGGGATCAGGTCATCAGGAATCAGCGCGGTTAGTTGCGGCTGCGTGTTCAGCTGCTCGCTGGCCTGGGCGTACCGCTCAAGGTCCCTTGTGTCTGGGGTTTTGAAGTACCGCCCGCGATGGTGTTTTTTGCAGGCCGGACAGAAGTACTCCAGGGCATACATACGGTGTTTCGGGGGGCGCTCGCGGAGCACGCCATTGAGATAACGCCCGTCGTGGCCGCAGTGCCGGCAGATGAATTTACCTTTCGCTGCGTTGCCATCCAGACTCAGTTGGGCGCCGCACCTGCTGCAGCTAGGCGAGCACCCCCCCTCAGGCAGCCGCTCAAGCTCGTTCAGTTGGCCACATGCGTGGCAGGCCACCACAAAGTGGGTGTGGCGGTCGTTTTTGGCCACAAGCTGGCCCGGGAAGAGGTCCGAGTCATTCCCACAATGCTGGCAAGTCTCCTGCTTAACCCAGAGGATATACTTCACCGTTGCTCGGTCATAGCCGCACTCCACGCAGGTGGTTTCGTAGAGGTGGCCGATCTGCGCTTCGACCTCGTTTGCCACCCGGTTTGCCGCTAGTAGAAAGCCCTTCACATCTAGACTCGCCAGTTCCTGGCGCACGATCCAGTATGCCATCGGATTGATGTCGAATCCGACCACGTCGCACCCTAGGCGGTTAGCCTCGAGCACTGGGGTTCCCCCGCCCATGAACGGGTCCGCTATCACAAGACCTGATAGATCGTGGCCCCTATAGTAGTGCTGTTCTAGCCCTGGGCCGACAAACTCGCTCAATAAGAGTGCTCTAAAGACCGTACCGGGGCGGCGAGCAAACCACTTATGTACGCCAATGACCGGGCGGTACTCCTGTTGTATTTGCTTCTCCTTCAGCGCCAGTTGGGCGACAAACGGAATATCGAAGTCTTGTTCCAGGCTCAACTGGGACCTCCATTAGATATATCGGCTTCTTCCTGCATGCATCGCAAGAGGGCACGGCTGACCCCGACGGCATCCGGCCTGGGTAGAACGGGCAGTAAGGTCAAATCCTCCACCTGTAAGGGTTGGCCCCGTGGGGCCAACCCCCGAGCGAGATGGACCGTGTTTGGTGTCTCGCCAGTGACGCTTCTGAAGCCAACTGCTGATAGACTCACGCTGCCTCTAACCTCCGCAAACGGGGGAGGTCATCTGCTCCGTTGGACACCAACAGCGCTGACCCGATCAAAAGCATACTCACTTCGAGTATACCCGTTGCGCTCGGCCCGCTCGAGGAGCACCGCCGCCAGCAGGTGCTTGCAGGTGTTCCCCTTGGCGTGGTCGGGGCAGGTGCAGGACTCGCGCTCCAGGTCCACCAGATAGTGCTCGCTCCCCCGCACCACGTACACCTGGGGCAGGCCCTCCACCCGGTGTACCCGCCCCTCCAGCAGGATGGCCTCGGCTCGCTCGAGGCGGCTGAGAAACCCTTCGATGCGCTCACGGATGTTTTTCATGGTTTCACCTCGCTAAAGAAGTGGGGCGGCTTGCCGCCCCCGCGGTCAGGGTGTTCCCCTACCGGGGAAGCAGCTGGCGGCCATCCGGCCCCTCTACCTCCACCACCACGCCTCCACCAAGGCGCGAGCGCACCGCCGCCTCCACCTCCGGCATCCGGGCCGCGAAGGTCTCGGGCGATAGGTTGGAGGTCAGAATCAGGTCGCACCCGCCTGCGCTCGAGCGCTCCACCAGGGCGTAGAGGCGCTCGAGGGTGAAGGGGGTGAGACGGCTCTTGCCCCCGTCGTCGAGCACCAGCCGCTCGTACTGGGGTAAGACGCCCTCCCCGGCGGCGGCCAGGCGCTCCTCGGCCAGGAAGTCCAGTTCGCTCCTGAAGCGGACAAATCTGCCTTCAGCCGTTCAGGAGCTCGAGCAGGCTCTCTTTATGCTCATGGGCCAGCCTCTGGATCAGGGGATTCTGCTCCTTGCGAGCCCGGTACAGTAGCCCAGCCCGCCAGCCCCCCAGTTTCCCTGCCAGGGCCCCGGCGGGGTCGGCGTGACGTTTTGTCACACCGTTTCGCTTGTTTTCCTGTGACATTTTGTCACGCGGTTTCTCTCTTTTCGCAAGGGGGTTTCTCTCTCCAGCACGCAAAGGACTGTGACATCTTGTCACGGTGTTTTCTTCGATTCCCTGTGACACTTTGTCACGCCGAATGCGATGCATCGCCTGCCTACGGGCCTCGGGTTTCCCCAAAGGAAAGGCCCTGGGGGAAGACCCCAGGGCCTCCCATAGCAAGAGCCCGTCTTTGAGGGAGAGCCGCTCAACCACCTCCCGCAAGCGGCCCGCCTCAAGCCGGTACCAGCTCCTCTTCCGTGGCATATTCCTCTTCGGGCGCTTCTACCAGACCCGTGCCCCCGCACAACCCGCACCGCACGCATTCCTCGCGGGGCAGGTAGTTGCCGAACGAATGGCTGTAGTAGCTGCCTACGACGACCTCCAGGTATCCACAACCCTGGCACTCGGGACAGATTTCCTCACGCATGGCTATCACCCCCAGCAAGAAGGCGGGGCGGCCTCTGCCGCCCCCTGGCTCAGCACCACCCCTCCCGTTCCCGTCGTAGCCGCTCCATGACGGCCCGCTCCTCCGGCGTGAGGGGCAGGTCGTCCAGGAACTTCAGGCGGGGTCGGGGCCGGGGCTTGGGGCGAGGGAGGCCTTGGGGTCTGCCGCCGGGAGCTTCAAGGCCGCCTCGACCACCTTCTGCCGCGCCCGGAGGCCCTTTGAGGCCAGCAGCAACCGGGCCTGGGCCACGGTCAGGTTGGCGCCATCGGATAGCCGGGCCAGGCAGTCCCGCAGGGCTATGGGATCGTCGATGCGGCGCATAAGACCTCCTCCTCCAGGCCGTAGAAGGCCCGCATCGCCTTTCGCTCCTCCTCGGCCCACTGAGCCTTTTGCCGCTCGGCCACCTCTTCGCCCGTGAGGAGCCGGGTATGGCGCTCCCAGAGAGCGTCTTCTTCTTTCCCTGCGGCGTCCCACCAGCCCTCTTTCGTCCGCCGGACCTTGACGGTCCCGTCTCGCCGCACCCGGTAGACCCACTCGATGTCCGCGTACCATTCCCCGCTGAGGCCGTAGCCGGTGGTCTCGGGGTGGCGGTAGCGCTCTCCCAGGATCGGGTGGGCTTTCATCGCCTGGCGGTGGCGCTCCTCGGCCAGGCCGAAGGCCATCACCAGCCGGGCCAGCAGGTACTCGGGGTCCCAACCCCGCCGCTTGAGGAAAGCCTCCACGCAGGGCTCGAGAACCGGCAGGACCCCTGCGGGGTAGCCGTCGCAGTGCTTGTACAGCTTGATGGCCTCGAGGTCTTCTATCACGATCTGCGCTCTCGTGCTCATATGCCTCCTTTGGAAAGAGAAAAGGGGCTTGCGCCCCCTGGTTCTTGCCCCCGTCCCCAATCCGGGGTATCCGGGGGGGCAAGATAACTACTGCCCTTTCAGCTCCTTTCCTATCTCCCAGCGACCCCCGCACTCCGGGCAGAACTCGAGCCAGCCGGTGGGGTGGATGGCAAAGCCGCACCCCTCGCAGCACCACACCACCCCCCGCACACGCTCGCGCTCGGCACGGATGGCGCAGCGCAGCTCGAAGAGGGCGTCGTCGAGCCGCGCCCGCTCACGGGCGTCGCTGGCCCGGCGCAGCCGTGCCCGGAGGATCTCGCGCTGTTCGTAGAGCCGCTGCAGGGGGGTCTGGGGGATCACGCTCGCCATAGCCGCCTCCTTCGGCCGGGCGCGCGGGTGCAGGCCTGTCCCGACACCCCGGCCGGTCCCCGCAGTGGGGCGCTCGCGCCCCCTGGCCCCTCTGCGGTCCGGGATGATCCCTTCGGAAACCCTTTCAGCTTCCCGTCCGGCGACCCCAGCACTCCAGTACAGCCCCGGTCTCCAGTCCGCCCGGGCGACTCCCCGGAAGCACCAGGGCAGCGGCCAGCGTGGCCTAACCCCACGGGCTTGTTGAGGGGGCCAGTTGAGGCCTCGGACGTCGTTTGGCTTGTGAAGGTGTTTGCCCTTGACGATTTGCGGGAGCTTCATCCCCTCGCCCTCGACGCACCCCGTCTAACCATTAACCGGATTCGATCTGTATATCCTGGACCGGTAGACGGATTTCACGGCATGAGGTGGGTGGATGGTCTTCAGCGACAACGACACGCTACGGCTTCACGGCGAGGCCCTCTGTGCCTCGTCCCCCCTTCCGGGGGCAGCCCACCTGGTGCTTGACGCCCCCTGGGGATACGCCCTGCATACGCTGCCGCACCTGCCCCGCCCGGTGTTGGTGGTCACCGGGGTGAACTCAGCCCCCTACCTGCGTGACCTGGTGGACCTCAGGCCACAGGGGGTGATCGCCCGTCCTGTGGGCCCCCAGGAGGTGCTGGCTGCCCTGGGGCGGGTGGCCGAAGGGGAGTGCTTCTACGAGGGTCCTGTGCTGGAAGACGGACTGCTGCCCTGTGAGCGGGCGGTGCTGCGGCGTCTGGCCTTCGGGCTGGAGAACGCGGAGATCGCCCGCGAGCTCGGGGTGAGCCGCCGCACGGTGGAGAACCGCGTGGGGGCTCTGCGGGAGAAGCTCGGCCTGAGGGGCGGGTAGAGCTGGCCCTCTACTACCTTGGCATGCACCCCCGGCTGTGGGCCGGAAGGGGGGTCATGCCCGCAGTGCCAGCCTCGAGTCGGCCGGCCCCCTGCTGTGGGGGGCCGGCCGGTACCGCCGGGTTTTAGCGCTCACGCCGCTTGCGCTCGAGGTACTCCTCTTCGGCGGCCCTGGCCTCCGCCGAGCCCCGCGGCACGGCGCGCCAGGGAATTTCCCGGCTCACCAGGGCGCGGGAGAAGCCCAGGCGGGCGAGCAGCCACCGAATCAGCGCGGGCATGGCATCCTCTTCGACCTACAGTGTACCGCGGGCGGGTGACCCGGTGGTTGCGCTGCTGCTCCCCGGTGTCGTGGTTTCTTCTACCACTCCGGGGGCAGCTCGGGGCCCTCGAAGTCCTCCCACTCCTTGGCCTCGAGCCAGTCCGGGTCGTCGGAGGGCGTCTCGAGTCCCTGCGGGGGGAAGAGGGGCACGGCGGGGTCGTCCAGCCGGGGGACGTCGAAGCGGCAGCCCCACACCTCCACGTACTCCCCGTCCCCCGCCCACACGAAGAGGTGGGGCCACTCGGAGGCTTCCTCCTCCAGGCCGAGGCTCTCCAGCACCGCCCGGCGGTCCTGCGAGTCGCTCACGAGCAGGTAGCGCCCGTCCTCGAGGTCGCCCACCCGCACCCCCTCCTCCCACGGCCGGAGGAGCTCCAGGTCTTCGGGGGCGCAGTACCAGACCCTCCCCCCGTGGCGGAAGGCCCAGCTGCCCTCCTCGAGTTCCGAGGGGTGGGGGAGGGGCCAGGCTTCTCCCAGGCTGCCCGATAGGGGGTCGCTTCCCTGTTCTCTTTTCCAGCGGGCTACGTGGCTCACGTTTACCTCCTGCACGAAGGACAGGGGGCGGTTGCCCGCCCCCTGGTTCTAGGCCGCTTCCGCCCGGGCTGGCCGGGCCCCCTCGAGGGCCACCAGCATCTCCCTGGCGGTCTGGCTGATCCGCTCGAGCGAACGTTCCAGGTCTTCCACCGTGCCCTGCCAGTGCAGGATGTAGTCGCGGCTGCCCTCCATCCCTAGCCCGAGGTGCCGCCCCACCGCGTAGGCGGTGGCCTCGGCCTCGAGCTCCTTCACCGTCACCGGCGGTTCCACTCCCCCGTAGTGCAGCAGGACGTGCGCCCACTCGTGCAGCAGGGTCTCGGCTTTTGCGGTGGGGGAGAGCATCGCGGAGATGACGATCCGCTTGCCGTTGGTGTAGCCCATCGCGCCGCCGGTCAGCCGCTCCTCCACCGGCACCGGGCACCTCGAGCAGAGCCGGCCGTAAACTTCCGCCCTTTCGGGCGTGTCCTGCGGGGACTCGAGGGGCTTCCCCTCGGTCTGAGCGATGTCGAAGACGTAGGCGGTGTGGAAGCCCACCAGCCGCCGTTCTTCCCGCACCTCGCCGGTCCCCTCGTCCAGAACCTCCACCTTCTTGAGGGTGGGAGCCAGGATCGCGATGGCCCGCTCCCCCTTCTTCACCCGCCGCCCCAGTTCGTTCCAGCGCTTGATCCCGGCCACCAGCGTGGCGTCGGGCCGCTGCTGGAGGATCAGGGCCACGTTGCGGGCGCTGTACTGGTGGAAGCGGCCCATCCCCTCCAGGAAGGAGAGGAAGTCCCCGGTGTGCCCCTCCCGAAGCCCCCTCTCGAGTTCTTCGAGCCAGCCCTTGACCTTCTCCATGAGCGCGTCGGCTTTCATACTGGCCTCCTCGCCCAAAGAAGAGGGGGCGGCTCCTGCCGCCCCCTGGTGCTCTCGAAGGTTTCAGAAAGGCAGCCTGCGCACCCTGACCCGTCGGTCCTCGACCACCACCATGGCCCCGGCCTCGAGTTCTCCTTCCAGGCCGCGCAGGATTTGCAGAAGCCGTGGCCCCACCCCTTGGGGCCGCAGGTCGCCTGTGCGCAGCAACACCACGCTGGGGCGGTGACTCCTGGCCAGGGCCAGCAGGGTGCCCATGTCCTGGTCGTGGGTCAGCAGCACATACCCGCCTTCCGCTGCGGCCTCCAGGAGCACCTCGTCCCTGGCCGTCAGCGCTCCTATGGCCGACCAGTGCACCGCTTCCACACCATGGTCCTGAAAAAACCCCACCCACTTGGGGGTGAGGTTGACGTCGATCAGCAGCCTCAGACCGCCACCTCCCGCTCGTCGGCGAGGTAGGCCGCGTACTCCAGCGCAGCGTCGATGTCCTCGCGCTCGAGGTAGGGATAGTCCCGCAGGATCTCCTCCGGGGTCTGGTGACGCAGCAGCGTGAGGATAGTTCCCACCGTGATCCGCATCCCCCGGATGCAGGGCCTGCCCCCCATGACCTGGGGGTCGAAGGTGATCCGCTCGCGCCAGTCCATAGCTCCATCCTACACGCCTAGGCCGCCACCGCCTGCCAGCCCAGCAGGGCCAGGGCCACAATCGGCACCAGCCAGTAGCTGTCCCCATACCCCTCGAGCATCCGCCTCGCCCCGTCGATCTCCGCCTCTCCAACCCCCTCCTCTCTGAGGATGAGGATGGCCTCTCGGCTGGCCTCCCGCTCCTCAGGGATCACCAGGAGCCCCGCCCCGTAGGCCAGGGCCAGCACTCCGATGGCCGCCGGGTTGAGCAGGAAGGCCAGGGTCAGGCCGCTGCCGAAGAGCATCCAGCGCACCACCATCACCCGGCTCGCCAGCCGGGCCGTGCGCTCCCCCCGCGCCAGCCGCAAGGCGTGGGCCGCCTCGTGCGCGGCCAAGGCCACGTCCCGCACGGCCCGGCCCTCCATGACCCCCCGCCGCAAGAAAACCGTGCCGTAGAGGGGAGAGAAGCCATCGCTCCGCCCTGCCCGCACCGGAATCCCCCGCTTGCGTACCAGATAGCCCCCGGAGAAGGGAAGCACCGCCCCGGCCTCCCGCTCGAGGGCCTTCCGCCGGTGGGTGTGGTGAGCCAGCAGCCCGAGGGCCAGCACGGCCCAGAGGTAGAAGAGCATCTGTGTATCCATACCCGACATCCTTGCAGGACGAAAAAAGGGGGGCCGTAGCCCCCCTTCCCATGTACGCCAGCTTTGACCCCGCTCAGAACGCCAGGTCGTCCGTGCTCTCACCCCCCTCCTTCGGCTCCTCCGCCAGGATCACCACCGCCTTGCCGCTCACGGGGTGGGCGTTGAAGAGCACGGTCAGGCCCTTCTTGTTGGGGATGGCGGTGCCGACGCGGGTCCAGCGGGTCTTGCGCTCCCCGTCCTTCTCGTACTCCACCGGCGTGAGCACCCGATACGGCCCCTCGCCCACCGCGATCTCCTCGGAGATCACCACCGCCCGACCGCCCACGGGCACCGCGTCCAGCAAAAGCGAGAGCCCCTTGCTGTTCACGAACGCGGCCCCGATGCGGTTCAAGAAGGTCTTCTCCTCACTGACCTCGACGGGCACGAAAACGCCGATGCTGTTCGATTCTTTGCTCATAGAGCACCTCCAACCCCCTGCCCCCCTTCCGGTGGGGTCTTACGGGGTTTGCTTCGTGCTGTGGGGCCTGGAGGGCCAGGCCCCCTGGCTTCGCTTTGCTGTTCAATCCGGGCGCTTGCGCTCCTCGCCTGTACTTTCGATCCACTCCTCCACCTCCAGCGCCCCCTCCCGGATCCACGCCTCGAGCTGGTCTTCCGCCCCGAAGGCGGCGAGAACCTTTGCGAACTCGGCGGGGGGGAGGTAGCTCCACCGGGGGCCCGCCAGGGCCTCCTCGTCCGTGAAGCTGACCACGCTGGCGATCCCGTCGGTGCGGCTCCAGGTGATCCAGTGGGTCTTCAGGCCCGCCAGCCCGGCCTCCTCGAGGAGCTCCCGCCGCACCTTGCGGGCCATCCCCTCCAGGGCATTGGTCAGGCTGGGACCCTCATGGTCGTCCTGGTCGCGCAACACCACCAGCACCGCCAGCCCCAGCCGGTACACGTCCACGCCGTACCAGGCATGACCGTGCCCGAGGTTGGGGTAGATGAAGCGGGGGCGCGAGACAACCTTCACGCCTCCACCTCCCGCCACCACGCCTCACCGGCCTCCACCAGCGACCCGAAATCGGGATCCAGCAGGGCCTCGTCCAGCGTGGGGAAATACCGCCACTCCACCCCGTCCGGCCCCCGCAAGGTGCCCACCGCCCCGCCCCAGCCGGGGTTAGCCCGCGTGAGCACCTTGCCCTCGCTCCTGACCATGTACCCGCTGCTGACCTTCCTGAACTCCATACCGACCTCCTTGCCCACCCCGTCGGGGCCGCAGGCCCCCTGGTTCTCAAAAGAAGAACCCCTCAGAGAAAAGGACTTTCTCCGAGAGGCAGGAAAGGACGCTTACCTTTAGCCGTACACCGGCGCGGTGTAGACGACTTCCCCGCTCGAGTCGCGGTAAGCGACGGCCCGAACGGGTGCAAACCCGGCACGATGCAGTTCCGCCTTCAAGAGGCGGAGGGCGGCGATCTCCTGCAAGAGACCAAAGAGCCGCTTGGCATCAGCCGGTGGTAGGGCTTTGGCCAGTTCCCTCAGGCGCTCGCGCACCTCGCTCACCGACCAGCCCTCTCCCTGGAGCATCTCCGCCAGAACCGCGTGGGCCATCTGCGCTTCGACGAGCGCTGCAAAGCTCTCACGCCCTGCGTCGGGAGCGACTTTCGTCTCCCACAAGCCCGGCTTGCGGAAGCCGACGGCCTTGCCGTCACGGGTTCTGAGGATAGCGATCCCCAGGACGCCCTCCTTGAACTTCTCTTCCCTGGCGGCGAGGGAATCCACCAGCGAAGCCAGTCCCTCAAGGTTGTAGGGGTCTACCGCAATACCCACCTTCGCCAGCCGCTCCACCGTCTCTTGCGAGACGAGGCCTTCGGAGAAGTGCGGGTTGCCCGCGAGTTCCTCCTCCCGCTCCAGGCGGCTCAGGCTGCGAACCTCCTCCCTGGAGGAGAGGAAGCGCTCGAGCGCACCTTTCGCGTCGGCTACCCGGCGGTCGGGCTGGGCTGCGTACTTGTCCAGGAGCATCCTCTTGGTAGCTTTCAGAGCGAGCTTCTTCCTGCCCGCCTTGAAGCCCACGGTGACGGCATTGCCGTTCACCTCGAGGACGGTTCCCTGGCCGTACTGGGGGTGCTGGATTTGAGTTCCCTTACGCACTGCGGTACGCAAGTCCCACGGGAACACTTCATAGACCCGATCCGGGCCTTTCCACGTACCCACGGGCTTGACCCCTTTGACCTCCTCCTTCACCGAGTCGTCCTTGCGAACGACCAGGGTGGAGGGAGTCCCATGGCCGAGGTGCTTGCGGGTCTTCTCCAGGGCCTCCTTCAGGGCCGCCCAGGTGATCAGGGCTACCCTGTCGTCACGCGAGAAGCGCTCGAAGCGCTCCCCCTTGCGTGCGGCCTGGAAGAACTCCTCCTTGCTCACCCCGTCCCTCCTGAGAACCTGCCGGAGACCCTCGAGGGCCTCCTGCACGCTCCGAGGCTCCCGCCCCAGAGCCGCCTGGACCCGGCCGCTCCAGACTGCCGTGCTGATCATGGTTTTACCTCCTGGGAACAGGATACCACAGAGAGGCAATACAGTGCGGCCCTTGCCTCCCTGTCAGGGCGAGGGGTCGAGGGGCAAGAGCCCTCAGCCCGCCCAGAACGACAGCTCCCTGAACACCCCCAGGTCGCGGTAGTTCAGCGTCCACACCGGGGCTTTGGACCGCAGGGCCAGGAGCACCACGCCCGCGTCCTCCAGGGTGCCCCTCCACTCCGGCCTCGAGGCCAGCAGCACCCGGATGGCCTCGAGGTCTTCCAGCCCCAGGGGCACGATCTCCAACGCCTCCACCATCCGTTCCAGGGCCCGCCGGGCCACCGCCGCACCCCCCTCGAAGAGCAGCCACTTGTACACCTCGAACACCACCGGCAGGGGGGGTGATCAGAGGGCTCGCTTTAGCGACCGCCAGGCGGCTATTCCCCTCAGCCAGCGCGCGGAACCCGCGCACCGCCGCCTCATGGTCGGGGTCGGCGGCGTGGAAGAGCGCGATCAGCGGCCCCGAGTCCAGAACCAGCCTTTGCAGTGAAGCTGCACCAGCGGCCCGGCGATGCCGGGGGGTCATCGCTCCCGGCGGTGCAGGCGGTCCTCAGCCCCTTCCCCTGCGCTTCCTGAGGCCTTCTCGACGACCCCAGCCAGCTCCAAAAGGGCTGCCGGGTTGCGGCGCAACCTGGCCTCCAGCGCTTCCTGCACCAGGGCCGAGAGGTTGGTCTGGGGGTGCTCCTTCAGGTAAGCCTCCACCACACGGGCGAGGTCGTTGGGCAGGTAGATAGTGGTTCGCATGGGTTTATCATACCATGTAATACTACTCCACCTTCAGCCACCGCCCCCGGTCGTAGCTCTGGAGGGTCTGGTACACCGTGCGCATCTCTTCCAGGCTCCCCTCCTTCCAGGGCCGCCAGTCCCACACCCGCTCGCTCCCCTTGAGACCGAACTCGAGGCGCACCCGCCCCTCCTCATCCTGCCGCAGCCGGTAGGCATAGACCTGATTCCTGAAGACCCCGATGGTGATCGCTAGCGTTTTCATGCCCACCGGAGGGGGGCGGCTCCTGCCGCCCCCTGGTTCAACCCTTGACCAGCCGAGCTATCTTCTCCAACGCGTCCTCTCTTTTGAGGTTGACCACGGGCACGCCCCACCTCGAGGCCAGCCGGATCGCCTGCCCCGTGCCACCAGTTTCCGGCCCGCATTCTTGCTCCGACTCGGCCCCGTCCGGTGTCCAGCAGAGGACGAAGGCCACCGGGTCGTTCAGGTCGAGCCCCAAGATCTGGTGGGAGTTCCGGGCCATCAACCGCTGTACCGCCGGTGACAGACGCCCCCAGGCCGGATGCAATGCTGCCGCCAGCCGCACCGCCTCCGGGCTCGGGGCTTTCAGCGCCCCTTCCCGGTAGCCGTTGTATCCCGGCCACGGCAGAAACACCTCAACTGCTCCACCGCCCGCACGGGCCCCCCGCTCAAACGCCCGGTCAGCCCCTTCTGCCCCACCCGTTCGCAGCGCCCAGCCCCGCTCCGCCAGCCGCCGGGCAATCTTCCCCATCAGCTTTAGCACATCCTCGGGCGCACGCCTGCTTCCTACCCCAGCATAGGTTTTCATACCCCGTGCGCTGGGGCGTCCTGCCGGGCAACACCGGGGAGATCTGGGCCCGGGGCCGGGTGGAAGATTCGGGCTTGGGCCCGGTCCTGGGGGACCGGGGGTTCCGCTAGGTGGAGGGAGTGGATGGGGAGAAACTGGATAGAGGTGCGCTTTGGCGTCCTGGTCAGGTCTTTCCGGCTTCGCCAAGTAGAGAGCAAGAGCTTCGGGGGCCTCGTAGCCCGGATAAACCTCCTCATCCTAGCCCACAATCTGGTTCGCAGTCATGTCCTCCTCAGAATGGCTGGGGTGGGGCTATGCGGTAGCAAACGAAGGTATACCTTACGCGGTCAGTTGAGCTTTGATCTGCTGTAGTTCCTGAAAAGCAGCCCGACTGGCAACCAGATAGAGCTTGGCCTTGAGGGCGAAGTAGTTGATTTGGGTCTGGTGGGAGAGGAGTTCCAGCTTGACAAAGGCCCACATAGCCGCAAAGAAATGGTTGGCCTGGGTGGTCAGGGTCTTGGTAGGCGACTTGGCCAGGGCAGCGTTTTGTCGGATGGATTGATGAAAGCGCTCGATCTCCCATCGTTTTTGATAGAGCTCGATCATCCGTTCAAAGTCCAGGGTGGTATCGCTGCTACACAAATACAACACCCCCTGGCTCCCATCTTCGTGGGTGAAGACTTGCCGAACCCGCAGCAGGGGGAAGGGAACCCCTTCCAGATATACCTGCCGGGGGGTGGGGTCTTGGTAGTCCAGACCCTCCACTCCTGTCCATTGACCCCTTTGCTGTTGTTCTTGGCTCATAGGGGGTGCGCACAGCGCATACCGGCGGTGCCGATAACCTGGCGCTACCTTGCGATTGCTTTTGAGCGGCATCACAAAGTGCTTCTTCATGTCCAGCACGATAAATCGCATGTTCGCCGCCGAGGCAAGCCAGACGTCGTTGAGCACGTGCTGGAAGGGAATCTGGTTATGCACTGCGGTTTGCAGCAGGTAGCGGGCGTGTTCATTCTTGCTCACCTGGCTGCGGCGTTTGCGCTGGCCACTTTTCTGATCTACATAGACTTCCGTCTTCTCCACCAGCACGTAGCCTACCGGCAAGGTCAGCCCCTGGCTGTGATACAACAGGCTCACAAAGTTGATCCCCTTGACCATCCGCTCTTTGCTATTGCCAGGCCACTATATCGTTCTCGTCCGTGTAGGGTTTCTCCAAAATGCTATCATCCAGAATCAGCACCCCTTCCTCACGCTGTATCTTTCGCACCGTGGCTTTGACCTTGCGCCACAACTGCACCGAGCCTTGTCAATCTCCCCCCAGCATGCGGGTGATCTGGTCGTGGCTTATGGCTCCATCCACCATCCGCGACAATCCTGTGGCCGTCGCCGCTCCAAAGCTGCTCAACAAGTAATCGGTGTACAAATCCAGGGGCTGGGGATTCACCTTTTCAATCTATGCCATTTCAGAAACTGTTGTAAAAGTCCCCTCCTCCAGCTTAAGCGGCCCTGGCCAGCCGCTTCACCAGCAAGCGTATCATGCCTAAATACATCCAGGCTTCCGTTACCTCAGGGGGGTACTCGTAATCTTTCCCCAGCCGTCGGTTTCGCCCCATCCAGGCAAAGGTCCGCTCCACCACCCACCGCTTGGGCAGGGGCTTGAACCCACCCTCCCGCGGGATCTCCGGCACCTCCTCCCCCTCCCGCACCCAGACCCCCCGCACCCCCGCGTAAGGACGGGCCACCACCTCCAGCTCCAGTCCCAGCCCCCTAGCCACCTCCCGCAAACCCCGGTAGCCCCAGTCCACAAAGAGCTTGCGCACCCGGGGCCACAAGGAGAGGTCCATCCCCAAAAGCAACGCCTGCCCACCCCACTTGTCGTGCTCATTGGCCGGGTGGACAAAGGCCATGAACTACTCGCAACCAACTTTGGTTGGAGTTTCGCGCGACCATCCTCACAGGCTCAAACGTGTGTAGGACACTCGCCTGCGGCTCCCTTTACGCGCATCCCCGTTCCGGGGACGACCTACAAAAACAGTATACAGGACTTTGTCCTGGCGGGGCTATCCTTCCCCGACCAACCGAACTGCGGTCTGGTCGGGGACTGCCGCCCCACACCCCTTCCGTTCAAGAGACGGCCCCCCGTGTTCTGCCGCTTTCTCCCTTTGACCTTCTTCGCCCCGTCGTGTCCCCGGGGCCCCCTTTTTCCGTGGTCTTGACGGACTGACTATCCATGACAAGAGCGCTGGGGCAAGCCTGCCTTCCTTCTCGCTCCCGATCCCACCGGACCAGGGCCTGGGCCACCCGCTCCCAGACCCCCTCCTTCTGCCACTTGCGGAAGTAGTGGTAGACCGTAGACCAGTGGGGTAAGTCATGGGGCATGGCCCGCCACTTGATGCCGTTTTCCAGGACGTAAAGTATGGCGCTGACGATCTCCCTCCTCGGCACCTTTGCGGGTCGGCCACCGGGCTTGGGGGCGGGGATCAACGGCTCCAGGATGGCCCACTCCGCGTCCGACAGGTCGCTGGGGTAAGATCTCCGTGTAGAAGCCACCCTTCAAGTATAGCGGACTTTTACGACAGTCTCTCAGCTTTGCCGCGTAAGGTGAGTTACTGAATCACCGGCTCGGCTTCCGACGAAAAGTGTGGCTCGAATCTTCTGAAATACGCATGCTGCCATTACCATGATACCCTCAGCTCAGTAAGCCCACGAAACCCGAACGCGGGCCGCCATATAAGCCTGCTGGTCTGCAAAGACAAGCTGCCTTTCCACTGTAGAAGAATCTCTAGAGCTTTTCCCCCTATCAGGCGGGCTAGCGGGGCACCTAGGCAATAGTGGGTTCCTCCGCCAAAGGCTGCTGTACGGTCCAGCTTCCTTTTTAAGTCAAGCCGGTCCGGATCGCTCACCCAGCTGGGATCACGGTTAGCCGAGCCCAGGACTAGGTACACGACTTGGCCCCGCTCGATCCCTTTACCCTGAAAAACGAAGCTCTCAGTTGCCCAGCGGCCAACGATCTGCACTGGGCTTTCGAAGCGCAAGAGTTCCTGGACTGCGTAGCCCAGCAACTGCGGGTCCTCCCTGAGAAGCTTGAGCTGGTCCTGGTGGCTCAAGAGTACCAACACGCTGTTCGTAATGAAGTCAGCGGTGGTCTGGGTACCAGCGTCGAGCAAGGCCAGCAGGTTCGCGACGAATTCTGTTTGGCTGACCTGTCCTAATTCCCGCGCAGCTAACATGCCAGCCAGCACGGTTCCCTGGGGGCTCCCCCCAGCCTCCCCCGCGAGTCCTTCTACCAGCTGGCCATACTCGGCCACCGCCCGGTTGGCTCTTAGAAGCTCTTCCTTGGGAGAGGAAGAGCTCACACTGGAGATCACCCCGATCCAGGCGCGCAACTCCTCGAACGAACTCTCCGGAACGCCCTGCAATTCCGCCAACACCCTGAGTACCAGCGGAAGAGCATACTCGTTGAGTACATCCATGGAATGCTGGTCCTCGATGTCCTGTAGCAGCTTGCGGGCGACCCACTCGACTCGCGGGACTACACCAGCGACTGCACGCGGAGACAAAAGCGGCCCCATCACCGCCCGCAGACGAGCGTGACCAACAGTATTCTGAAATCCCACCTGTTGAGCCATCATCCGCAAAAAGCCACGGTATGGCTCGGAAATGGGTCTTCCAGAGGGGACTCCCCTCCCAGTAGCCGGTCGTCGTCGCGACAACCGCGGATCCCTGAGGAGGCTCGCGATGTCGGCGTGGCGGAATACATACCACGCTCCGGCGCGCGTGTGGGGAATCCCCCAGTGCACAGGGTCCGACATACGCAGGCGCGCGTACGCTGGATAGGGGTCGGCAAGGACCTCCGGCGACAGGGGGTCAAAGGGTGGGACTGGGGCCGTTGGGGGCATAGCTCTGGACTTCACCACCTTCTAAAGTTACGGAGCCTCCTTGTCCACTTTTGGTGCCCTTTCCGCTCGCAACTGGGAAACGCCGGGCGTCGAGGCCCGGGGTTTCTTGTTAGGGCGTGCCAGTTCGATCCCGACGACTCGTCCGTCCGGAAGAACCCTTACACCAACCAGCAGGTCATAGTTCTGGGCTCGCTTCAGTTCAGCCTCCCAGGCCGGGTTGCGCAGGTCGAAGATGGCGCCCTCTCTCCAGGCAGGTCGGCGCTCATCAGAGCAGTCGTGCAGCAGTTTAAGTGTGGCAAACTGGAAGCGACCCTGGAGGTCGGTCCGAAGGGCGATGACCCTGGCGTAGCAACATGTCGTGTCCATCCAAGGGCCAAAGTCCGGCAACTCGCCGCCATCAGCAGCACCGGCATTCCCCGGACCTCCAATACGCTGGGCATCCATTTGGACGAAGAGCTTCGTCACCACCGCCTGTAGTTCCTCTATCCTTTCCTCGAGTGTTCGGGTGTCCTTATTAGCCATCCTCCTCCTCCACAACGCTTATCGTTTCGATCCGGGCCCACCTCCCCCGATCTGCTCCCGGGGAGGTCCTGCCAGGGACGGTTCGACTTGGACGTGGACGCCAAGGGTTGCCACATGTTGCACAACCCCCCTCACTGCGGCTTCGCAACAACGATGGAGCCCCTTGGCGCTGCGCAGATCGCCGTTGCGGAACTTCTCCACGAGGCTCTTAACCGCGGGCAGCAGCGACGGCAGTCGGAGGATCTCGTCGGGTGTGCGCGACCAAGAGGTGAAGTATGCCCGGTTCATGAGGGCGGAGATCATGGCCACATCCCACGCGAGGTTCCAGGCGATCCATCGCATTGCAGGGGCGTCGTCGCGTTTTCGGGCATTCTCCAGCTTGGCGAAGTTCTCCAACAATTCCCCCACGATCCCCTCGCGAATGGCTTGCACGAACGATCCGGACGGCAGCTGATCAACGAGCAGCTTTAGCTTGGGCCAGTGCCCCTCCGGGTCGTACAGGGATAAGACCGAGACAAACTGGTCTACGCACAAGGGCCAGGTCAGGTCTACCCGCTGCAGGCGCCGGTAGACCGACCCCACGGTGTGGAATTCGACGCTGATTTTGAGCCCTTGCACGTAGCGCTCGTCCCTGCCGGGGGTGGGTGAGCTTCGCATGAGGACCGACATCTCCAGGTCGGAGTAGGGCTCGTCGGAGCCCCGTGCGGTGGACCCATAGATTCCGATGGCCACAACCGCGTCCGAGTAATGGCCCAGGATCCAATCTGCGATGTGCCGGGCCCTCTCGAGGCGTTCCCGGCGGGTAGTTGCTCGGAGGATCGGGAGAGGTTTGTCCCGTGCGTGCATACCGTCGCCAACTCCGATAAGGACAGTAGGTGGTCAAGTGGTGCTCGCGGTTGAGCTTTTGCCACCTATAATCCGCTCGATCTGTGCCACGGCCTCGGGTGCGAGCACTACCCCGGCCGCACCAAGGTTTTCCTGAAGCTGCCCTATCCCGGTGGCTCCCACGATGGCGCATGAAAGCTCCTTGCGTCGCAAAACCCAAGCTAGCGCGAGCTGAGCCCGGGTCATTCCGTGCTCGGCAGCGACCGCCGCCAATTCCCGCACACGAGCGAGGTTGTGAGGCGTCAGCAGAGCTTCCTTCAGCACCTTATGCCGGGCCAACCGGCTACCGGGGGGGATCCCGTCGTCGTACTTCCCGGTGAGCACCCCCATCGCCAACGGGCTCGTGGCCATCAAGCCCAATCCGAGCGGCTCCGCCTCCGGCGCCAGGGTGTTTTCCCACCGCTTCCTGTAAAGGATCGAGTAGTCAACCTGCTCGCAGATAGGTGGATGCAGCCCATTCGCCCTGGCAAACTCGCATGCACCCGCCAGCCGTGCGACAGGCCACTCGCTGGTTCCCCAGTAGAGGATAAGCCCCTGATCAACGAACGCGCTCATGGTCGTGACAATCTCCTCGAGGGGTACATCCGGGTCGTGGCGGTGAGCAAAGTAGATATCCAGATAATCCGTTCGTAGCCTTTGAAGGCTGGCCTGCAGAGAGGCGCGCAGGTGCTTGCGGGAGAGGCCCTGGCTATTGGGACACCCGGACACAGGCCATCCCGCCTTCGAGGCGAGGACGAGGGTGCTGCGTGGGTACTCGGCGAGCACGCTGCCCATGAGTTCTTCAGCGCATCCGTTCGCATAGGTGTCCGCGTTATCGAAGAAGTTGACGCCGGACTCGTAGGCCAGACACACGATCTTCTTGACCTCGCCCACATCCTTCACGCAATCTCCGAAGCTGGCCCAGGCACCCAGGGCGATCTCGGAGACCTGAAGGCCCCACTTACCGACCTTGCGATACCTCATGCCCATTAAGCACCCCCACCGCTATCGCCGCAGGTTGGCTCTCAGTTCCCAGTCCCCTCATAAGCGCGGAGGGCCCACGACCACGCCAGCAGGCACAAGCCGAAGAACGCGCCGGCAGCGACCAAAGCCTCGGCAAGGGCGATGGTGCCTGCTGTGCGTGTGTGCTCGTCGAGCAGGAGAGCGGCAGGAACATAGCCGGTCAGCGCCAGCGGGACGACGAACGTCAGGAGAAAGGCCCCGGTTCGACCGAAGATGGGAAGCGGGTACTTGGCGAACTCGGTTAAGCTCCACAAGGTCGTGATGGCGTCCAAACTGCCGATGACCCGCATGGCTACGGCAGCCCCCAGGATCATGAGCCCGAGATAGATGAACGCGCCCAGGAGAACAAATAAGAGGACCGTGGCAACCTTACCGGCAGTCCATTCCACCCCGGCCGCGGACGCTCCATGGAGGACCAGGATCAGCCCGGTCAGGCATCCTGAAATCCGCTCGAAGTGGATCCGCTCAGTGAGGAGCTGGAAGAGTACCCCGAGCGGACGGAGCTTGTAGAGCAGCAGGCTGCCGTCCTGGGCGTAGCTGCCGACCCACCATAGGCTCTCCCCCAGAGTGTCGGCAAGGCCGAGCGCCATTCGGTTCAACCCGTAAAGCACGAGCATCTCGGGGAAGGTCCAGCCGCGGACTTGCGGCACGTGTGTGAAGATGACGGAGAAAAGCACCAGGGTCAGGGCCTGCTCCAGGAGCACGGTGAGCACGCCAGCGGTATAGTCCACCCGGTACTGCTTCCAGGTCGCGAATTGCAGCCTCAGGGCGGCCAGCGCGAGGGCGAGGTAGTGGGTCATTTATCCTCCTTGCACGTTGAACCGCTGGCGTACTCGTCCGAGGAGGAAGCGGGAGCTTGCAGCAAGCACCAGGAGCCAGAACAGCTGCACCGCCAGTCCGCGGAAGATCTCGCTCTCCGGCATGGACGGCTGCAGCATGCGCGCAGGAAGGTAGATAAAGGCCTGGAAAGGCAGCAGACTGGCTAGAAGGGCGTAGCGATCCGGCAGCAGGTCAATGGGGAAAAATGCCCCGCTCAGGAGCGCCACGACCAGGGCCTTGGCTTCGTTGATCCCCTGCTGCGCGCTAGTGTAGAAAGCCGAGAGGCTCATCAAGAACTCGAAAAAGTAGGCACAGGCAAAACCCACCACCAGGCTCAGGAAGAACCACCCCAACCGCCACTCGCCAGCGCTCCAGGCCCCGGAGACGAACGCTGCGGTGGCGTAGGCCGGCAGCGCCATGACCAACTGTCCGGCCTTCTGCCCTAACCACCGGGCTAGGAGGGCATACTCCAGTTCGACCGGCTGTACCAAGTCGTACACAACGGTTCCCACACGGACGCGCTGGGCAAAGAACCCCCAGGCAGGCCCGCCGGTGAATCGCGCTGCGAGTCGCGCGGTCAATAAGTACAAGTAGAAAGCAGCGAAGTCCCGATCCGCAAATGACCCTGCGGGTACGGAAAGGAAAACCGCGCGCCACAAAAAGTAAAATGCCACCAGGAGCGCCAGCTCTCCGACGACCCAGACCGCGGCCGCTCTACGGTATGCGAGGGCCAGCTGAAATCCGACACGGAGGTTGGCGGTATAAGGGATCATCTCTACCTTGCTCCCCGGTAGACCCGCCGGAGTACCTCCTCGATCGAGGGTTCGTGGGTGGTCATCTCCCTGACCGGGGTTTGTGGAAGAAGGCGCGCAAGCACAGCCGCAGGGGCTCCTCCCCCCTCATGGGCGACGCACACCCAGCCGTCGTGGGTGTAGACCTCCCGTACTCCGCCCAGCCCCTCAAGCCAAGCGCGCACCTGATCCGCCCCGGCTTCGAGCCTTAGCCGGAGCTCGGGGAGTACGCCGTGCTGGGCTCGGAGTTGTCGGAGGGTTCCGTCGTAGAGGACTCGGCCCTCGTCGAGCAGGACGATACGATCGCTCAAGGCTTCAACATCGTCCAAGTCGTGCGACGTCAGGATGACGGTCGTCTGTAGATCAGAGGCCACCTGACGGATAGCGGACCGCAGCAACGCCTTGCTGTCGAAGTCCAGGCCGATGGTAGGCTCATCGAGCAGGAGCACCCTGGGGTGGTGGAGGAAGGCGAGGGCCAAGTCGCACCGGACGCGCTGTCCAAGGCTCAGCTGGCGTACCGGCTGCGAGAGCAACCCCTCGATGCCGAATTGCCGGGCCATGGCACCGATGCGCTGATCCAATCCACTCTGGCTGAGGCGATACACCTTGGCGTGGTAGCGGAGCGACTCCAGCACCGGCAGGTCCCAGAAAAGCCGGGTGCGGTGGCCCATCACCACCCCGAGTTCCAGCTGGTGGGCGGTGCGCTGGCGGAACGGGTCTCGGCCCGCCACAACAACCCGACCCGCCGAGGGGCGGACGATCCCCGCGATGATCTTGATGGTTGTGGACTTGCCTGCCCCGTTGGGTCCGATGTAGCCGACCACCTGCCCCTGCGGGACGGTGAGGCTGATGTTGTCCAGGGCGGTAATTTCCCGGTAACGCGGCTTCACCAGGCTCCGCACGAAGCCCCCGAGGCCACGCCCGGGCTCGAGCACCCGGTAGCGTTTGGAAACCCCCTCCAGGACAATCATAAGCCGGCTGATCCTACAAAAGCGGAGGCCATAAGGCCTCCTCTGAACGGCACCAGCACTCCTTCAGGCTCGCTCCCGCGGCCGGATGCCGCCCGAATGGGCTTGGGGGAGGTTCGTGAAGGAGAGGATGTCGATTTCCCCAGGCTGCACGATCCTTACCGGTGTTTCGACCTCAATCTTGGGCAGATCGTCACCGAAGCCGTGCCTCGTGATGTGCTCGTAGTAGCGGTCCAAGGCCCCGGGCAGGTCGATCCGCGGGGTGTCCTGCTCAAGCCCGGTATCGTCGGACTCGTCCTCGTCTTCGTCAAAGATGCCGTCGGTTAACCCCCCGCGGTTATGCGACAGGATCATGTAGTTGCCGGAGATGTTCAGCCGCGCCATCTTGAAGATGGCGTCGCCCGGACGGACCTCGCCATCCCAGAAAAGGATCGCGCCCCGGTCCGCCAGGTACTTGGCCTTGCGGAATTGGCGCGAAAGCAGCAGATTCGTAGGGTTTTGCAGCGGGAGCGAAACCCCTTCTCCGAGGGTGATCTGCCAGCACAGCCAGGGCTCATCGGTCAGGTTGGTCTCCGCCTTGACCAGCGTGTATTCCCCGGGCTCCGGGATCGGCACCCGCATGACGATAGTGACCCGGTTGACATCAATCGCCCCTGAGACCATGATGGTGCGGCTCTCCATGTCGATGGTAGCCGCCATGTGCAAGTCCTTCGACCTCAGCATCTTTCCCTCCGTCGTGTCTGCAAGGAAACCTAGACCCTAACTCCTCTCAACCCGCACAGCGGCAGAGTTTTCCCAAGTCTGATCTCGCAAGCACTACCGCTGCCAGGAGTACCCAAGATCGATCTACGGCTCTCACCCCCTTTTCGTCTAAGCATAAGTAGTTGTAAATGAGGCGGGAAAGCTCTTGAACCAGGCGGCGGGGATCGCCGAGCCCATCCGTCACACGGCGCCTGCAGTAGCCCCATTCCTCACAGATTGCGGACTTCAAGAGCTGGATCAGGCTGTCGGCCTCGCGCTGCCCCTCTGCCTCCAGATCCTCCAACAGCTCAGCAGCCCGCTCGCTATGGCTTGCGCGTTCGATCCAGCACAGCTGTGCGGTCAGATCCTGGGCGACGTGGCAGAGCCCGAAGACCGCGTGGAGCTCGGACGTTCCGTAGCGCATGAGTACCATGGCGCGCTCCAACTCTTCCTCGGGGAGGTAGTAAGCGCCTGACCGGTGCTGGGTCATCGCACACCTGCCTTCAGCGGGAAACTGACGGCGAAATTCCCCCGAACCGTGAAGGAAGCTGGACGGCTGCCACTGAATTTTTCGATGAGTGCCGGGATGATCACTTGTGCGGCCAGCCTAGCCCCATCCACGTTCTTGGCGGCGGGACCAAGCGTCAAAGAGGCCAGTGGCCCGGCTGCGAAGAGGCCTGGGTGGCCGCTGACCTCAAGCGTGCCGTCCTCCAGGACCGGGTAACGATCGGCGAGGAGCTCGACCTCATCCGGCAGAAGCTGCGTGTCAGGGGATAGGCCGGTCGCCAAAATCACCAAGTCCACATGCTCATCGGCGCCCGATGACAGGTTGAGTTCGAGGCGGCCGCTGGCTGATGCTCGGACAGCCAACACCGTGGCATGACGGTGAACCCGTAAGACGCCCGCTTCTTCTAGGCTGCCCAGCCGCGGCAGGAACTCCAGCATGATGCTGCCACGGGATTCCTCCAGCAACGTACCGACCTTCCGGGCCAGGCTAGGCAGCCGCCGGAACCGCGCAATACCCTCCGTTCGGAAATAAGCCGTGTCGAAATCGGCACACCGGTAACGCTCCTCGCGGCGTAGGATCCACACGGGCCGTGCTCCGGCCTCGAGCGCCCGGAGGATGGTGTGGGCCGCGCTGAGCCCACTACCGACGACGGCGATCGTCTGGCCCGGGTTGAGCGCTGGCTTCGCGTATACCGAACACACCTGCGCGGGATAGCGGCGGGCAGCCTCCGAGAAAACCTGCGGCCACACAGCCTCGCGGTTGCCCGCTGCCAGGATGACTGTCTTGGCCCGGATGACCGGCCCCTCGGCGGTAGCGATCAGATATCCGTCCCGCCCCGGGTCAGGTCTAACCGAGATTACCCGCGCGCGGTAGGCGATCTTGCGGAGCTGATGTACCCCGATCATGTGGGTCGAGTGGCCGATGAACACGTCGAGCGGGACTACGGCGCGCTGGCCCGAGAGGCCCAGCCAGACCTGCTCGCGCTCGAGCGACGTCAACTGGTCGAGGTGAAGACGAGCGAAGTCTAGCATCTGCATGTCGCCGTCCGGGGCGATGTGGTGCTCGTAGGGGCTGCGCATGACCCTTTGCCCGGTGGCGTTCATGGCCTGGAAGAACTGCCCAGCGAGGAAGGAGTGTTTCTCCAGCAGGATCATCCGGCGCCGCAGGCTGGGTACGTGCCAGAGGTGGCAGGCTATGCCGCTGCCAATAATCCCGCCTCCAATAATCACGATATCTGCTGAAGTTGGGGGTAGGTCGGGGCGAACCGCCCGGAGTGAATGATTCACGCCCGGAAAAACACGACCGACTGGACTATCAAGAAGCTCAGGGTCATGCCTGAGCTCTTCGATGCTGTTGCATCGGCGGTTAACTTCCAGCATAGCCTCGAATTTAGATGACTCGGGACTCTTAACAATATAGGTAGAACTACAAACGCCCGGCCTCGGGTGAGCAGGAACCGAGCACGCTTCTCGCTGCAAGGCATGAGCGGCTTTTTTCTTTTGTCCAGCACGAAAACCATGTTTTCTCCTTCCCTTTCGGGACCCCTTACGGGGCTGGTGACGGATATGGGCGGACGCTCCCGTACCGCTCCCCTCGGCCATGTTGCGAACCGGTGCACGTCCCGATCCGTTTCGCGCACACCCCAAAGCTTGTCTGCAACCGGGACTGCCAGGGTCCGGGGCTGGGGAAGCACCCCGGAGTGGGTCTTGAACCTGTTCGCAACGTAGCGACATCAGCGCCTTGTCCATGGGCTCCATCGCTTGGCCTCGTCATAGACGGGCTCCAAGCCCCTGGCTTCAGCCATGGGGTCTACGACCTGCCTGTGCGCCGCGCAGTCAGGACTTACGGGTTGTTGCCTTTCGATCTGGGGCCGCTAGGCCCCCTGGTTCTTGCCTCCCCTTTTGCCCCTCCCATCCCACGACGGGGGCAAGAAGACCCCACCCACACGCATTTCTGCTACCATCGAAACATGAAGCCCCATATCCGCTATGGAGAGAACGGCTTCCGCCTCTACCCGCCCTGTACCCTGCGGGGAGAGGCTGCTACCGCCTTCCTCCGCTTCAGCGAGGACTACTTCCGGGCGCTGGCGAAGCGCTACGGTGAAGCCGCCCGCTTCCGCCGGGGGCGGGACTACCTCGAGGCCGATCTCTCCCAGGCCCCCCGCACCCTGCGGGCGGCGAGGAGGCTGGGGCTGGAGCGTTGACTTGTTCAAGATGGAACGCCATAATGTCCCATATGGGAACAGTGCTCCCCCTCCGCTTCGACGGCTCACCCACTGACGTGGCGAGCGTCCGGGAGGGGTTGCCGGTCGAACTCATCACCGAGGTGGCCCGGCACTACGGCCTCAGCCAGCACGACGTGCTGGAAGCCGCCGGCATCCCCCGCAGCAGCGTCCACCGCTACAAGGGCCTGGGACGCCTGAACCGGGAGCAGTCCAACCGCCTGTACCGGGTGATCTACCTGCTGCGCCGTGCCGAGGAGCTCTTCGGCTCGCCCCAGCTGGCGGCCTCCTGGATGAACAGCCCCAAGGTGTTCCTGCACGGCTCGAGCCCCCTCGCGTACCTGGACACTGAACCTGGCTTCCAGGCGGTGGAGCACCTCCTGGGCCGCCTGGAGGACGGCCTGGTGACGTGAGGGCCTGGCGCATCGCCTCGCGCAGCTACGCCCACACCGCCTTCACCGGGGAAGGGGCAGCCAAGAGCCCCGGACGCTGGAACCGCTTCGGGGTCCCCCTGGGTGTACGCTCGCAGAGCGTCCCGAAGGGGATCGTCCCGGTGGTGTACCTGGCCGAACACCTCTCCACCGGCATCCTGGAGGTGCTGGTTCACGTGGACGACCGGGCTCACCTGGCCGCGTTCGTGGCCATCGAGGTGGAGATCCCCGATCCCCACGTCGAGGCGCTGAGCGAACTGCCCCCCGACTGGCGGCAGTTGCCCGAGCCCTACCCCGAGTCCACCCAGAGGCTGGGCAGCGAGTGGGCCCTGAGCCTGCGCTCCCTGGCCCTGCGTGTCCCCTCGGCGGTGGTCCCCAGCGAGTTCAACCTGCTGCTCAACCCCCGCCACCCCGCGATGCCCGAGGTGAGGGTCGGCCAGCCCCAGCCGCTCTTCCTCGACCCACGCCTGCTGCGCTAGGCAAAAAAGAACCCCCTGAGGAAAAGGACGATCCCCAGAAGGCAAAGAAGGACGGAAGGGTCAGTTGAGGACGAACTCGGGCTGAACGCAGGCGATGAAGCCGCGTATCGAGGACTCGGTTTCAGCCGAGCGGTACTCGATGCTCAGGGCAGGCTTCGACCAGCCATTGTCGCTGTAAAGCGTGAACGGGACATAAGTCTCCAACAAGACATCCCCATCGTCAAAAAGCCTGTAGGAGTTTTTGACAAAGAACTCGTTGAAGAGCTTAACCGCGTTCTGCACAGCCACCTCGTCCTTGAAGAAAAGCACCTTTTTCATTTGTTACCTCCTGACATCAATATTGTATTGTCTAAATCTTGACCGCTTCAAGCCCCCTCGAGTACCATGTTTCGTGGAAGGGGACACCTTTTTCCCCTCCTGACCGCAAGTGGCCGGGCCTTCCCGGCCATTCTGCGTTAAAATGGAACTATGTCCAAAGCTATCGTTCGTCGCGAATCCCGCGTAGTCACCTACTTCGACCTGGCCCCGGAAGCCAGTCCCGATGACGTGCTGAGCTTCCTCCGCCTGGTCTTCACAAAAACCGGTGAGGAGCTTCGCTTCGAGGCTGGCTCTGACTATGTGAGCGTTGACTACTCCAGCGCCCCGGAAGCCTGGAGGCTGGTCGTTGAAGGGATGCTCGCGGTGCGGGAGGGGAAGCTCGTCCCCCAGGTGGAACAGGCCCCCGACGGCTTGATCAGGATGTCCCTGCGCGAGCGCGGCCCGATGAACTAGCCACCAGCCCAAAAAAGAACCTCCCGAAGACAAGGACTATCCTCGGAAGGCAAAAACTTGCCTGCTATGCGGCCATGCGGGCCTTGAGCGTCACCGCCAGGGCGTCCAGGGCAGCCTGGTCCACCTCCTCACCCGCCAGGAAGCGGTCGAGGGTGTCCAGGTCTTGACCCTTCAACCCCAGCCGGGCTTTCTCCAGGGCCTCCTCGAGCTCCTCGAGAGCATCCTCCTCGGATGCCACGGCCACCAGCTCCTCCAGCCGGCTTCCCGTTTCCGGGTGCGGGGCCGACAGCGAGAGGATCCGGTTCGCCTCCTCCAGGTAGAGCAGGCGCTCGAGGGTCTCCTCATCTACCCCGAGGGCCTGCGCCAGCTCGGGGTGGGTGGGGGCGCGTCCCTTTTCCCCTTCCAGTTCCAGCCGCACCGCCACCAGCTTCTTGAGAAGCCGGTTCTCGCGGTACGTGCCCACGCCGTCCTGGGTCAGCCGCTCCCGGACCTTGCGGTCGAGGGCCACGTTCACCCAGAAGGTGAGGTTCTTGGAGCCGGAGGGGAGGGGCTTCTTCAGCACCTCCACCACTTCACACAAAAGCTCCTGGGCCAGGTCACGGGCCTCGTCGCCAAGGCGGTGGAACAGCCGGAAGGCCTTCTCGAACGCCAGATAGCCGTAATGCGCTACCAGGGCCTCGAAAGCCTGGCCATCCCCGTGCTTGTAAGCGATGTAGTTCCGCATGACCATCTCCCGCGACAAAAGCCCGAGGCCGCCGACCATCAGCCGGATGCTGTCGTACATGGTTTTACCTCCTGGGAACAGATTACCATGTACGATCAATAAAGTGCAGTGCGTTGTATACTGAGCCTGCCTGCGAAGGCACCAGACAGCCTAGCTGTCGTGGTTTTACTTCCTACACCGAAGCCCCCCGCAAGGGGGGCTAGGTGTTATGTAGGGCCGCCCCGCTGGATTAAGGCCCGCATCCGGAAGGGCTCACTGCTGGGCGGTATGCACAGGTCCCAGGTCTATACTGGCAACATGCAGCCCATGTCTGACCCCGACCTGGAGGCGCTGCGGGGGAGCCTACTCGAGGCAGCCGAGGCGCTGAGCCGTCTGGCTCGGGAGCCTGGCCCAGGAGGCCTCGAGCTCGCGGCCGCAGTAACCCAGGCTGTCTCGGAGCTGAACGGACAAGTCAATGCCCTGCTGTTGGGTCTTGCCGCTCGACCAACGGGACTAATGGATGAGGCCTACCTGCGCTACCTGAAGGACCTGGTCCGACTGCGGGCGGGGGTGATGGGACTCGAGCAGCTCCTGCTCAACCGTGTGGCCTTCGAGCGGGCGCGGGAGGAGTGGCTGGGCCTGACGGTCTTGCTGGACCGAACTCTGGAGCCGTTGATCGACCTGATGACGTTCGCTGACCCCAGCCAGCCGGAGGCCGACCTGAGCCGGGGCTACTCCTTCGACAGCGAGACCCTGGGCTTCACCCGGGTGAGGTTCAAGCCGCGTTGACACTCCAACGGCGGGCGGGAGGAAAGGTGTCTGTCACCCGGGGTGGTCAGTGAGCCCCATCCAGGCTGGCTTCGGGGAACTGCTCGAGGGGCTTGCCTGGGTCCACCCCTCCTTCACCACCCGGCTGGCCGTGCCCGGGGCTCAGTTCGTCCACCCCAAGGTCTGGCTGGGCATCCCTGTCCCCGAGGAGGCCCGCGTCGTTCAGCGCCCGGCCTGCGAACGCACCCACCGCCACAGCCAGGCCAGCCCCAGCCCCGCCACGAGGCCCACCCCAAGGCCCGCCTTGAAGCCGAAGCCCACGCCGGACTGCCAGACCAATGCCACGTGCTCGAGAGTCATATTGGTGTGTGGCTATCGCCCGTCCCGAAGGAGATCGTCCTCGCCGCCCTACCGGGGGGTGGACCAGATCACCACCTGAGCCTCAGCGGTGGAGTCAACCTCACCCGCCGCCAGGTAGTAGCCGCGCGAAGGGTTCAGGGTATCCACGAAGGACGCCACGAAGATTCCCTCCACCTCGTAGGCAGCAACCAGGCGCAGAGGCGTGGCCGGAAGGCTAAGCGCCCACCCGCTCGCGAGTTGATTGACCAGGGTGTCGCCCTTTCTCCGGGAGAAGCTGTAGCAACCCACATCCTTTGGCCCCGCGCCCACAAGCTTGACGGCGCGATCCAGCAACCCCTTGCACGCGCCCTCTGCCAGGGGCTTGGCAAAGGGTAGGGGGATGCCCGGCGGGGCTACATGGAAAGCCCTATCGCTGCTCTGCGCCAGACCCAAACCCGTACCCATTGCCGCGATCACCAGTCCGATCAAAATAGGCTTTCTCATCAGTAACTCGCGGCGCGGATACCCCTGCCTTCCCGCCCCGCCACGGCGGGGCGGGGGAGGAGCGCCGCTCCTCCTTTCGCATGATGTGCTATAATGCCTTTATGCAGACCCTCACGCTCCGCTGCACCCTCAAGCCCACTCCTGAACAGGCGGCGGCTTTGGAAGAGACGGTGCGGCTGTTCGCCGAGGGCTGCAACCATGCTTTGCGGGTTGCCAGGGAGCACGGAGAGTTCCGTAGGTTCAAGCTGCATCACCTGGTCTATAACGACCTCCGTTCGATGGGGCTTTCGGCTAACCTGGCGGTCCAGGCGATAGCCCGCGTGGGGCGCAAGAAGGGCAGCCGGGCCAGGTTCTACCAGCCCACCTCCTGCGCCTTCGACCAGCGCACCCTCTCCCTGCGAAGGGAAGACGAGAGCGTCTCGCTGACCACCACGGCGGGGCGGCTCATCGTCCCGATGAAGCTCGGGAACTACCAGCGGGGGATGCTGAAGCGGGCCAGGAGCGTCCAGGGCGGGGTGCTCACCAGGGGGCCGAAGGGCAAGTGGTACATCAACCTGATACTCAGGTTGGAAGTCCCCACCCCGCCCACAGGCGGCGGTAAAGTGGTTGGTTTGGACATGGGGCAGCGCTACATGGCTACCCTGTCCAGCGGCATCCAGGTCTCGGGCGGGGGCGTGAAGTCTCGGCGCATCCACCTCCGCAACAAGCGCGCCGAGGTACGGAGCAGGCTCGACACCGAACGCACCAGAGGCGTCGTGCGCCTCTGGGAACGGCTTACGGGAAGGGAAGCCCGCTTCCTGAGCCACACCCTGCACACCCTGGCAAAGCACATCGTGGACGGTCTGGAGCCCGGGGACACGCTGGCCATCGAGGACCTGACCCACCTCAGAAGCCGCACCGCCAAGCGGGGGAGCGTGGAAAGGCACCTGCACCACCTCTGGCCCTACGCCCGCTTCCGTTCGCTGCTGGAGTATAAGGCGGCCCTGAGGGGGGTGCGGGTGGTGGCGGTGGACCCGAGGCACACCAGCCAGGAGTGCCCCCGCTGCGGCCACACCGAGCGGGGCAACCGGCGGAGCCAGGCCCTCTTCCGCTGCACGGCGTGCGGCTTCCAGCACAACGCCGACTGGGTAGCCGCTACCAACATTGCCCGGAGAGCAGGCTCGACGGGCATGGGCCGTTGTAAACCGGCCCGTATTCTGAGGGTGTCTTCTCTGCATCGTCTTCCCTCGGAAAGCCCCCGCCTTTAGGCGTGGGGTGGTTTACCTTCCGAACAGTCCTCCTTTCTTACCCATTCCAAGATACCGGCTCACCCGCCGCACCCACGACTCCAGCGCCGCGATGCGGCTCTCCGTCGAGCGCCGCATGAGCTCCTCGGCCTCCTCCAGCCGGTTCTCCACCTCCAGCAGTATCCGCCCGCGCTCCTCGTCCATCCGTGCCCGGAGCTCCCGTATCTCCTTCTTGCCCGGAGGCGCGGACTTTTCCTCGGAAGAGGAAGCAGGCGCGAGGGTGTCTACCCTATGGCTCACCTTCAGGGCCAGGTCGCGGGCCTCCCGCCCGGCCTCATCGTCGTCGGCCAGCAAATAGACATGCCGCCCCTTCAGGCGTTCCCAGGGGATGTGACCCTCCACGCCGGGCATCCCGAGCACATCACCGCCCCCTCCGAGGGCGAACCAGGCGGCGATGGCGTTGAGCTCGCCCTCCACCACCAGGACCGGACGGCCGGGGTGCTGCCCGAAGCCGGGGGAGTGCCACGCGGGGGCTCCCCGGCCTGGGGTGAGGTAGCGGTAGCGGTAACCCCTGGGCTCCCGGAGCCGGACCTTGATGGCCTGGAGCTCACCCGAGGGCCCCAGGATGGGGATCACCAGGTCGCCCTCCCGGCTCCTGCCCAGCCCTACCCGCCGGGCCTGGGCCAGGGTGATCCCCCGTCCCCGAATGCTTTCCCCGTCAAGGCGCATCTGGGCCGCCCGGAGCGCGGCCTTTTCCCTCGGGTGCAGGGGCGCAGCCCGTCCCCATAAAGAATCTGCCCCTGGGCGTACGACCCTGGAGGGGTCGTCCCGAAGGGAATCTGCCCCCAGGCGTATGGCCCCGCCGTCCCGGGGGGAATCTGCCCTGGCGTGCGGGGCAGGGGGGACCAGCCCCCCTTCAGCGGCCTCCTTGATCAGCGCCGCCGCCTGCTCCTTGGAGAGCCCCGCCCTGAGCAGCAGGTGGAAGGCGTTGCCGCTTTCCCCGGTGGCGTGGTCCTTCCAGAACCACATCCCTCGGGCCCGGAAGAGCGAGAGCGAGGGATTCCGATCCCCCCGCCACGCCGCGCGGCAGACCCCGGCCCGCCCCGCTCTCGCCCCCGACTCCGGCCACAGCCGGGCCACCAGGCCGGGGAGGTCAACCCTCTCGATGGAGCGTGTCAGGGCATCGTCTGTCATCGGCTTCCTCCTCCAGTTCGTGCGAGAGCGTCTCCAGGCTCTCCCCCCGCCAGACCTGGACCTCGATCCAGGCCAGCCCCTCGCCCACCAGCAGCCGCCCGCCCGCCTCCATGCCGCAGATGCCCCGGGAGGTCCACTGGGCCCTGCCGGTCATCTCCAGCACGTCCTGAAGGCGGTCAGGGAGCAATGACAGCGGGTGCAGCCGGACTCCCATTCCCTCGAGTTCAAAGGCGACCTCGAGCCTGGGACCTTCCGCGGGGAACGGAACTTCCCTGGCAAAGCGCCGCAACCCCTCAACCGTCCCCACAGGCAGCGAGATCGCGATGCCGCACTCACGCGGGGATGCCAAGAAAAATTCTCGCTCGGTCATAGTTCCAATGTAGCCTCAAGGCTTCTCATCTTTTTTGATTTATGAGAAACCGCCTTTTGCTCTTTTGGTGCGTCACACGCACCCTGGTTCTGGTTTGCAAACCCACTCGCGCGCCATTCTCTGCCGAGGACAATCCCGACTGCCCGCACCTGAGCCGTCAAGTCCCCCTCGTTTGTAGAAAACCGGCGCACCAAAGCTATGCGCCGTGGCTGGGCGGGCACTCAAATCCCTCCGCGATCTGGAGCAGCAACCGCTCCTCGCTCACACCCAAACGCCCTGCCAGCACCCTCGCTAACTGACGGCTGTACACGAGCGATGGACTGCGTACCTCCCCCCGCTCCCATTTGGTCAGCAATGAGACCGTAATTCCGGAAGCCCTTGCCAACGCTTCCCGACTTAAACCCGCCTGAACCCGCAATTGCCGCACAACATTTGCCATGCGCTCACTTTACAATACGTTATTATTTTTTGTAAACAATACATTACCAGTAATGAGTTACTGGTAACTCTTTGTAATAGAATCCCCTCATGGCAAAAAAAAGCTTTCGCACCTCCACCACCCCCTCACTCACAACCCCCAACTGGGCACGCCTCCTACAGACAAGACGAGAAAAGCTCGGCCTTTCACGTGAGGGGTTAGCCCTGGCTGCGGGCATTTCCCCTTCCCTCGTAGCCAAGCTGGAGCGCGGTGTTCACGACATTCGTGATGTGAGCGTGGGCCGATTGCATTCGCTGCTGCAGGCGCTCCACCTCCCTTCAGTGGATTTCCTGCTCAGCGAAGACAATTCCAATGAGTTCACACCCTCCACTCCTGGCGTTGCTTTGCTGTCCTACTACCCAGCGCTGCTTCCAGCCTGCGTTGGAGAGGCAGCGCCCGGTCATGGTCACATTGATGCCCGGTTCCTTCCTACCCGTTCCAGCTATACCGACTTCTTCCTGGCCAAGCTGGGGCGGGATGCCCTCTGTAGCGAGGATTTATCAATCAAAGAGGGCTCGGTTTTGGTAGTAGAGCGTAGGCCTGCCAGAGAGCGGGGCATCGTCCTGCTCAGCCTTATCGAGGGTACCCGGCGGCCTCTACTGTACCGCCTGCCCACTGAGCCCTGTCTGGTAAGGCCGGTTAGTGGGGTAGGAGAGGTGTATTGGCTCCTGCCGGACGGCGCCCTCCAGCTCCCCGCCGGTAAGAAAGCCGCCATATATCCCGTCCCAGTGGGCGTCGTCCACGGGGAGTTTCGCTCGTTATGAAGCGCTGTGCCCTCTACACCCGCGTCTCCACCGAGGAGCAGGTCGAGCGCTACTCCCTCGAGGCCCAGCGCGAGGTCCTGGAGCGCTGGGCAGGGGCGCTGGGGTACGAGGTCGCTGACACCTACACCGACCCCGGCTACTCGGGAGCTCAGGAGGATCGGCCCGCTCTGACCCGTCTGCTCGCGGATGCACAGGAGGGACGTTTTGCGGTGGTGCTGGTCTACCGGCTCGACCGGCTGGCCCGCAAGGTGCGTCTGGCCTACGACCTCATCGAGCGGTTGGAGCGGTGCGGGGTGGGACTCATGAGCTACTCCGAGCCGAATATCAATACCACCACCTCCATCGGTAAGGCGGTGCTGGGGATCATGGCCGTCTTCGCCGAGTGGGAGCGGGACACCTTCGCCGAACGCAGCCGTCTGGGCATGCACAAGGCCGCCCGGATGGGAAAGTACCTCGGTGGCATCGTGCCCTATGGCTACACCGTCGAAGACGGTCGCCTGGCTCCTTTGCCCGAGGAGGCGGCGGTGGTGCAGCAGATGTTCGCCTGGGTGGCCGAACGGGGCTGGAGCACCGAGCGGGTAGCCCAGGAACTCAACCGCCTGGGCATCCCCCCGAAGTACCGCCGCGAGGGGCGCGGGGTACGGGGTAAACGCACCGCTGGGGTCTGGCGCGGGGGTGGGGTGCTGCGCATCCTCAAGAACCGTACCTATATCGGTGAGTACGTCTACGGCAAGCGCACCCGCAAACCTCAGCCTGAACTGGTGTCGGTGCCGGTACCCCCCCTTGTAGAGCCTGTCCTCTTCGAGGCAGCCCAGGAGCAGCTATCCCGCAACGCCCTGTTCGCCCTGCGCAACGCCCGCAGCGTGTACCTGCTCAAGGGACTCATCCGCTGCGGGATGTGTGGGCGCGCCTATGTCGGATCAGCCGGCTACTATGCGTGCGTGGGGCGAACCAACCGTCAGGCGTCTCCCATTCCCGAGATGAGATGTACCGCTCCGCACGTGCGCAGAGGAGAGCTGGAAGAGAGGATCTGGCACGACATCCGCTCCTTCCTGCTCAACCCTGGTGAGGCCTTGCAGGCTTTCATAAATGAGGAGTCCCCGGAAAGCAATGAAGTCTCCCTGCTGGAAAGACGCTTGCAGGCCCTCCTCGAAGCCCGGGCCCGCCTGCTGGATCTTTATCTGGAGGGAGGGGTGGAAAAGGAAACCTACTACGCCCGCCTCGAAGATCTGGACACCCGCGTCCGGGAAGTCCAGGTGAGCGTGGAAGCAGCCCGGCAGCGCTCCATCGCCGAGCGCCAGCGCAAGGAAGCCCTCCACTCCCTGGAGAGCCTCTCGGCCCGCCTGCGTGATCGGATAGACCGCCTTACCCCGGAAGAGAAGCAAGCCGTGGCACGGGAGTTGGTGGAGGGGGTGACGGTGCGGCCCGGAAAGGGAGAGGTCGAGGTTGAGGTGCGTTACCGGTTCGGGCAGATTGCACCTCACACGGGCAGGGGTTCATGGCCGCCACCAGGAGGAACCGAGCGGGATAGGTGAAGCTGGCCCGGGCACGGGAGATGGTGACCACGCCATCTTCCAGGGGTTGGCGCAGGACTTCCAGCGCGTCGCGCGAGAACTCGGGGAACTCGTCCATGAACAGCACGCCGCGGTGAGCCAGTGAGATCTCGCCCGGCTTGGGCACCGAGCCCCCGCCGATGAGCCCGACGTCGGAGATGGTGGCGTGGGGTGCGCGGTAGGGGGGTGTGCGGATGAGCCCCCCGCCCACGAGCTTGCCCGCAGCCGAGTGGATGCGGGTGACCTCGAGCGCCTCCTCCCGCCCCAACAGGGGCAGCAATCTCGGCATTCGCTTGGCCAGCATGGTCTTACCCGAACCCGGCGTGCCTACCATCAGCAGGTGGTGACCCCCAGCGGCGGCAATTTCGAGCGCCCGCTTGGCTTTGGCCTGCCCCTTGACGTCGAGCAGATCGGGGCCGGTCTCGAGCGCCTCCACGGCATCGGGGGGCGAGGTGGGTTCGAGGGGGTGCTCCCCGATGAGGAATTCGACCGCCTGCCGCAGGCTTTCCGGACCATACACCTCGATGCCCTCGATCAGGGCCGCTTCCCGGGCCGACGTGGAAGGCATCAGCAGCTTGAAGCCCTCGGCCAGCGCTCCCAGGGCCAGGTTGACCCCGCCCAGCACGATCCTCAGTTCCCCGTTCAGCCCCAGCTCCCCGGCAGCCGCAATTCCCTCGAGGCTGGTCTGCGATACCACCCCCTGGGCGCACAGCAGCCCCAAGGCGATGGGCAGATCGTAATGGCTGCCTTCCTTGCGCAATTCGGCGGGGGCTAAGTTGACCACCACCCGCCCCTGGGGGTAGGGGAAACCCGAGTTCTTGAGTGCCGAGCGCACCCGTTCACGTGATTCCTCAACTGCCTTGTCGGGCAGGCCGACGACGGTGTAGCTGGGCATTCCCGGCGAAACGTCGACTTCCACGGTGACGGGCTGGGCCTCGAGCCCGTAAAGGCTATAGGTTCGCACTTGAGCAAGCATCTGATTCCAGAGTCTATCCGAAAGATTTTGCCATGTCGCCGGCGTGAGCCTCTTCGCTCGGAAAGGAAAGCTGCGGGAGAAGTCGATCTAAGCGGGTCGGGGGTGTGAGCCGGGATTCGGCTTTGATCACATTGGGCTTTAGCCTACTCGGTAAAATGGCGCGATGCGTCTTCGCCTGACCTTTGGGAGTGCGCTTTCCTTGCTGCTTTCGGGCATCATCGCCGCCAGTCCCGGCGGCCTTCTACCCCAGTGGCAGGAGGATTTCGAGGTGGGCTCGAGGCTCTCACTCTACTTCAACTTGTATCTGGCCGGGCTGTTGGCGGGGCTCACCCTTGCCCGCCTCACCCCTGCGCGCCATCCGTGGTTTTCACTGGCGCTGGGGCTAGCGGGGCTGGGGCTCTTGCTGGTGACTTCGGCGCAGAGCTTCGACGCTATTTTGTGGGCGGCTTTTCCGCTGGGCCTAGGTGTGGGCGCGATCAACCTCAGCGGCAACAGCCTGCCCGGCGACCTCTTTCCCGAGCGGCGTATGATCGTGTTGAGTCAGGTCAACGCGGCTTTCGGGGTGGGCGCCATCGCCACGCCCTTCTTGGTGAGTTTCTTCCCCTGGCGGGAGGTGTTGATGGCCTTTGCCGTGCTGGCGTTCCTGGGTGCGGCGTTGGTGTGGAAGGCCCCCGCCAGCAGCCCCCCAGCGCCGGATAGGGGCTACTCCAACGGTTGGCTGTGGTTACTGGTGCTTACCATCGGGTTATACGCGGGTCTCGAGCAGGGCTTTGCCACCTTCTCCGGAACTTACCTGACCAAGCTGGGCTACCCTGCGGCATTAGCCGGAGTTCTGCTCTCGCTGTACTGGGTGGCCTTCGTTGTGGGGCGCTTGCTCTTGAGCTATTGGGTGGCCCGCGACCCCCTGCGCTACCTGACCTGGCTGATCTGCGGAGCGGTGGGGGTGGCGCTGCTGTTCTTCCTGCCCCCACTGCCCCTGCTGTTTCCCCTGGCGGGGCTGCTGATCGGCCCGATTTTCACCACCCTCATGGCCCTGGGTCAGGGGCGGATGGGTATCGGTGCTGTGGCCTACGCGCTGTATGCGGGAGCCAGCGGCAGCACCTTGATCCCTGCGCTGTTTGCCCTGCTGCCGCTTACGGGGATTCCCTGGGGCCTGCTCCTGGTCGGTCTGGCCATGCTGACCCTGATCCACCGCCTCAGGAGGTACGATGCGCGCCTTGCTGTTTGATCTCGATGGCACCCTAGCCGACACCGACCGCCTGCACGAGCAGGCTTGGCTCGAGGTCCTGCTCCCCTACGGCATCCGGGGGGATCATGCCTTCTACCAGCAGCACATCAGCGGCCACCTCAACCCCGAGATCGTATCCCGGTTGCTGCCTCACCTTCCCCCGCTCGAGCGCACCGCGTTGATCGAGGTCAAGGAGCGGCGTTTCCGCGAGCTGGCTCAGGGCCTGAAGGCCCTGCCGGGGTTGGAAGGGTTGTGGCGCTGGGCCAGGGAGCGGGGCCTGACGCTGGCCTTGGTGACCAACGCCCCTCGCCCTAACGCCGAGCACGTGCTCCAGGCCCTGGGCGCGGAATTCGACCTGGTGGTGCTGGCCGAGGAACTGGCCGCCGGAAAGCCCGATCCCCTGCCCTACCGCACTGCCCTGGGGCGGCTGGGGCTAGACCCCGCCGAGGCCCTGGCCTTCGAGGATTCCCCCTCGGGGGTGCGCTCGGCGGTGGGAGCGGGGATTCGCACCATCGGCCTGACCACCGGTCACGACCCCCGGGGCCTGCTCGAGGCTGGGGCCTTCTTGCTGATCGACGATTTCAGCGACGGGCGGCTGTGGGAATACCTGGAAGGGGAATCCGATAGCTGAGCACGAGCCTTTCGCCCTTTATCCCCTTTTGCGCAGACCGTATTACTCTAAGGGCCATGCGCAACTTCTTGATTCGCCTGATCATCAACACGGTGGCTTTATGGGTCGTCAGCTCGTTGTACGGTGGGATCACTTTTGCTCCCGGCAGCGGCCTGGGGGACTACCTGTTGGCGGGGCTGGTGCTGGGTCTGGTCAACACTTTCATTCGACCCGTGCTGCTCGTGCTGACCCTGCCCATCAACTTTCTGAGCCTGGGACTGTTCACGCTGGTGGTCAACGCGGTCGTGCTGCTGATCGTCGCCGCTCTGACCTCGCTCAACGTCAGCGGCTTCGTGGGCGCTGTGGTCGGGGCCTTGCTGCTGACGGTCGTGAGCTACTTGCTGAACCTGCTTCTGCGCTGAAGCTTAGCGCGATCCGGTGATATAGGACTCGAGCTCGGCGATCATGAGCTCCTGCTCGCTCATGATGGCCTTGACCACGTCGCCGATAGAGATCAGGCCCGCCAGCTTTTCCCCCTCCATCACCGGCAGGTGGCGCACACGCTTGCCGGTCATGATCGCCATGCACTCGCCCACGGTGGTATCGGGGCTGACCGTGATGACCTCGTCGGTCATGATCTCCCGTACCTTGGTCTCGCGCGAGACCCGGCCCACCAGCACCACCTTGCGGGCGTAGTCGCGCTCGGAGAAGATGCCCACCACCCGCTCGCCCTCGACCACCACCAGCGCCCCGATGTCGTACATGGCCATGCGCTCGAGGGCTTCAAACACGGTAGCCTCGGGGCTGATGGTGTGGACCCGGTTGCCTTTGGCCAGGATGAGCTGCCGCACACTCGAGGTCATACCCAAAACCTCCTCGTAACCTGAGCGGTGTATCCGACGGAAGGCCGTGAGCCTCGGGGAGGGTTGAAAACTCAGGCTTTTGCTTCACAGTGTAGCTTAAAGGGTCGTAATCCCTCACGTCCCCGTTCCCTGGGCAAGCGGCGCAGAGCGGGGCCTAGCTTCCCGTACTGCCAGCGAGAGGAGTAGGGCGGGAATCAGCAGCAGGCCCAGGGCGGCGAGGCTGGGGATGACCCCCACCCGCTCGATGATCGGCCCCACCGCCCCGTACAGCAGCCCGGCGAAACCCCAGGTGAAGCCCATCAGCAGCCCGGAGACGGTGGCCATCTGGGTGGGCTCGTGCTCCTGCGCCATCGCCACCGCCACCGGGATTCCCGCGTTCATCAGGGCGCCGGTCACGGCCAGCAGCGGCACGTAGAGCAGGTTCTCGGGCGGGAGGGTGAGCAGCCCCACGTAGAGCGGGATGGCGAAGGCCATGGTCCCCACCAGCACGTTGCGCCGACCGAAGCGATCGGAGAGGGTGCCGCCTAGGAAGGCCCCGGCGGTGGCTGAGAAGCTATAGGCCGACAGCGCCAGCGCGGTCTGGGCGTCGGAGAGGTTACGCTGGGCGAACCAGAAGGGGATGGTGGTGGAGAAGCTCATGAAGGTGATGCTGCGCAGCGTCGAGACTGCCCACAGCCGGGCCACCTGTCCGCGGAAGACTCGCGCCAAGTCGGTGAAGCTCGAGGGCTTTGCCTTGAGGGTGGCGGGCGGAGCCTGCCGCAGCAGCAGGATGGCCGGGATTAGAACGATGGGAATCAGCCAGGCCAATGCCCTGAGCCCGCCGGCATTGACCACACCCAGCGAGACGATGGGCCCTAGCGACAGACCCAGATAGCCCCCTGAGCCGAAGGTGCTCAACCAGAAGCCCCGCCGCTCCGGGCTGGCGTATTGCCCTACCAACGCGGCTCCTGCCGAGTGAAACAGCGCCGATCCCATTCCCGAGATACCCAGTGCCACGGCCAGGGCCAGCGGGGTAGGGAAGAAGCCCATCAGCCCCCCGCCCAGCGCTACCAGCACCGGTCCCAAGGCCGCCAGCAGACGGCGGTCGAAGCGATCGGCGATCAGGCCGGCTACGGGTTGCAGCAGGCTGCTGCTGAGGGAGTACACCGCTACCAGCAGCGACACTGCCCCGTAGCTCACTCCAAAAGCGGCCTGCAGCTTGGGCAACAAAGGCGTGAGAAAGGCCCCGAAGAGGTCGTTGGTGGCGTGCAGCCACGAGAGCAGTAAGGGCAGCATGGGACCGAGCATACCCCTGAAGGAGGGGTTGGGATTGTCAACGAAGGACTATTCTCGACCTACCACCCCTCCCCCAAAATGACCCATCTGAGGAATTGCTCGTGAGCTGGGCAATTCCCGCGCTGGGGGTTTGTGCTACAATCCCGGAGGTTGCGCTACTGCATGTGGTCCACTCGACACACTAATCCGGACCTAAGCAAGGACGGTTAAAAAAGGAGTGGCGCGCCCGACAGGACTCGAACCTGTGACCTTTGGCTCCGGAGGCCAACGCTCTATCCAGCTGAGCTACGGGCGCACGCAGAAATGTAGGGTAGCACCGCTCAAGGAGGCAGTCAAGTGTTTGGAATCAGTAAAAGGGTCGTCGCAATCATCTTTGGGTTGCTCGTGGTGGCTTTTGCCATCGGGGCTATCCTGCTCTTCACTCCCCAGGGCCAGCAGCAGGCCAGGGGTAAGGTAGAACTCACCGTCAACGGCAAACCGATTTACGAAGTCGATTTGGTCCGCTTCCGCGCCAACGACCAGATCCTCTCGGCCACCGCCGATCAAGAAGGCTTGCTCAAGGTTTTAGCCGAGCAAAACTTCTACAACAACCTGGTGCTCTACCAGGCCGTCACCCAGGACGCCTCGCGCATTCGGGTCTCCAGCAACGAACTGCGTAAGGAGCTCGACCGGATCAAGCAGCAACTGGGCCTCAGCACCAAGGAGCAGTGGGATCAGACCCTCCAGCGCATCGGTTACACCGAGACCCAGGTGCGTAACGAGCTGCGCGATCAGATCCGCATCAACAAGCGCATCGAGCAGGTTCAGGGCGAAGTCAAGCCCACCGAGGAACAGCTCAAGCTCTACTACGAGCTCAACAAGGCCAACTACCGCAACGAGGAGCGGGTCATCGCCCGCCAGATCGTCGTCGATGACAAGGCCATCGCCCAGAAGCTCTACGAGGAAGCCAAGGCCGGAGCCGACTTCGCCGAACTGGCCAGGAAAAACTCCAAGGTGGGTGCCGACCAGGCCGGAGCTCTGGGGGCCGAGAGCGGTAAGAGCGAGCCCAAGCCGGTGACCAAGGTGATCTTCCCCACCCCGGTGGGCGAGGCGGTGTTCAAGCTCAAGCAGGGTGGCATCACCCAGCCCATCGAGTCGGCGGGCCGCTTCTACATCGTCAAGGTCGAGCAGTACCTCCCGGCGGGCGAATCCTCCTTCGAGGAGGTCAAGGACCGCGTTACCGAGGACGTCAAGAGCCTGCTCAAGGAGGGGGCCCTCGAGCGCTACATTGAAGAGGTGCGGGCCAAGGTCAAGGTCGAAGCGGCCAAGGGCTCAAACATCAAGCTCCAGGACCCCGTGGTGGCCAAAGTGGGCGACAGCGAGATCCGGCTCTCGCAGGTGCTGCAGCCGGCCTTCGCCAACCCGCAGTTCCCCAGCTTCGTGGCTCAGGGCCTAGGCGAGCTGGCCATCCAGTTTTTCCTGCCCCAGACCCTCGACCAGCTCATCACCCGCGAGGTGGTGCTGGCGGAGGCCAAGAAGATGGGCCAGCCCTTCTTCGGCACCAAGGACTCCATCGTCCAGCAGGCCGAGAGCTATCACACGCGCGACGTTACCGCCACCGATGAGGAGGCCCGCAAGTACTACAACGAGAACAAGGTGCTCTTCACCGAAGCGGCTACCGCCACCGTCACCGCTGTCAACTTCACCAAGGACCAGGAGGCCAAAGCCAAGGCTTTCCGTGCTGCAGCCCTCAAGGGCGGCAAGCTCGAGGATTTGGCCAAGGCCCAGGGCGGTAATGTGCAGGACTACGGCGTGGTGACCTCGGGAACCCTGCCTCCGGTTTCCAACAAGCTGGTCTTCGAGAGCAAGGCCACTTTCCCCAAGAGCAACCTGGGCGAGGTCAGCGAGGTGATCAAGCTCGAAGACGGCAGCTTCCAGGTGCTCCTGATCAAGGCCCGCACCCCCGAGCGGCTCAAGCCTTTCGAGGAAGTGGCCCAGGAGGCCCGCGATAACGTGATTCGCACCAAGAAGGTCGAGGCCAGCAGCAAGTGGGTGGAGAGCCTCAAGAAAGCGGCCAAGATCGAGAACAAGCTGCAAGAAGTGCTCAAGCAGCTCACCCCGCCCCCGGTCAAGAAGGAAGAGAAGCCCGCCGATTCCAAGCAGTCCAAGCCGGAGGAGAAGCCCGCCACCCCTGCCAAGCCCTGAGCGCCACCGCGCGACCCTTTAGGCGGCCATTGGCCGCCTTTCTTTGTGCTTGCCTTCGGCGTGTGACGTATGACCGTGCTAGACTGGTCTTATGGTGGACGCCGGGCTGGAGCGGGCTTTTGAGAAGGTCCGAGCGATCCTCGAGGGCGACCTCGAGCACCCCGGTCTGACCCTGTACGACCTGCAAGAGCTGGTGGGTTTTCCCGGACGCAGCGATGGCCCCCTCTCCTACAGCCTGCCCAAGGACAGCAGCCTGGAGGGGGTCAACGCGGTGCGCTTCTTCTACTACCCCAAAGACCCCGAGGTCACCCTGATCGTCGAGGTAGAAGACAAGAGCCGCCGTCGCCACCTGCGTCACTTCAAGTGGAACGGCATCACCTGGGTGGCGCCCCGCGGCTTCAAGGCCGACCTCACCGCGACCCGCGAGGTGGTGGGCGGAATCGAGGAGATCGGGGGGGATTTCTTTCTGGGTTTCAGCCGCGACGAAGCCCGCGAACTTTCCGAGGCCATCCGCAAGGGGGAAGCGGTGGGGGCCAAATACCTGCTGTGCCCTCGCGACAACACCCGCCTGTTCTACGCTCCGGGCGTCTCGGCAAGCGGGCTTCCCTGCCCCAAGTGTGGCAACACCACCCTGCTCTACAAGACCCTCACCTTCAGTGCCCCCGAAGACCGCATCGAGGCCCTCATCCGCGAGCAGCGTGCCCTGCGGGCGCAGCTCGAGGACCTTATGCTCTTCCTCAAGAGCCGCCTGGGCGCGATTGGGCCCAAAGACAAGACGGGCAAGGGCGATTCCTGAATCGCCCTTTACAAGCAGCGCCGCCTCAGCTCGGGGGTGGGTGTCGCGCACTGTTCGAGCCTACCGAAGAGGCGGTAGCGCTTGCCGGCTACGAAGCGGTACGCCCGGTCGCGCAGCGGCTTGGGGATGACCCGCAGGGCACAAAGCAGCCGCCAGGCCCCACCCAGCCGGTAAAAGATGTGCAAAGCCGCGTCGGACTCGAGGTAAACCCGCCCCCCCTCGAGCACCACTATGCTTTGGGCCTCGAGCAGACCGTGCTTTCGCAAAAGCTCCCTCCCCACTTCGGATTGCTGCGAGGCAAAGCGGAAGCGTCCCTGCGGGTCGCACCGGACGATGAAGCGCACTATGCCGTTACAGAGGTTGCACACCCCGTCGAACAGCACGATGGTCTTCATGGCTCGAGCTTAGCGCGGCTTGGGGCGGGGGAAAGTGGGGCATCCCTCTCCCCGCGTTCGACCATCAGCCCTCGGCCCCCTCAGGGATATTTGTAACCCCCCGGCTGCTTAAGCTAAGCGTGTTGCAGTATCATGCAGCACGATCCGGGGACTGTCGGCATGAAACTACTCGATAAGTATGGCCGCATCATCAAGGACCTGCGCATCTCCGTGACGCCGCGTTGCAACCTGCACTGCCTGTACTGCCATCCGCTGGGATGGGAGATGACCGAGCCTCCTGGCACCGTCACCGTCGAGGACGTGCGCAACTTCTTGGAGGCCATGCAGCTGCTGGGGCTCGAGTCGGTGCGCTTTACGGGCGGGGAGCCGCTGGTGCGCAAGGAATTGCCCGAGATGATCGCCGCGGCCCGCGACCTGGGGATCGGGGATATCGCCATCACCACCAACGGCATGCTCTTGAGGCGTAAGGCCAAAGAGCTCAAAGCTGCTGGACTGAGGCGCATAAACCTCTCCATGGACTCGGTGACCCCCGAGGTCTTCCGCGCCATGACCCGTGGGGGAGAGGTTGGGAAGGTTTGGGAGGCCATCGACACCGCCTTTGAGTTGGGCCTCGAGCCCGTCAAGCTCAACGCGGTGATGATCAGGGGCATGAACGAGGGTGAGGTGATTCCGCTGGCCTCGCTCTCGCTGGACAAGCCGCTGCACGTGCGCTTCCTCGAGTACATGCACCTTGACAACTCCAACCCCGAGGTCTACCGGCAGCGCTTTATCGCCGGGCGCGAAACCAAAGCCGTCCTCGAGCGGCACTTCGGCCCCTTGAAAAAGCTCGACACCGATCCCACCGCTCCGGCACGGGTCTACCAGATTCCGGGCGCGCTGGGCACCATCGGCTTCATCAACCCGGTGACAGAGCCCTTCTGCTCCAATTGCTCCCGCTTGCGCCTGACCTCCGACAAGAAACTGCGGCCCTGCCTGCTCACCGACCTCGAGATGGACATCGCCTGGGCCTTCGAGGCCCCCAACCCGCTCGAGGCCCTGGTCGATGCCATCCTGCTGGCCACCGACCGCAAACCCGCTTTTGGTAACACCCTACCCCACCTGCGCGAGCGGGTGATGGTGGGCATTGGCGGCTAGAGATCATCTGCTTCCCGATGGTGGAAGCGGGATAGTCTGGCGGGCCGTGAAGGATTCGAACCTCCGACACCTCGTTTTGGAGACGAGTGCTCTACCGGGCTGAGCTAACGGCCCCCACTTTATCGATGCCAATGCGCTGAAGAGGATTTGACCTCTTCCGCGAACCCTACTTTAGCCGGGGAGGGCCGATATTTCAAGTCAACGACCTGCTCCGGCGTGGCCTCGTCAGCGCCCGGCATACCAGGACTGCATCAGCTCCTGGTGTTCCTTCTTCGCGCGCACCCGTCGCCACCAACCCTCGTTGGCCTGGAACCAGCGGATGGTTTCGGCCAGGCCCTCGGGGAAGCGGTACTTGCGCACCCAGCCCAGCGCCTCGGCCTTGGAGGGGTCGACGGAGTAGCGGTAGTCGTGGCCGGGGCGGTCCTCGACGAACTTGATGAGGCTACGGGGCTTGCCCAACGCTTCGAGCACCCGCTCGGCCACTTCGCTGCCGGGGATCTGCTCGCGGGCGCCGAGGTTGTAGGCCTCCCCGCTGTTGCCGCGGTGGAGTACCAGGTCGATGCCGGCAGCGTGATCGTAGGCGTGCATGTAGTCGCGCAGGGCCTGGCCTTGACCGTAGACCGGCAAGGGTTTGTCCTCCAGCGCGTTGGTGATGAACAGCGGGATGATCTTCTCGGGGTACTGGTAGGGGCCATAGGTGTTCGATCCCCGCGTTACCACCACCTCGAGCCCGTAGCTGACGCCGTAGCTGAACACCAGGTGCTCGGCGGCGGCCTTGCTGGCGGCGTAGGGGCTGCGCGGGCGGAAGGGGTCGGTCTCGAGGGAGTGCCCCTCCACGCCCCACAAGTCGCCGTAGACCTCGTCGGTGGAGACGTGCAGGAAGCGCCCGAGTCCCTGCCTGCGGGCCTGCTCGAGCAGCACCAGGGTGCCCTCGACATTGGTTTTGACGAAGGGGCGAGGGTCCATGAGCGAGCGATCCACGTGGCTCTCGGCGGCGAAGTTGAGCACCGCGTCGGCTCCCTCCATGGCCCGCTTCACGTCCGCGGGGTCGGCGATGTCGCCCTGAATGAAGCTGATGCGGTCCATGATGGGCTCGAGGTTTTCCAGGTTGCCCGCATAGGTCAGCTTGTCCAGCACGACGATCTGCCAGTCGGGGTGTTTCTCGAGAGCGTAGTAGATGTAATTTGAACCGATGAACCCTGCTCCACCCGTAATCAGCACGCGCTTAAACGACACTGTGATACCTCCGTGATCCTATGCCGGTGGTTGATAGCCGCCTCGAGCACAAAAAGCCGGAGCGACCCGTATGCACCCTCGCGAGAGGCCCCACGCTACCCCCGATCCTCTTCCCACAACTCTGTTCCAAAATGATCCCACGGTAGGCGGCCTTCATTGGGGTCAGAGGGATCGAACTGGCTGTTCATCGCGTACAGCAGCAGCGCTCCCCGGCAGCCAGCCTTGTAGCCGTGGGCGACGCCGGTGGGGATGTGCAGCAGGCCTGGGGCCTCGCTCGAGAGCACGTACTTGCGGCGAGCCCCCTGGCTGGGCGAAGCCTCGCGCACATCGACCAGCCACACCAACAGCTCGCCCTCGAGTACGCACCACAGCTCATCCTGGGGGCGCTTGGGGTGAAGGTGAAAGGCGTTGATGCGTCCCGGTACCGCCCAGGAAAGCGAGATCTGTGCGGTATCGAAGGCGATGGGCAGGCCCTCTATCCTGCCCCCCTGCAAGCGCAGGTACTCCATGAAGCTTCCCTCCAACGAGCGGTGCTTGCGCAGGGGCTGGTAGAAGACCCCCACGATGTCGGGTTGGGGGTCGTAGCGCTGAAAGCGCAAGGCTTTCTGGGCGGCGGGCTCGAGTTCCATCGTGAAGATTGTAGCCCAAGAGCCTGCGGGCTTTCTGCTTCGAAGCGTTATCGCCCACGTTATGCCCGGCAAATCGCCCGCGATGGGCGTGAAGCATGTGAGCCAAAACCCGCCGCGAAACGCGACGTCCGCCCATTACGCCAGCAAAGTTGGCACCCAGACTTTGGTATTACACCCATCGAAGCGCTCCCCACCTTTGTGTTCTCAGTGGAGTGCGGTAAGTTAAGCCCATGCAGATCAAGCCGGGCTGGATCGTGCTGGCCCTGGTCGCACTCTATGCCCTGTTTGCAACCGTTGCCCTCAACCAAAACCGGCGTCAGGTCACGGCTTTGCGGCAGGAGATCGAGAAGCTCGAGGCTAAGCTGGCGCAGGGACCTGAAGGCTTCAGCTTCCCTATCCCCGGTGCTTGCCTGCCCAAAAATCAGAACAACTGGCCCGGAGCGCCGCGCGAGTACCGTAAAGGGCTCAACCCCGGCTTTGTCTTCGTCGACGGTGACTCCTGCGTGCCCATCGTCTACGGCATGGGGGTGCTGGCTGCCGGGAGCGGTGAGGTGATCAAGGCCGAGAGCGTCTACAAGGAGAACACCCCTGCCGAGTTCGCCGAACTGATCAAGGCGGTGGCGAACGGGGCCAGCCCCGCCCAGATGGACCGCCTGCGCGGGCGCGAGGTTTGGATACGCCACGCCGAAGGCTTCGTCAGCGTCTATGCTCACCTCTCGGAGATCGCGCCGGGAATACGGGTGGGGGTGCGGGTCAGGAAAGGCGAATTCATCGGGAAGGTTGGCAACTCGGGCACCCAGGCCGCGGCCCAGAAAAGCCGCGCGGGCGCCCGCCTGCTCTTCGAGCTGTGGGACGGAGAACCCGACAAGGACAGGTTTTTCGGACAGGATATGCGGCGCGAAGCCCTACCGGCGCAGGCTAAGCTGAGGTTTGGCTTAGAATAACGCCGTGATTCAGACCTTTCAGCAGGTGTGGAGCAGTCCCTGGCTGCGGCTCGTCGTTTATGTGCTCTTGCTCGTCGCGCTGTTTCAGGCCCTGGGCCGGATCCAGAGCGCCGTCACCACGCTGATGCTGGCTTTCGTGTTCTCCTACCTGACCAGCCCCATCGTGCGATGGTTCGAGCGGCGCAGACTGCCTCGCTTCATCGGTGTCATCGCGGTCTACGCGGGCCTGGGGCTGTTCCTGGCGTTGGCCTCGGTGCTGCTGGCCGACATGGTGGCCCAGCTCTCCGCCTTCGTCGCCAGCCTGCCCGCCATCCTGGCCCCCTTCTTCAACTGGGTCGGCGGTCTACCCGAGCAGATCGGGCGCATCCAGCTGCCCCCGGCCCTCGAGCAAGCCCTGCAACAGGCCTCGGTCTCGCTGCAGACGCTGCTCCAGGGCTTCACCCAAACCCTCCTCAACGCCTTGCGGGCCCTGCTGTCACAGGGGGGCAACGCCATCGGTTTCTTCGCCTCGGTGTTGGGTGGGGTCTTCCAGCTTTTCACGGCGCTTACCATCTCCATCTACCTGCTCTACGACCTCCCCAAGATTGGGCAGACCATGCTGCGGGCCGTGCCCCTTCCCTACCAGCCGCTGGCCCTGGAGATCGCCGGCAAGCTCGACCGGGCGGTGGGCGGATACGTGCGCGGTCAAATCCTGGTGGCGCTGTGTGTGGGAACGGTGGTGGGGGTCGGGCTGTGGATCGTGGGGATCCCGCTGGCGGCTAGCCTGGGCTTCCTGGCCTTCATCTTCAACTTCATCCCCTTCGTGGGGATCATCATCTCCTCGGTCCCGGCCATCCTGCTGGCCCTGACCCAAGACCCACCCCTGATCAAGGCGCTGCTGACCGTGCTGGTTCTGTGGATCGCCAACCAGCTCGAGGGCAACCTCTTTGGCCCCCAGATCGTGGGTAAGGCGGTCAACATCCACCCCGTGACCGCCATCTCGGCCATCCTGATCTTTGCCGGCCTCTTCGGCATCCCCGGAGCGCTGCTGGCGGTGCCTACGGTGGCGTTCGTCAAGGTTCTGTTCACGGATTACTACCTCAACAGCCGTTTTTACCGGGAGGGGTAGGGATTAAGTACCCCGCGGGAAGCTTCGCATCTTGGCTTGGCGTCTACCAAGTTTTCCCATCGGCGCGCGGATCAACGCCCCCCGCGGGGGCCCCAGATGAGGGAAAATCAAATGGAGGACACTTATACCAGATTCGGTCAGTTCGTCCCCATTCGGGGACGCCGTCCCGTTTTGGCGGGGCGGTCGACCGAAGGGTGTGCTCTAGGATTCAAAAAGATAGCCTCTGAAGGTCTTTGCTTTGGGTGATGATCTTTTTGAATCCGGTATTAGACGCAGGTGACTGTCGGCTATCTTTGCCGCAGTAGCCCCTCGATCGGCTTCGCGTGGCCCTGGCCTGGGCCTTTAGAGGGCGTACCCCTCGAAGGCTTCAGGCTCGAAGCGGCAGGCCCGGAGGTCTTCCCAGTGTAGCCAGCCCTCGCGCAGAGGAGGGAACTCCAGGAAGCTGCCCTGGGCCTTGAGGTGGAAGGCCAGCTCGCAGGGCTCGGTCACGGGCTCGAGGAAAGCCAGCAGCGCGCTGTGGTAGGTGCCGAAGCTCGACAGTGCCTGCGAGCCCACCATCACCCCCTTGCCCGCTTGCTGGGCCAGGCCCATCATGGCCAGGCTCTGGGTGTAGCCGCTGCGGGCGGGCTTGACGTTGAGGATGTCGAAGGTGTCGAGTTGCAGCTCGCGGCGCAGGTCGCGGGGGGTGAAGCAGGAGTCGTCGGCGATGAAGCGCAGCCAGCGCCTCTCGCGCAGGGCCTTGCGGGCCCTGACCTCCTCGACGGGCAGGGGTTCCTCCACGTACGACAGCCCGGCGGCGGCCCAGGCCTTGAGGTAGCGCTCGCCGCTCTCGGGCTCGAGGGTTTCGTTGGCGTCGGCGTAGAGATCGGCTTCGGGGAAGTGCTCCTTGAGCAGCTCCAGGCGCCTGAGGTCACCCTCGAGGTCGCGCCCGACCTTGACCTTGAACACCCGCACCCCCGCCTCCCAGACCGTCTCGGCATCGCGCAGCATCTCCTCGGGTTCGGCGATGCCCAGGATGTAGCTCACCCGCACTCGGGAATGGTGGGGCTCGAGGGCCTGCCACAGCTCCTGGCCCTGCGAGTGAGCCCAGGCCTCCCACAGCGCGATGTCCAGCCCGCCCTTGGTGGTGAGGTGGCCGGGAAAGCTCCGCAGCACCGCCTGGATGGCCTCGGCGTCCTCCACCTCCAGGCCCAACAGCCGGGGGGCGAGGTACTCCAGCGCGGCCAGCACGGTGGCCTGGGTTTCGCCGTAGATGGTAGGGCGCGGCGGGATTTCCGCCCGGCCTACCGAGCCGTCGGAGAGGGTGACCTCCAGCAGCACGTGCTCCATAGCCTCCATCTCGCTGGTCTTGCCCCAGCGCAGCCTCCCGCGCAAAGGGATGCGGAAGGGTCGGGCTCGGATGGCGTCAATGCTGGGCATGGATCCTCCCTACGAACTCCTCGATCTGCCGCGCTTCCTCCGCGACGCTCAGGGCCTCGGTGTCGAGGAAGAGAGCACGGGGGTGGCCCTCCAGTAAGCGCCGGGGCCCCTCGGGGTCGTAGTTCTTGCGCTCCTCGACCACGATCTTGAGCTTGGTCAGCAACTCCTGGGCGGGGAACCCCCACCCCAGGGCCTGCTCGAGCTCCTCCGCCGAGAACACCCCCTGAGCTGTGGCGCGAAGCTCGCCCTCGTCGGCGGAGTCCAGCTTCACCCGGTCGAAGTGGTCTCCGCGTCCCAGCAGGCGCGAGAGGCGGGTCAGGTCGCGGGCCTCGAGCACCACGAAGTGGGCCAGGGGGAGGTGCTCTAGCGCATAGGCCACCTCGGCTTCCCCCCGCAGGCCGTCGAAGAGCAGCGGCCAGGTGGGCAGGGTGCGGGCTTGGCTCAGGGCCTCGGCCACCCCGCCGGGGTGCGTCTGGCGGAAGCGCCGGGTCAGGGCGAAGCGTTCGGCGCGGTCGAGGGTTTTGCCCTCGACCCCGAACAGCGGCAGCACGTAGCGATCGACCACCTCGCGCCGGTCGGGCAGGGTGGGGTAGGCCAGGGCCTCGAGCAGGCTGCTCTTGCCCACGCCGGTGAGGCCCACCAGCACCAGCAGGGGTAGCTCGGGGAGGGGTCTGGCCCCGGCGGGAGCGGCTTCGGAGGGGAGGAAGAGTGGGTGGTGCATCAGACCATACCTTACCCGATGTCGCACCCGACTAACCCCTCAGGGCTTGCGAAGGGTTCACGCGAGCCCTGTTATGATGGCGTGGGTTTTGGAGGTCTCCAGGATGAAGCGAATTCTCCCACTCCTCACGTTGCTATGCGGATTGGTTTTCGCCCAGGTTCCGGCTTACCCCGAGAACACCGCCGGGCTGGGCTTCACCGTGGGCAAGAACCTGACCGTACAGGCTGGATTCAACCTGCCGCTGCTGGGCCTCGACACCGGGCTCGACCTCGAGCTCAACCCCCTGGCTGCCGGAGGGGTCGAGGTCTGGACGCTCAGCCGCCTCAACCTGATCCCGGCGTTGGTGGTGGGCGACCTCTCGATGTCGGTGGGGGCGGGCCTGGAGCTGCGCTACGCGGCCAAGAACGGGGCAACCGCTCCCTCCTTCGGCGCCCACTTGGGGCCCACAGCCACCCTCGAGCTGCCCGGCAGCGCCCTCTCGGCCTACGTGGGGCTGGGCTACCAGGGTGGCTTCAGCCTGGCCTACGGGGTGGGCTTCCGTGCTTACCTCGACCCCATCGCCCTCGAGATCGCCCTCACCGACCGCTACTGGCTCAAGCTCTCGGCGCTTTACCTGTGGTAGGGCTCGAGGCCGCACCACCTCTGCATGAGATTTCGTTTTAATCCAGCGCACCTCTTTGCCCTGCCCGCGGCAGGGCTTTTGGTGCTGTTTTTGCTCTATCCCTTCCTGGACGTGCTGCGCTTTTCGACGTGGGATTGGTCGGGGCTCTCTGAGCCCAAACCGGTGGGGCTGCAAAACTACCGCGACATCCTCAGCGATCCCGACTTCGGGCGCAGCCTGGTGACCACGCTGGTGCTGGCCCTGCTGACCCTGCCACCCTTCATCGTCCTCTCGGTGCTGCTGGCTCTGGCGCTCGACGGCCAGCGCTACGAGCGGGCCATCAAGGCGCTACTGTTTCTGCCGGGCTTGGTCACGCTAGGCGGGGCTTCGGTGGCCTGGTATACGCTGTTCTCGCCGGAGTACGGGGCGCTGGCCAGCTTGCTTCCCATCCCGCGTTGGGACCAGGAGGTGTTCTGGGCGCTGGTGCTGATCGCGCTGTTCACCCTTTGGCGACACATCGGCTACGGGGTGCTGGTGGTCTCAGCGCGCTTGAAGGGCATCCCCAGGGCCCTGCTCGAGGCCGCCGCCGTGGACGGGGCCTCGCCCGCCGAGGCCTTTCGCTACATCACCCTGCCCCTGCTGCGCCCGGCCATCACCTTCTTGGTGGTCATCGGCACGGTGCTTTCCTTGCAGTCCTACAGCGCGGTGTTCCTGCTGACGCGGGGTGGTCCCTTTGGGGGAACGCGGGTACTGGGCTACTACCTCTACGAAACCGGCTTCGAGAACTTCCGCCTGGGCTACGCTGCGGCTGTAACGGTGATCATCCTGCTCCTGACGTTGTTCTTCGCCCTGGCCCAGGCCCGGCTGCTGCGCGGGGGGGAGCATGAGTAGGGTTATGCGCAAGAGGCCAGAGACAATACACCAAACGCCGGCGGCTCGGGGTCAGGGTTTGCGGCCCTTGGCGTTGGGCGTTGGGCCTTCCTGGAGGCCCGCATGATCCGTCACCTCTTCGTCTTCACCGTGGCCTTCCTGGTGGGCCTGCCCTTTCTCTGGATGGCCTACGCGGCCTTTATCCCGCCTGAGCAGGTCTTCGCCGGGGAGTTCTTCGGCTTGCACTTCAGCCTTGCCAACTTCGCGGTGCTCTCGAGGGGGGTGTTCTGGGAGGGTTTCTGGGGGCGATTGCTGTTTTCGGTGCTGCTGTCGGGGAGCGTCACCCTGCTGCAACTGTTCACCGGATTCCTGGCGGCCTACGCCATCCGGGAGGGGGCGCGGCTGCTGCCCTTCTTCCTGGTGATGCTGACCATCCCCGCCGAATTGCTGCTGGTACCGCTGTATGGACTGCTGCAGGGGCTGGGCATCTTGGATACGGTGTGGGCGTTGGTGCTGCCCTTCGCGGCCAGCCCCTTCATCGTCTACCTGCTCTACCAGGGCATGAAGACCGTACCGGCGGAGCTGCTCGAGGCCGCCCGACTGGACGGGGCGGGCAACCGGGTGATCCTGAGCGCGATCCTGCTGCCCCTGCTGCGGCCCCAGCTCATCGCCGCCGGGGTGCTGAGCTTCGCCGCCCACTGGAACCTAGTACTCTACCCTCGCATCGTGGCCGGGAGTGAGCAGCTCAAGACAGTCCAGACCTGGATCACCGACCTCCAGCGGCAGAACCCCGCCGACTGGGGGCCCCTCTCGGCGGCGGCGCTGGCGGCCACCCTTCCCCTCATCGTGGTCTACCTGATCTACGAACGGCGCATCGTGGAGACCTTCGAGGAAGGGCTCAAGGGTTGATAGGACTGTGGTGACGCATGCCCAAAGTTTTAATCTGCCGCTGTGGCACACTATGGCAGACTTGGAGGCTAGATGCGTCGTGTTGTGATGCTGTTTGTGTTTTTGCTGGCTTTGCCGGCCTTAGCCCAGCGCCCCACCGAGATCGTCTTCTGGCATACGGCGGGTCCGCCCGCCCAGGAACTTTTCGAGGGCTTCATCAAGGAGTTCAACGCCCAGCAGAAGGACTATCGCATCACCTACCGCTACGTGGGTGACTACCGCGAGGGTGGGATCAAGCTGCTGGCTGCGCTGCGCTCGGGTGGAGCCCCCAACCTCTTCCACGGGGAGATTTCCTTCCTGGGCCGCATCGTGCAGGAGGGACTGGGGGTAGCGCTGGACGGCTACCTCACGGGGATTCCAGGCGACTTCTATCCGGGCTTCCTCGAGACCGGCAAGGTACGGGGTCAGACCTATGGCCTGCCCATCGGCTTGTCGGTGCCGGTGTTTTTCTACAACGCCGACCAGTTCGGCGCTAAGGGCCTCAAGGCTCCGACGAGCTGGGAGGAGGTGGCCAGCGCAGCCCAGAAACTCACCAGCCGGGCCGCCAAGGGGTACATCGTCTCCTCTGACATCTACAGCTTCAACGTGCTGGTGATGAGCCGGGGCGGGAGCCTGGTGAGCAAGGACGGCAAGCCCAACTTCACCGACGCCAAGGTGGTAGAATCGCTGGAGTACCTCCAGGACTTGGTAAAGAAGGGCGTCGCCCAGAGCCGCAACATCGCCGAGGCCCAGTTCTCGGTGGCCGATTTCCTGCGCACCAAGGCCTTCATGGGCGTCGCCCCCATCACCATCTGGCCCCTCATCGAAGACCGCGCTCCCATCCCCTTCAAGCTCGGCGTCACGGCGGTGCCCCGCGAGGCCGGTGGCAAGGTGCCCCTGGCCGGGGGCGTGCTGATCCCCTTCAAGGGGGTTTCCCCCGAGCAGGTCAGGGGTATCGTGGCCTTTTGGAAGTACCTGATGGAGCCGGAGAACATCGCCAAGTGGGTCAAGGCCACCTACTACATGCCCATGCGCCGTGCAGCCCAGCCGCTGCTGGAGGACTGGTACAAAGCCGATCCTCGCCGCCGGGTGGCCTTCTCCCAGGTCGAGAACGCCGACGTGTGGCTGCAGGACCCTGAGTTCGTGCTTTGGTACAGCTTCCTCGAGGACGCCCTCGAGCGGGCCCTCAAGGGGGGGATCGGCGCCAAAGCCGCGCTCGAGGAGGCGCAGCGTAAGGCGATGCAGGTGGAGCGGAAGTAACCCACAGAACCGCTTTGAACCCGGCATGGTCTCCGCCGGGGGTAAATGCAACCTGTGCCCTAGCGCTACAGGGGGGGTGGTGGTGTTGAATGACCTCTGGTTGTGGCGAGGAAAAGGAGGTAGGGCATGGAATCGGGACGTCAGGACCTGTACCGCTACGTCGTCGAGGAATTTGCCGAGGATTACCGTGAAGGCGAACTCGAGCGCCGGGAGTTCCTGCGCCGCATGGTGCTGCTGGGGGGCGGGGTCGGGGGGGCGCAGGCCCTGCTGGGCTCGCTGGGTATGGCTGCCAGCCCGGCGGAGCTGGCCCAGGCCCAGGAGGTCGTGGCCCAGGCTACCCCTCCACAGGGCCAGCCGCTGGTAGACCCCAACGATCCGGCCATCGAGGCTGAGATGATCGAGTACCAGGCCCGCGGCTTTACCCACATGGCTTACCGGGTCAGGCCTAAAGGGGTCACGGCGGCTCCGGGCATCCTGGTGATCCACGAGAACCGGGGGTTGCAGCCCCACATCCAAGACGTCGCTCGCAGGGTCGCCAAGGCAGGCTATATTGCCCTCGCTCCCGACCTCGTCTCCAGGATCGGGGGAACGGCCCGGATCACCGACACCGCGCAGATCTCCAGCTTCTTGGCCCAGACCTCTGGCGATGAGCACGTCGCCAACTTGCTCGAGGCCCTCAAGGTGCTCAAGGCCACCCCGGGAGTCCAGGCCGATCGGCTGGGGGTGGTGGGCTTCTGCTTCGGCGGCGGCCTCACCTGGCGGCTGGCCACCGAAGCGCCCGAACTCAAGGCCGCGGTGCCCTTCTACGGCCCGGCCCCCGACCTGGCCAAGGTGCCGGGCATCAAAGCGGCAGTGCTGGGCATCTACGGGGGTAACGACACCCGCATCAACGCGGGGATTCCTGCGCTCGAGGAAGCCCTCAAGAAGGCCAACATCCGCTACCAGATCAAGATCTATGAGGGAGCCAACCACGCCTTCCACAACGATACGGGGGCCAACTACAAGAAGGACGCCGCCGAAGATGCCTGGCGCATGACGCTCGAGTGGTTCAAAACTTACCTCTAGGCAGAAGTGAGCAACGGTGGGCCCCTTCAGGCCCACCGTTGCCTCCTCGAGAACCTACTTTCTCGCTTGCAAATTGGGCGTCAGGAAGGCGTTGGTGTAAAACTCGCTCGCCGGGAGGGTGGTGTTCACGCGCCCGGTGGCCTTGAGCAGGCTCAGGCTGCTGGCCCAGGCCTGGGGGTTGGAGAAGCCTAGCCCCATCTGGCGGCTGTAGGGCGATTCGTAGAGCCGGATGGAGGTGGTGAGCACCGCATAGCGCACCTCGTCGAGGTTCTGCACGTACTTTTTGGCGGCTTCGAAAGCCTTGCGCGGGTTGCTGATGGTGAAGGCCATGGCCTCCTGCGAGGCGCTAAGGAAGCGTCGGGCGAGGTCGGCGTTCTCGAGCACCCTATCTGTGCTGATGATGCCGTTGCCCGGCGAGCGGTTGTAGGGCCCGGCGGGGATCACGTTGAGCTTGACCCCCTGGCTCTGCAGGAAGACCGGCTCGTTGTTGATGAAGCCCATGGCCACGTCCACCCGCTTCTGCACCACCGCTTCGGCCTGGGTAAAGCCGATGTTGACGATCCTCACGTCGCTTTCCTTGAGCCCGGCTGCCCGCAGGATGGCCTGGAGCGAGGTCAGCGAAACCCCGAACATCCCCGGCATGCCGATGGTCTTGCCCTTGAGGTCACGCACCGACTTGATGTTCTTCTCGGCCAGCGAGAACAGGGCGTTGGGCACCGACTGGTAGAGCGCCATGACGTACTTCAGCGGGATGCCCTGCGCCCGCAGCGCGATCACGTCCTCGGCGTCGGCGACCACGAAGTCGAGCTTGCCCTGCGCGAGCAGAGGGTAAAGCTCGCTGGCAAAACCGTGCTGGAACTCGATCTCGAGGCCCTTCTTCCCGTAAATCCCCTCCACCACCCCCGCGTAGAACGGTGCAAATTGCACGTCGGGTAGGTAGCCCAACCCCACCCGCAACTTCTCGGCTTGAGCCAGCGAGAGCAGTAGCGCAGCGACGACGAAAACCCACTTTTTCATTCGAGCAAACCTCAGGTCCACACGTGCAACCCAAGCGAAACCCGGTCAGGCACGAACCGACCGACGCTACCTTAAGCCATGCGTTGTGTGGGGTTTGCGTTATGAGGTATTGGACATGCTCTGCGCTCGAGCCAGGTGACTCGAGCTTCACTCCTTCTCCCATCCCGACTTTCACGGTCGGCTTCGGAATTTCACCGAATCGGGCCTGGATGTGCCGCAGATTTCCAGGCTTCGCGGGCTGTACCGCCGGTGGAGACTTGCACTCCGCCCTGAAGGAATGGGTCTGGCGACCCGCAGTCAGTTTAATTCACTCCGTGGCAGGCTTGTCAAACGCCGATGTACAGGCAAAGGCTTTACAGGCTCCCGGCATCTACCCCCCCGCGTTCCTAAGGTAAAATCGCGCTTGTGAATGCCTTCAAGCCGCACCTGCGCGGCCTGCCCAGCTACCCTTACAAGAAGGTGGAAGCCCGCATCAAGCTCGACCAGAACGAGAGCCCCCTCGACCTTCCCCCAGCCCTCAAGCGGCGGGCGCTCGAGCGGCTGGCGGCCTTGCCCTGGAACCGCTACCCCGAGCTGCACGCCGAGGAGGTGCGGGTGAGGCTGGCCGAGTGGCTGGAGTGGCCCTTCGAAGGCATCGTGATGAGCCCTGGTTCCAACTTGATCATCCAGGGCCTGGCTCAGGCGGGTAATCGTGTTCTGGACACGGCTCCGGCTTTCCCGCACTATGCTTTTTCCGCGCAGATCGCCGCGACGCCCTACCGTGCCGTGCGGCTGGGTGAGCGCTTCGGGCTGCCGTTGGAGGAGCTGCTGGAGGCCATGGAAGGGGAGCCCGGCGTGCTGTTTTTGCCGCTGCCCCACGCGCCTACCGGCACCCTCTTCGCCCAAGCCGAGGTGGAGGCGCTGGCCGAGCAGGCCGCCCGGAGGGATTGGCTGCTGGTGCTCGACGAAGCCTATCACCAGTTCTCCGGCACCGACTATCGTTCTTTGGCCAGGGCCAACCCCAACGTGGCCCTGCTGCGCACCTTCTCCAAGGCTTGGGGGTTGGGGGGCATCCGCGCTGGGTACTTGCTGGCCTCGCCGGAGGTGGCGGCAGTGCTGCAGAACCTGATCCCACCCTTCGGTCTGCCCGCCCATACCGCCGCCATCCTGCTCACCGTGCTCGAGCAGCCCGCTTACGCCCTCGAGCGCGCCCAGGCTATCGTGCGCGAGCGCGAGCGCGTGTACCAAGCCCTGCTCGAGCACCCCACCTGGGAGGTCTACCCCAGCCACACCAACTTCCTGCTCGTCCGCACCCCGGACGCTGCCGCGGCCTTCGCGGGGCTGCTGGGGCGCGGGGTGTTGGTGCGGCGGCAGGACCATTACGCCGGGCTCGAGGGCTTTCTGCGGGTGAGCGTGGGTACGCCCGCCGAGAACGACGCCTTTTTGGAAGCCGCCTTTGCCCTGGCCGAGGTGGGGCATGCGTAGCGCGACGGTCGAGCGGGCCACCGCCGAGACCTGGATCCGGCTCACCCTGGGCCTCGATGGTCCCGTGGAGGGCAGGATCGCCACGGGGCTGCCCTTCTTCGACCACATGCTCGCCGCCTTCCAGCGCCACGGACGCTTCCACCTGGTGTTGGAGGCCAAGGGAGACCTCGAGGTCGAGCCCCACCACCTCGTCGAGGACACCGGCATCGTGTTGGGACAGGCGCTGAAGCAGGCTATCGGCGAGGGGCGGGGGCTCGAGCGCTACGGCGAGGCCAGCGTGCCCATGGATGAGACGCTGGTGCAGGCCGTGCTCGACCTCTCCGGACGACCCCATCTGGCCTTTGCGCCCGAGGAACTCGCCATTGACGGCTCTCCGGGGGGCATGAGCGCCTACCACCTGCGCGAGTTCCTGCGGGGGCTGTGCAACCACGCGGGTATGACGCTGCACCTGCGCTTGCTGGCGGGTCGGGAAGCCCACCACGTGCTCGAGGCCAGTTTCAAGGCGCTGGCGCGGGCCCTTTACACCGCCACCCGTCTCACCCGAGACGACTTACCCAGCACCAAGGAAGCCCTATGAAGACCCTGCTCATCGACTACGGCTCGGGCAATCTGCGCAGCGCAGCCAAGGCGCTCGAGGCCACCGGTTACGCGGTGCGGGTTTCCTCCGACCCCGCCGAGGCCAAAAAAGCCGACCTGCTGGTGCTGCCCGGCCAGGGCCACTTCGGCCAGGTCATGCGCTCGTTCCGGGCCTCGGGTTTCGAGGGCGTGGTGCGTGAGCATATCGCCAGCGGGAAGCCCTTTTTGGGCATCTGCGTGGGGATGCAAATCCTCTTCGAAGGCTCCGAGGAGGCCCCTGAGGTGGCCGGCTTAGGGCTGGTGCCGGGGGTTTTGGCCCGCTTCAGGGCACGCCGCGTGCCCCAGATGGGTTGGAACACGGTCGAATACCAGGGCCTTTTCCAGGCGCTGTCGGGGCGCTATTTCTATTTCGTACACTCCTACTACGCGCCCCTCGTCGAGGGTAGCGTGGGCATCACCGACTATGAAGGAACCCGCTTTACGGCGGTGTACGCCAGGGACAACCTGGTAGCACCCCAGTTCCACCCTGAAAAGAGCGGCGACAGCGGCTTGAGCCTGCTGCGGGCCATCCAGGAGTACTTCGGGAGGCTTTGATACCAGGTTCGGTCGGTTCGTTCCCGACGCCTCGGCGGCCGAGGGCTCTGGGATTCAAAGAGATAGCCTCTTGAATCCGGTATGAGGGGGTCCAGGGTTTAGCGTCTAGCCTTCGGTGCTTAGCTTTGGCGATCAGCCATCGAAGAGCGACTTCGTCTGCAACAAGTCTTGCAGCGTCACCAGCTGTCCTTGCGCGCCCACCGCGGTCGCGGCCAGCGCTCCGGCCAGGTTGCCCAGCCGCGCCGCCGTGACCAGATCCCGGCCTTCCATCACCGCGTGGGCGAAGGCGGCGGTGAAGGCATCACCGGACCCGGTAGTGTCCACGACGTTCTCCACCGGGAAGGGTTCGACGAGTTCTTGCTGCTTGGCAGTGACCACGATCGAGCCCAGAGCACCTACCTTGATCACCACGTTCTCGAGGCCATAGCCCTTGAGGGCTTCGACCCCCTCGCTGATGGAGTCGGTCTGGGTGAGGGCCAAGAGTTCCTGTTGGTTCATGGTGATGTAGGGTACGCCACGCACGTACTCCAGCAGCGGCTTTCCCACCGAACGCACCGCACCCGTGCCGAGGTCTACGAAGATGGGCAGCCCTCGCTTGCGGGCAGTATCCAGCGCCTTGACGGCGTATTCCCGCTGGGGGCCGCCCACCAGGGCGTAAGCCGAGAGCACCAGGGCGTCTACCTGGTCCAGGTGCTTGCTCTTGAACTCGGCGGCGTCGAGGTAGCGGCTGGCCCCGCCCGCCGAGATCATCGAGCGCTCGCCACCGGGCACCACCAGGATCAGCACGCTCGAGGTCTGCCGCTCGGGGTCTTCTTGCAAGTGGCGCAGGTCCACCCCGACGCGCTCGAGCTCGCTCAGGGCTAGTTGGCGAAAGGGGTCTTTGCCCACCCGCCCGGCCAGGTATACCCTGTGCCCCAGGCTGGCCAGCTGCGCCGCCAGCGTTGCCCCGGCTCCGCCGGGTTTCATCAGAGCCCGCTGCGAGGGCACCTCCTCGCCGGGTTCAGGAATTCGTTCGAGAAAGTAGATCAGATCTACGGAGACGTCCCCTAAAACAAAAAAACGCATAACCTCCGGTCCCCCTGCGCCTTGGAGTTCCTGGGTAACAAAGGCATTGTACCGCAGGAAGCTTGCTCGCGTCGCCTCGAAGTATAAGCCGGGCGAAATGAGAAATCCATAACAAGAAGGCCCCATGGCTGATGGGCGAAGCAAAGGCTCCAATGGCCTTCGACCTTTAGCTTATGGCATCCGACCCAGAAGGTGACCTGGCATACAGCAGCCACAGCCGAGTAACCTCACCTTGCAAGCGTGACACCCAATGCGCTCGAGCACTACCTGCGGGGTCTCATCCAGCACGGGATCAAGCTCTCGGTGATGCTGTGGGGGCCGCCGGGGGTGGGGAAGTCGAGCATTGTAGCCCAGACGGCCAGGGCTCATGGGCTGGATTTCATCGACCTGCGGCTTTCACAACTGGCCCCCACCGACCTGCGCGGGCTGCCGGTGCCTGAGCGTGGCGTTTCGCGCTGGTTTCCGCCGGAGTTTCTACCCCGCGAAGGGGAGGGGGTGCTCTTCCTCGACGAGCTAAACATGGCCCCACCCACCCTGCAGGGCATCGCTCAGCAACTCATCCTCGACCGCAAGGTGGGCTCATACGAGTTGCCGGAGGGGTGGTACGTGTGGGCCGCGGGCAACCGTAAGGAAGACCGGGCCGCCGTCTTCGATATGCCCGCACCCCTGGCCAACCGCTTTTTGCACCTCGAGGTCGAACCCGACTTCGAGAGCTTCAAAGCCTATGCCTTCCGCAACGGGATCCACGAGCGCATCCTGGCTTTTTTGGCCTTCCGCCCGGCGCTGCTGCACCAGCTCGACCCCAAGAACCCGGCCTGGCCCAGCCCGCGTAGCTGGGAGATGGCCTCGCAGTTGCTCAGAGCCGGGCTAGACATCGCCCCGGTGGTGGGCCAGGGAGCCGCTGCCGAGTTTGCGGCCTTTGAGCAGGTCTATGCGGCGCTGCCACAGCTCACCGACATCCTCGAGGGCCGCAGCGACAAGACCTTCCCCGCCGAGCCCTCTGCCCGCTACGCCCTGACCCTGGGCCTGACCCTGCGGGCCGAGAACGCCCAGCAGGCCCTGCACGCTTTCCGCTGGATGGTGGAGGTTGCTCCGCCCGAGTGGGTGCAGCTGTTCGCCTGCGACCTGTTTAACCGGTTGCGCCAGCGCGGGCGGTTGGGCGAGCTGGCGCAGCTGCGCCAGGCTGAACCGAAACTCGGGGAGTTCTTGAGCAAGTTCCGCGAGCTGGTGTTTTAGGATGAACGCGCTGCTCGAGGCCACCCAGGCCACCACCCCTCCCCGGCGATTGGCTCAGCTGGCGACCCACCCTGCCGCCGAGGTGCGCCGGGCGGTGGCGGCCAACCCCAACACCCCTACCCAGGTGCTGCTGCGGCTGGCGGTGCACTTCCCCGAGGAGGTGCTGCGCAACCCGGTGCTCGAGCTGCTGCTGCTGGAGAACCCCAACTTGTTGGCCGAGATGCGCCCGGAGAGCCGCGACCGCCTGCTGGGCAGCCCGGCCTGCTGGCCTGAGTTCGTGCGCTGGGCCTTGAAGTATGCAGAGGAGGAGGCGCTGCTGGCGCTGTGCCGCAACCCCTTGCTCTCGCCCGAAGTGCTCGAGGCCCTGCGGAGCCACCCCAGCGAGAAGGTGCAGCAGGCCGCCCGCCTTCACCTTGCTTTCTCGGGGGAGGAGGTCCCTGCTGAGCTTGCTTTACGCGAGCTGTCCACCGAGGCCGATGGCACCCAGCTCTTCGATGCCCTGGCGCTGGGACTGGTGCCGCCGTGGTTGCTGGGACGTATCGCCCGGGCCCCGGACTACGCCCTGCGGCAGGCGGTGGCTGCCCACCCCCAGACCCCACCCGAGACCCTGGCCCAGTTGCTGCTGGACGAGGTGGAGGAGGTGCGGCGGGCGGCGGCGGAGAACCCCCGCACCCCCCGCTCGGCCCGGCGCTTCGCCCACGACCTGCTGGTAGGCCGACCCCTACCCCCCGAGCGGCTGCTCGAGCTGTCCGAGCGAGTTCCGGGGTTGCGCCCGCTGCTCCTGTCCCACCCCAGCTTCCCCTCCAGGGCCCTGCAGGGCTTGGCCTTCGACGAGGACTGGCGCATACGGCAGGCGGTAGCGCGGAATCCCCATCTGGACAGGCGTTTGCTACGCCGCCTGGCTCAGGACCCCGACCGTGACGTGCGCCAGGCGGTGGCCGCCAACCCCAGGACCCCTCCCGACCTGCTCGAGCGCCTGCTGTGTGACGGCGACGAGGAGGTGCGACGGGCCGCTCTCTCCAATCCCGCGGTGCCGCGCCAGACCCTGGCCTGGCTCGAGCGCCTGCGCCGGGCCGACCCCAGCCTGAGCCCCGAGTTGCTGGCCCGTTTGGCGCTGGAGAAGCCCTGGGCCCGGCGATGGGCGGCGCTCCACCCGGCCCTGCCCGAGGGGGTGCTGGAGAGCTGCGCTAAGGACGCGGAGTGGCAGATCCGGCAAGCGGTGGCGCACAACCCCAATACCCCGGCTTCGGTTCTGGCCCTGCTGGGCGCCGACCTCGACCACGACGTGCGCCAGGCGGTGGCCCAGCACCCGCGCACGCCGCCTGAAACCCTGGCCGCGCTCTCCCAGGACGAAAACCCCGAGGTGCGCATCCGGGTGGCCCGCCGCCCGGGGATTTCACCGGTGCTGTTGGAGCGGATGGCCGAAGACGCCCACTGGATGGTGCGCCAGGCCGTGGCCCAGAACCCCGCCACCCCACCCCACGTCCTGCGCCGGCTCTTCGAGGATGCCGACCGCGACGTGCGGCAGGCGGCGGGGGACAACCCTGCCCTTCCCCTCTCGGCCATCCAGGCCCTGTTTGCCCCGCTTCTGGAGGCCCTGCCCTCGGCTCCCCTGCTCTACCGGCGCATCCGCGCTCAGCGCTCCCCCGTGGATCCGGCGGTGCTGGCCCACCTGGGGCGGGGAGAGGAGTGGAGCCGCCAGCTGGCGGCCCGTCACCCCGACACTCCCCTGCAAACCCTGCTCGAGCTGCTCTCCGATGAGAACTGGCGGGTGCGCCAGGCCCTCACCCACAATCCCGCCCTGCCCGCGGAGCTGCTGGCCTTGCTGGCTCAGGATAGCGACGCTGACGTACGCCAGGGGGTAGCCCTGCACCCCTCGGCCCCCGGCGAGGTGCTGCTGGCTCTGGCCCGCGACGAGCACCTCGAGGTGCGCCGGAAAGCGGCCCAGAACCCCGCCCTGCCCGTGGAGGCCCAGTTGTGGTTGCTGCTCGACGAGGACGAGAGTCTGCAGGCGGTCGTGCGGCGCAATCCCAGCCTCTGTTCCCGAACCCTCGAGCTCGCCCGCCGGGCCCTGGCGCTGCAGCCGCTCGAGCCGATGGTGCTCGAGCAACTCGCCAGGGGCTCGGCCAACTGCCGCCGCCTGGCCGCGGCCAACCCGTCGGTGCCGCGGGCGGCGTTGGAGCGACTGGCCTGTGACACCGACTGGCGGGTGCGCCAAGCCGTAGCCCACAACCCCGCCACCCCGCCCGAGCTCCTCGCCACGCTGGCCACCGATACCGACCGCGACGTGCGGCAGGCGGTGGCCGCTCATCCTGCGGTGGCGCGGGAGGCGCTCGAGGGCTTGCTATCTGATCCCGATGAGCTGGTGCGGCGCAGCGCCTGGCGCAACCCCCGCGCGGACGAGAGCCTGCGCCGGGCCAGCCGGGAACGCCTGCTGCGGGAGGCTTGTCGCTCGCGCTACAGCCTCAACCGGGCGGTAGCCCTGGCCCACCCCGAGGTCCCGGTGGCCGAGCTGCGCAAGGTGCGCAATTGGGCGGCGGGGGAGTGGCTGGTGCGCTACGCGCTGGCCTCCAACCCCTCCACGCCGCTCGAGATCCTGCGCTACCTGGCGACCTTCGACGGTAACCGGGTCGTGCGACAGGCCGCACGGGAGCGCCTGCGCAGCAAGGAGGTCCCATGAGCGACACCCTAGAGCGCCGCCTCTCGGCAGCCCTGTTGCGCATTCGCAGCCGCTCGCCCTTCTTCGCCACCCTGGCGCTGTTTGCCCGCTTTCGCCCCTCGCGCGAAGTGATCACTGCCGCCACCGACGGGCACGACGTGTACTACAACCCGGCTTTCATGAACAAGCTCTCCGAGCGCGAACTCGAGGGGGTCTTGCTGCACGAGGTCCTGCACGCCGCTCACCTGCACGTCACCCGGCGCTCGCTGCGCAATCCCCAGCTCTGGAACATCGCTGCCGATATCGTGGTCAACGGCATCCTGCGCGATCATGGCTTCGAACTGCCGCAAGGAGCGCTGTTCGACCCAGCCCTCGAGCGCTACAGCGTGGAGGAGGTCTATGCCCTATTGCTCAAGCACAGCCAAAAATACGAGCTACCTGGCCTGGACCTGCTCGAGGCCGCTCCTGCCGACGCCGAGGGGGCCGAGGAGGAATCCCGGCGTTCGCGGGCCGGAGGACTGGGCGATGACTCGATGAGCGAGGCCAGGAAAAGCCGACTCGAGGCCCACTGGGCGCGGGCCAACCAGCAGGCTGCCGCCTTGGCGCGGGGCCTGCACAAAGGGGATACCCCGGCGGGGCTCGAGCGCCTGCTGGCGGCGGCCAGCCCGCCCCGGCTAGACTGGCGGGCCATGCTCTGGCGCTTCCTCACCGCCACCCCCACCGACTTCGAGGGTTTCGACCGGCGCTACATCGGTCGGGGGCTTTACCTCGACGCTTTGCAGGGCCACAAACTGCGCCTTTACCTGGCCGTAGACACCTCGGCTTCGGTCGATGACGCTCAGGTGCGGGCTTTCCTGGCCGAGGTGCAGGGCATCCTGTGGGCTTATCCCCAGCTCGAGTGCTGGCTTTACTATGCCGATGCCGCCATCTACGGTCCCTACGTCCTGGGTCCGGGCGACCCCATCCCCACCCCTCGAGGCGGTGGCGGCACCGACTTTCGCCCCTTCTTCCAGGCCGTACACGAGGTCCACGAGGACTACCTGGGCGGGGTGTGCGTCTACCTGACCGACGGCTACGGCGACTTCCCCCCTGAGCCCCCCGAGCTTCCGGTGCTGTGGGCCATTACGCCGGGTGGTGTGGACCTCGAGAACCTTCCCTTTGGCGAGGGCGTGAGGTTGGTGGGGTGAGGCCCTCGAGCCCCGCCTGGTAGAGCTTCTCCAGATCGGTTTCCCCGAATTCGAGCTGGTACTGGTAAGCCGCCCGCAGGATACGCCCGAATTCGGGGCCTGGGCGGTGACCCCGTGCGATCAGGTCGCGGCCTTGTAGCAGGGGCTTGATGGGTACGGGCTGGGGCTCGAAAAACTTCCAGGCTTCTTCGGGGCGGCGCTCGCCGGCGTCGGCTCGGCAGAGGGCCTCGAGTGCGGCCAGGTGGCTCCCGGCCTCGGCCTGGAAGCGGCGGATGGCTTTGGGGGTGGGCTTGGTGAGGGCTGGGACCATGTGCAGCGCGGTGGTAATCACCAGCTCGTCGCGCAGGGCGGTGGACAGCCGCAGGTCGCGGGCGATGCGGGGGATGAGCCTCGAGCCCACGAGCTCGTGGCCGTGGAAGCTGTACCAGCCCTCCTCCTTCCACTTCGCGGTGTCCTTCTTGCCGATGTCGTGCAGCAGGGCGTGCCAGCGGTAGGGGGGCGGGGCCCGGTCCACCACCTGCATGACGTGGGTGAACACGTCGCCCTCGGGGTGCCAGCGCGGGTTCTGCCGCAGCAGGTGGGTGTCCTCGAACTCGGGGATGAGCCGCTGGAGGATCTCGAGGTCGTAGAGGTAGCGCAGGAAGCGGCTGGGGGTGGGGTCCTTGAAGGCCTTGTCGAGTTCGGCGGTGACCCGCTCCACCGCCACGTGGCTGAGCACCTCGGGCGCGGCCTCGCGGGCGGCCTCGAGGGTCTCGGCCTCGATCTCGAAGCCGTAGCGGGCGGCAAAGCGTCCAGCCCGGATCACCCGCAGGTAGTCCTCACGGAAGCGCTGGCGTGGGTCGCCCACCGCTCGGATCAGCCCGGCCTCGTAGTCGCGCTGCCCCTCGAAGGGGTCCACCACCTCCCCCTTAGCGCTCATGGCGATGGCCCCAATGGTGAAGTCACGGCGGGAGAGGTCCTCGAGGATGCTCCGTCCCCAGGCCACCTTGGCCCGGCGCCCGTAGGTCTCCACGTCGCGGCGAAAGGTGGTGACCTCGAAGGGGTGGTGTTCGATGAGCACGGTGACGGTGCCGTGCTCAATCCCGGTGGGTACGGCCTCGAGCCCGTGTGCCTTGGCCAGCCGCAGGGTCTCCTCCGGGGGAGCCGAGGTGGCGAAGTCGAGGTCTTCGGGTTCGTGGCCATACAGGATGTCGCGCACTGCGCCTCCGACCAGGTACAAGTCGGGTAGAAAACCGAGCAGTTGCATGACTTCGCGGTAGTCTTTCATCGTCGGCGCCAACGGTTATACCAGATTCAAAAAGATACTCTTCAAAACCAAAACCCAGAGGCTATCTTTTTGAATCCCAGAGCACTCCCTTCGGTCGGGTTAGTTCGTCACCATTCGGTGACGAACTAACCGAATCTGGTATTACAGAGTACTGGTCGCTGGTCGATCGTCGATAGTCCAGCGTGGCTCGTACGTCCTACGTAGCCGTAGGACGCCAACCGCCTTGGGCTGCTAGCCTTTCGTCGGTGGCGTGATCTCGAGCAGCCCTTGCACCGGGTGCTTCTTGCCGATCTCGAGCGCCAACCGCAGCAGGTAGACCACCGAGGCCGCGTCCCAGGCCTGAGGGCGGCAGGCGGCGGGGTAGGGGACCGGGGGCTCGCCCTCGTGCCTGGGGTAACCCCCGACCAGCTCGGGCAGGCGCAGGTCGGGCTGGGTCATGGCCAGGCGGAACAGGGCCTCACAAACCTTCAGGGCTTCGTCGTAGAAGCCATAACGCGCCAAGCCCCCCGCGAAGATGGCGGTGTCGTGAGGCCAGACCGAGCCGTTGTGGTAGGAGAGGGGGTTGTAGCGGACTTCGCCCGCACCCAGGGTACGCAGGCCCCAGCCGCTCCACAGCGCTTCGGAAAAGAGCGTGCGCACCAGCCGGGGGGCTATCTCCTCGGGCACGATGCCGCTCCACAGCAGGTGGCCGGGGTTGGAGGAGAGCACCTCGAGGGGCTTTTTCTCCCCGTCGAGGGCCATGGCGTAGGTGCCCAGCTCCTCCAGCCAAAACTTCTGATGGAACAGCGCCCTCAGCCGCGCGGCCCGGGCCTGCCAGCGCTCGGCCTGGCTCGGTTGGCCCAGGGCGCGGTAGAACTGCGCGGCGGCCTGATAGGCGGCGTAGGCGTAGCCCTGCACCTCGCAAACGCTGAGCGCCCCTTTGGCCAGCGAGCCGTCGCGATGACTTTGCGAGTCGCCTGAGTCCTTCCACGACTGCACCGTCAGGCCCCTCTCGTTGGGGAAGAACTCCAGCAGCCCGTCGCCGTCGGGGTCGGCGTAGGTGCTCATCCACTCCAGCGCCGCCTCCCAGTTGGGCTTCAGCGCCTTCACCAGCTCGAAGTCCCCACAGGTGCACCAGTACTCGTGCAGCAGCATTACGAACAGTGGAGTGGCGTCGACGGTGCCATAGTAGCGGCCAAAGGGCACTTTGCCAGTGCGAGAGAGCTCTCCCTGTCGCACCTCGTGCAGGATCTTGCCGGGTTCCTCGTCGCGGAAGGGGTCTACCACCTGCCCCTGGTGCTTGGCCAGGTAGCTCAGCACGCCCCTGGCCACGTCGGCACCCCAGGGCAGCAGCATGTAGGCGCTGATGAGCGAGTCGCGCCCGAAGGGGCAGACGAACCAGGGGATGCCGGCGGCGGGGAAGTAGCCCTCGGGCAGCGAGAACAGCAAGGCCCTGAGATCGCGGATGGCCTGCTCGAGCACCCTTTGGCTGTGGCCGCCCTCGAGGTGCAGCGGGAAGCGGCGGGCCCACTCCTCGTAGCTTGGCAGCTCGGGGCCGTGGGTGTGGAAGGGGCTGTCGAAAGTGCCCCTGACCTCGACGTGGGCCTGCTCCTTGGGCTTTAGGGCGAAGCGCCAGATGCGATTGGGTGAGTCGGGGGTGAAGTCGAGGCGGGTGGCGACCTCGAGGCCGTCCTCGGCGGTGTAGGTGAAGCCGCTCACGGCGCGCTGTGCGCGATGCCAGCCCCGCGCTTCGAAGAGGTCCATGAAGTCGGCGGCGGCTTCCAGGCCGATCTCCACGCTCTGGGGCTGCAACGAGGTGTTCTCCAGCTCGAGGCGCTCGCGAAAGCCCCCGCGCTCCAGCACCAACTCCCGGCGTAGCCCCACCACCTGCGAGGGTCCTTCGATGTGGCTCCAGTGCTGCACCAGCCGGTCGGGGCGGGGGGTCTCGGAGACCAGCAGGCTGAACCCCGGCAGCCTCCACACGTAGCGCGAGAGGTAGCGGGTGTCGTGGCGGTAGAACCCCCGCTCCCCGCCATCGATCATGCCTTGATCGGACAAAACGGCGTAGGTGTCGTCTTCTTTGAGTGGCAGCATGAAAAAACCTCATTTGCAGCGGATAGCCGGTAGCCCCGCAGCTTTACTGCTGACCATCAGCCTTTCAAAGCACTCGTCGAAACCCCCTCGACGAAATAGCGCTGGAACACGACGAAGAGGATGACGATGGGGATCATCGAGAGGAAGGCGCTCGCCAGCATCAGGCCCCAGTCGCCCGCCGCGCCGTAGGCACTGCGGAAGAAGGACAGGCCCAGCGGCAGGGTGTAGTTGCCCTGCTGGCCCGACAGCACCACCGCGGCCTTGAAGAACTCGTTCCAGATCCCCTGGAAGGTCATGATGGTCAGGGCCCCCAGCGCGGGCGTGGCCATGGGCAAGATGATGCGGAAGAAGGTGGTGATGGGGTTGGCCCCGTCGATGAGGGCCGCTTCCTCGATCTCGCGCGGGATGGACTCGAAGAACTGCTTCATCAAGAACACTTTGGCCATGTCGATGCCGATCCACACGATCATGCCCCACAGGCTGCCCAAGAGGCTCAGGTCGCGCAGCACCAGGTAGTTGGAGATGAACATCGCCTGCTGTGGTACCGCCATCAGCAGGATGATCAGCGCGAAGAGCAGGCCCTTGCCCGGCAGGTACATGCGGGCGAGGGCATAACCGGCCAACGAGGCGAAGACCAGGTTGATCAGCACCGCCATCAGGCTGACGAAGAAGCTGTTGGCGGTCCAGCGCAGGAAGAAGCTCGAGCCCGTGTTGGGGTCGCGGGCCTCGCGGAAGACCCGCACGTAGTTCTTGAAGGTATAGCCGAAGAAGCCCGGGGCGGCGGAGTCCCAGCTTGCCACCCTTCCGCGGCGCTCGAGGCGGTTGGGGTCGAGGGTGGCGGTGAGGAAGGTCTGGCCACGGGGAGCTTCGACGTCGAGCGGCAGGCGCGCAGCGGTGGGGAGCTCCTGAGCGGCATCGCTCCTGGGGTAGCTGATGGTGAAGCGGTAGGTCACGATCTGCCCAACTTCATCGCCGATGCGCTCTGGGCGACGACTCACCTCCTCTACGGGCGAGACCCGGGCGTAGCGGCTGGCCTGCACCTCGTCGAAGATAGCCCCCAGGCCGGCCCCAGCCCGGCGCTCGGGGACGGTCACGGTGGGGGGCGTGGGCTCGGTGCCCTCGGGCACGAAGTAGCTGACCTCGAAGGGAATGTTGGCTCCCGGCGCGAAGCCGCCCAGCCAGGGGTTGCCTGCCCCCTGCTGGCCCAGCTTCCAGGCGGCGAGCCAGTTCTTGGGCAGCACCTGGGCGAAGGTGGTGCGGAAGGGCCACTCGAGGGGGTTGTCCTTGAGGCTGCCCAGGAAGGCTACGTAGAAGGGGCCGACGAAAAAGACGCCCAACGCCAGCATGGCCCCGTAGATCCAGCCTGCCCTGGCCCAGCGCTGTCTTGCCAGGTGACGCTCGTCCAGTTTGCCTTGGGGTTTCATCGCTTGCGTCGCCATGGCTCACCCCCTAGTGGGCCTTCTCCGAGATGCCAAAAGTCCGCTGCAGGAAGACCACCACGAAGGTCAGCACGGCCAGGACCAGGGCCGCTGCCGAAGCCATGCCGATCTGCCCCTCTCCGCTGAAGACGCTGTTGTAGACGTAGTAAGCCATCACGATGATGGAGTTGAGGGGGGCAGAGTCGCCCATCAGGGCTACCTGGTCGAACATCTGTAGGGTGCCGATGAGCGAGAGGGTGACCACCAGAAAAGTCACCGGGCGCAGCATGGGCACCGTCACCCAGAAGAACTGCTGCACAGGCGAGGCCCCGTCGATGGCCGCCGCCTCGTAGACGCTTTTGGGAATGTCCTGCAGCCCGGCCAAGAAGATCAGCATCAGGGTGGGGATGGTGGTGAAGATGTTGAGCATCACGATGCTCCACAGCGGGATGGGCAGCCCCAGGAAGGAGTCGGGGTTGGTGAGCCAGGTGAACTCCGGGGGCCGCGCCTCGCGCGGCCCGACCAGGCCCATAGCGCCCAGCAGCCAGGTCAGGGCGATGGCCACCACCGCAGAGATGGCGGCCAGGGCAGGGTCGGTGGGGGCTACCGGCAGGCCGCGCATGCGCTCGAGGCCCACCTGCACCGCCTGGGCCAGGACGAAGCTACCCACCAGGGCCAGGATCACCGGGGAATGGGCGCTCACCCAGCCGATGAAGGTGTTGAGAAAGCCGGTTTTCTGGAAAAACCAGATGGCGATCACCGTCACCGCGGCCGAGGAGAGCACGCTGGGGATGTAGTAGACCGTGCGGAAGAAGGTGATCCCGCGCAGGCGCTGGTTGAGCACCGCCGCCGTGGCCAGGGCCAGGAAGGTCTGGATGGTGGTCACGACCAGCATGAAGCCGATGGAGTGTTGCAGGGCCAGCAAAAACCGCTCTTCGCCAAACAGGTTGATGAAGTTTTGCAACCCCACGAAGTTGTAGCTATCCCTGAGGGTGGTTTTGTCGGTGAAGCTGAACCAGATGGTGCGGACGAAAGCGAAGATAAAAAAAATCAGCAGGTGCAGCAGAAACGGGGATATGAACAGCAGCGCGTACAGCGCCTCAGTGCGTTTGGAGCTCGGCATGGTTCACCCCGAACTGGGCGCGAGGAGCAGGGGGCCTTTGGGGCCTTCGTCCCCGCTCCTCGCGCTTTGCATGGCCTATTTCACCAGCTTGTTGAGCTCGGTTTGGGCATCGGCGATGGCCTGATCTACCGACTTCTTGCCGGTGATCACCGCCTGCAGGGCCTCGTTGATAGGCCGCATCCAGTCGCCGCCATCGTAGGAGCCGAACTTGAAGGGTAGCACGTTTCCGCCCTGCCGGGTCGAGCCGTTGAAGACCACCCGGCTGAGCTCGCCGTACTTGTCGGCGCGCTGGAACACCGGGCTGCCGGCGAGCGCGCTGCGGCTGGGCAGGGCCAGGCCGCGAGAGAGGATCCAATTCTGGGCCTCGGGGCTGGCGAGGGCCCTGAGCACCTTGGCCGCGGCCTGCTTGTTCTTGGAGGCGGCGTTCATGCTCCAGGACACGGTGTAGATGAAATTGCCGCGCTGCTTGGTCACGGGGTCGAGGGGCAGGAAGGTGGTGCCGAACTTCATGTTGGGGGCCTTGTCCTTGAGGAAGCCGCCGATCCAGTTACCTTCGATGGCCACCGCGGCTTTCTCACTGCCGAAGCAGCCTCCAGTCCAGCCTTCACCCAGGTCCTGGGCGTACTTGCCCGCGCCATCCTTGACCAGGCTGGTGTAAAACTCGAAGGCTCGCTTGAAATTGGCATCCAGCACGGTCTTGCCCTGAGCGTTGAAGGGCTTCCAGCCGGTGGCATAGGCGAAGGCCCCAAAGCGAGCGAAGTCGGCCACCACGCACATGCCGGCTACGTCCTTCAGCTTGCTCTGCACCTGCTGGAGCTTGGCCTTGAAGGTCTCCCAGGTGTCGGCCTGGTTGGGGTACTTCACCCCGGCCTCGTCGAAGAGGTCCTTGTTGAACTGTAGCGCCAGGGTGTTGAAGTCCTTGGGCAGGCCGTAGATCTTGCCCTTGAAGCTGAAGGCATTGAGCAGGCTGGGCACGAACACGCCCAATTCCTGCTTGCTGAAGTAGGCGTCCAGCGGCTCGACTTTGCCCGAGGCGAACACCGGCTCCGACCAGAAGATGTCGACGTAGAACAAGTCGCCTGCGGTGCCGGCGGCCAGGGCGTTGAGCAAAGCGGCCTTGTAGTCGCCCTCGATGCCCTGGTACTCGGCGCGGATGCCGTCTTTTTCCAGCGCCGGGTTCACGACCTCCCTCACCAGGCTCGACATGATCGCGGTGTCGTTGCCGCCGAAGCCTTGCAGTTTGACCACGGTCTGGGCCAGCCCGCTGCTGAGCCCCGCTACTGCCAATGCTGCCAAACACAACTTCTTCATGCCCTTCCTCCTCACCACGGTCAACGCTTGCGGGCCGTGGTCTCCCGAACCACCAACTGCACTCCAACCCGCACCCCCCTGGGGGGGGTACGGGAGATGGCCTCTTTCAGCAGCGCCACCGCGGTGGAGGCGATGGCGGGAATTTCCTGGCGCACGGTGGTGAGGGGGCGCTCGAGATCGGGCAGGTCGTCGAAGCCGACCACCGAGACGTCATGGGGGACGTCTAAGCCTAGATCTTCCAGCGCAGCAATGGCCCCCAGGGCCATCTCGTCGGAGGCGGCGAACAGGCCGCTGAAGCGCAGGCCACCCTCCCAGGCCCGCCGTACCGCCCGATAGGCCGGAAGGATGGTGAAGGCCCCGTTGAGCACCAGCTCGGGGCGGTAGGGCACCCCGTAATCCTGGAGGGCCTGGCGATAACCCTCGAAGCGCTCGCGCCCTACCTGCCCGGCTGCACCCAGGTGGGCGATTTCCCGGTGGCCCAGCTCGAGCAGGTGCTGCGTGGCGGCGTAGGCCCCGCCGGGGTCGTCGGGGGCCACCCAGAACATGTTCGGGTGAACCCCCACCAGCACGCTGTTGGGGTGATTTCGGCTCATGCGCTCGAGGCGGGGATCGTGGTCGTGGGCTCCCAGCACGATGTAGCCCGCCGCCGCTTGGAGGGGTTCTCCGGCGGGGCTCATGGACACCTCGACGAGTTGGTAGCCCTCCTGCCACAAAGCCTCGCTGAGGGCTTCGAACATGAGGATGAAGTAGGGCGAGTATTTCCAGATCCTCGGTGTCACCATCACCCCCACCGACTCGATGCGCCCGGCGAGCTCCCTAGCGGCTACCGAGGGGACATAGCCCAGCTGGTTAACCGCCTCCATCACCCGCTGGCGGGTGACCGGATGCACCCCCGAACGGGCGTTGAGGGCCCGGCTCACCGTGCCGGTGGATACCCCGGCCAGGCGCGCCACGTCGTGAATGGTGGGTATACGCTTGCGACTCATGGAACTTGTAAGCGTTTACAAACCGACGATTGGTACTTTATTCTGCCCACCCATGATTGTCAATCCCCTCATTAAGGGAGTTCTTTGATATGGCAATTCGTTCAAAATCTCGAGGCGTATTTTGAATGCGAAAGCGTTTACGAAATCTCCTCCAACCCCCCCAAGCCAAGCTCTTGGTATCGTAGGGGCATGAGCATGAAAGGCCTCGTTCTCGCAGCCGGGCGCGGTACTCGCTTGCGCCCTCTGACCCATACCCGGCCCAAGCATCTTTTTCGCATTGCAGGCAAGCCGATTATTCACTACGCCCTCGAGAATCTCCGCGAAGCCGGGATTCGCGAGGTAGGGATCGTGGTCTCCCCCTACAACAAGGAGGATTTCCAGCTCTCCCTCAACGACTTTCCCGGCATCGACCTCGAGTACATCGTGCAGGAGGAAGCGCTGGGGTTGGCTCACGCCGTTGGGGTGGCGCGGGAGTGGCTGGATGGCAGCCCCTTTGTGCTCTACCTGGGGGACAACCTGTTTCAGCGAGGCATCACCCCCTTCACCCAGGCTTTCCAGCCGGGGGTGAGCGCGGTGATCGCCCTGGTCAAGGTGTCCGATCCCCGCCAGTTCGGGGTGGCGGTGCTGGACCCTCAGGGACGCGTCGTGAGGTTGCTGGAGAAGCCTAAGGACCCTCCTTCCGACCTGGCCGTGGCCGGGGTCTACGTGTTCGGGCCGGAGATCATGGAGGTCATCGCTGCCCTCAAGCCCAGCGCGCGTGGAGAATACGAGATCACCGATGCCATCCAGGGCCTCATCGACCGGGGCCGAGAGGTGCTGGGCCGCGAGATCGAGGGCTGGTGGAAGGACACCGGGCGGCCCGGCGACCTGCTCGATGCCAACCGCCTGTTGCTGGTGGAGCAGCCCAGCCCCCTTCCCGTGCTCAAGGGCCATGTCAGCGACAGCCAGATCACGGGGCGGGTGGTGGTCGAGGAGGGGGCGGTGGTGCGCAATTCGACCATCCTGGGGCCGGCCCACATCGCCGCCGGAGCTCATGTCGAGAGTGCCTACATCGGCCCCTTCACCTCGGTGGGGCCGGGGGCGACGGTGCGGCGGGCCGAGGTGGAGTTTTCCATCCTCGAGGAAGCTGCGACGCTAGAAGACGTGCCCCTGCGGCTGCACGAGTGCATCCTGGGGGTAGGCGCCAAGGTGGGCAGCCGCAATGGCCTGCCCCGCGCCCACAAGCTGGTGCTGGGGGATCTGTCGAGCGTGGAGTTGGGCTAGAGAAGTGCCGGACGGCGATGAGCGGATAGCCGATGACGAGGGGTCACCCATTCACCGCTTTCCCTGCCGGTACTGGCGCAGGTACTCGAGGTCCTCTGCCACCAGGTCGTCGCGCCCAGCCAAGAACTCGAGGTGGTGGCGCAGCTCGTGGAGGAGGGTCTCCCAAATTTCTCCCTCCCAATCGAAGCCGGGGTAAGCAACGGCGCAGAAAGAGCCGTAATAGAGCGCGATGTGACGACCCAAGCCCTCGAAGCCGCCCAGCACCGTGGGGTAGCCGGGGCTCAGGTACTCGCCCAGGCGGAACAGCTCCGGCTCGTCGGGGTCGCGCTTGGAACGCTCGAGGACGTGCATCCCCTGCAAGCCGCGCTTGAAGGGCTCGGGGATCTGGTCCCACAGGCGATAAGCTGTCTCGAGGAAGCGCTCGAAGGTCATCCTCGTACAGTGTGTCTCCTCGAGATGAACTTCGGATAAAGCGAGCCCACAAAGCGCCACCGGGGCACCGCGGTTTTGCCCCTTAGGCGACACTGATGGAATCTATCTAAAATTCTACCTCCAGACTGCGCAGCGCCTGACGAATCTGACGTACCTGAGCCGCTATACGAACGGGCGCGTTCACCGCGCCGAAGCCATCGTAGTTGCGCCGCTGTGTGATCTCGAAAAAGAACAGGTCGGCGAAGGTTTGGGTATAGGCGTGAAAGAACTCCCCCTCTGTGCTTTGGTCGTAGAGCACGTTGTAGCGACGCATGGATTCCAGCAATTCGCTCTCCAGCGCGTAGCGGGCCTCGAGGTCGAGGTAGTAGTTCTCTGGGATGGGCAGAAGCTTCACCCCGTTGGCCTCCAGCGCCGCCAGGGTGGCGAAGATGTCCGAGGTGGCGAAGGCGATATGCTGCACCCCGCCCCCGTAATAGGCGCTCAGAAAGCGCGAGGCCAGGGTGCCGGTGTTCTGTGAGGCGTTGAGTACCAGCCGCAAGGAGCGTTGGGGGTTTTGCATGGCTTGGCTCTGGATCAGGCCGCTGGGATCGGGAATCTCGGTGAGGTCGGAGGCCTCCAGGCCCAGCACCGTGCGGTAGAAGAGCCTCCAGGAGAGGAGCCGGGCGGGGGGCATCACCTGGGCTACGTGGTCTACCGCCTCCAGGCCCACTCCTGGCCCCGCGGTCTCCAGTGGCTCGAGGTCTTCGCCCCAAGAGGAATGGGACTCCAACAGGTACAGCAGGCTACCCTCCAGGCCGCGCAGCGCGGGCAGGGGCTGCTCTGGCAGTACGGTGGGGACTGCGCGGTAGGCCTCGGCCCTGGCCAGAGCTGCTTGCAGCGCGGTGACCTCGAGGGCCAAGGCGCACACCGAGGTGCCGTGTACCAGATTGTAGGCGTGGGCAAAGCCCTCCTTCTCGGCGTTGACCACCAGCTTGATGCGCCCCTGTTGCCACAGGCTCACCTGCCTGGAGCGGTGCTTTCGGGTGCGGCGAAACCCCATGCGCCGTAGAAACTCTTCCAGCTCTACCGCCTCTGCCTCGCTGGCGCAAAACTCGATGAAGCCCACCCCGCGGCACTCCGGCGGCGGCGGCAGGCTTTGGGGATTGGCCAGCTCCCGCAGGTACACCAGCGAGCGATAGCCGTCCAAGGCTACCTCCCGTGGGGGGATGGAGCGGAACTGGTCGTTGAAGATTTCCAGGGAGACAAAGCCCGCGTAGCGGGTAGCGACCAGCGCCTGCATGAACTCCGCCAGGGGAAGCTGGCCCTGTCCGGGGAGGTTGCGGAAGTGACGGCTCCAGGGCAGCAGGCCCATCTCCAGCCGGGGTGCGTCGGCCACTTGCACCAAGAAGATCTTCTCCTTGGGGATGCGGGGGATCGTCGAGAGCGGCAAATCCTGAGCGAGGATGTGGAAGCTGTCGAGGATGGTGCCCACCGCGGGGTGGTCGGCCCGGCGCACCACCTCCCAGGCGTCGCGGTAGTCGTGGATGTGCCGGCCCCAGGCCAAAGCCTCAAAACCCACCCGCAGGCCCCGTCGCCGGGCCCGCTCACCCAGCTCGTAGAGGTCCTCGGCGGCCCGCTCGAGGCCCCCCTGGCTATGGGGGGAGACGTTCGAGCACACCAAGAGCAAATTCGTGCCCAGCTCTTCCATCAGGTCGAACTTGCGCTCGGCCCGCTCCAGAGCCTGGCTGCGCTCGGGCTCGGGCATCCCTTCGAAGTCGCGAAAGGGCTGGAAGGCCACGATCTCTAGACCCAACTCGCGCGCGAAGGCTCCCAACGCGCGGGGGCTGCCCTCGAAGCTCAGCAGATCGTTCTCGAAGAGCTCCACTCCTTCGAAGCCCGCCGCGGCGATGGCCTCGAGCTTGCTCCGCAGGTCACCGCTGAGAGATACCGTGGCGATGGATGTGCGCATGCTTCCTCCCTACCAGAGCAGCACCGCCTTGGCCTGGGGTAGCCGCCCGCTCAGCAGCAGGTCGAAGGTTTCCTGCACTTGGGTGAAGGGGCGCACCACCGCTAGCTCATCGGGTAGCTCGGCCAGCAGGCGGGTGGCGCGGGAAAAATCGTCGTGGGTGAAGACGTAGGCCCCCTTGAGGCCGATCTCCTGCAAGACCAGGCGCTGGAGGGGGAGGGCGGCCTCCACCGCCTCCAGCCCGACCAGCACCACTTGTCCTCCGGGTCGGACGTGCGAGGCGGCCAGGTCAGGGGTGGCTTGGGCGCCCACGCAGTCGAGGGCTAGGTCGTAGAAGCCGCTGGGGGCCTCGAGCACCCCCCGCACAAAGCCCAGCTCCTCCAGCCAGGCCCGCCGCAGGGGGTTACGCTCGACCACCCAGACCTCCGCCCCGGCCCGTGCGGCCAGCCAGGCCGCCAGGGTTCCGATGGCCCCGCCCCCGATCACCAGCACGTTGCGACCCAACATCCCCCCGGCCAGCTCCACCGCCCGCAGCGCTACGGCCAGCGGCTCGCACAGCGCTCCTTTCCAGATGGGAAGCCCCTCGGGCAGGGGGTAGAGCTGGGCCAGGGGCAGCCTGATCTGCTGGGCGAAGCCCCCGGGGTAGTGGAAGCCTACGTTGCCGCGTTCGGTGCAGAGGTTGGAAAGCCCTCGGCGGCAAGGGTCGCAGCGTCCGCAAGCCACCAAAGGGTTCACCGTCACTGCCCGGCCCAGCCACTCCGGCGGGCCTTCTTGCACCGTGGCGGCGATCTCGTGCCCCAGCACCAGCGGTGGGCTCCAGCGGGCCCGCATGGCGGAGGTGCCCTTGTAGACGCTGAGGTCACTACCGCAAACGCCACAGGCGGCGACCCGCAAAAGCACTTCCCCTTCCTGGGGGGGCTCGAGCTCGCGTACCACCAGCCGTCCAAAGTCCTCGAGCACTACTGCGCGCATGGGGCTCACTCCTCCGGCTTGGCCAGGCTGGCGAGCATCCTGAGCTGGTTGAGTTTGCGCCACTGCCGGTAGCGGATGCTTAGCACCAACGCAACGAGGAGCACGTTGGCCAAAGCCAGAAGGATGGCCACGGGACGCTCGAAGAAGCTCGCGAAGCTCCAGTGAGTCTTGATCATGCTCACCATGAAGTGCTGCTCGAGCAAAGGCCCCAGCACCATCCCTAGCACCACCAGCCCTAGGGGAAAATCTCCCTGCCGCAACACGAAGCCCAAAGCCCCCAATGCCGCCAACAGGTAGAGATCGAAGGGGTTGCTGTTGACGGCATAGGTCCCCACCACGCACAGCCCCAGCACCGCCCCCATGAGCACCCGCGTGGGAATTTTCAGCAAGGCGTTCACGATCAAAGCGCTCAGGTAGCCGCCCAAGGGCATGACAACTGCGCTTACCAGGAAAAAGGCCAGGTAAATCTGGGCCACCAACGCGCCGTGCTTGCTAAAAAGCTCGGGGCCAGGAGTGATGCCCATTGCCAAGAACATCCCCAGCAGAATAGCCGTGAGGGTATCGCCAGGCAGCCCCAGGGCCATGGCCGGGATCCAGGCTCCCGCCACCGCGGCGTTGTTAGCGGTGGTTCCGTCCAGGGCTACCTGCTCCGGACGTCCCTTCTGCATGCGCCGCAGATTGCTGGAAATCCAGGCCGCAATGTCTGAGCCGGCTCCCGGCAGAAAGCCCACAAAGGTGCCCAAGACCGATGATCGCAGCAGCGAAATGCGCTCCTCCCAGCAGAACTTACCGGCTTCCTGGAAGTATTCCCGGAAGATGGCCCTCCCCCCCAGCCCCTCGGCCTGAGCCTGGGGCGGGCGGCTTTGGTTTTGCTGGAGCAGGTGGTGCAAGACCTCGCTTACTCCAAAAAAGGCGATCAGGGCCACGATGAAGTCTATGCCTCCCAGCAGGCTTGGCTGGCCGAAGGTGAAGCGGGGGTTGCCTAGGGCAGGATCATAGCCGATGGTGGCCAGAAGCATTCCTAGACCAAAGGCGATGGCCCCCTTGAGCACCCGGGGTACCGCCAGGATGCCGCTTAGAATGCCCAGCAGCACCAGCCAGAAGTACTCGAAGGAGGAAAACTGCTTGGCCAAGGCCACCAGCCCCAGCGAGCCCACCACCAAAAACCCCAGCCCAATCAGGCTGCCGACGGCGGAGGGTAGAGAGGCAAGCCCCAGAGCGAAGGCCGGGGAGCGCTTCTTGGCCACCTCGTGTAGCTCCTCGGTATAGGCTGCCGAGGCCGGAGTGCCGGGCATCCGCATCAGTACTGAGCCGATGTCTCCGGCGAAGATGGCCGTAGCGGTGATACCGATCAGGGCCGCTAGGGCTACCTGGGGGCCTAAAAACAGCAAAACGGGGATGGCCAGGCTGATGGCCAAGGTGGCGGTGAGGCCGGGGATGGCCCCAAAGATGGCCCCGTATAGCGAGCCCAAGACGAGGGCCAGAAGGGCTTCTGGACTCAGGAAGCTCATCCATACACTCCTAGGAAGCGCTGAAAGAGCACGTAGACTACAAAGGTCACCACCCCGCCGCTGAGCAGAGCCACCCCAGGGCGCACTCCTAGCAAAAGGGCTCCCATCAAGGTATATATGCCGGCGGTTGGGGCCAGCCTAAGCTGGCCCAGGAGCCAAGGGGCCAGAGCCAGAGCTAGAAGGGCTAGCAGAACCCGACCCTCGCCCCCCTGCAGCTTGCCCTTCTTGCTCCGTTCCTGCCACAAAAGCCCCAGCCCGCTTACAAGCAGCACCACGCCCAGAATGCTGGGGAAGAGGGCCGGGCCGGGATAGCCCCCCTCCATCTGGGGCAGACCCCGGCTCAGGAGAAGGGCCAGTACGCCCAGGGCTGCTGCCAGCAGGGCTGCTACCCGTTCCCAGACCTGCATTGCGTTCACACCAAGCCCCTTTTAGAACTTGAGCTCGAGCTGCTGCACAATCTGCTGCATGGCCTTGGTGCGTTCCTCTAGGAAGGCCAGGCTGGCCTTGCGGTCAAGGTGGTTGATGACCAGGTTGGCGTTGTTCATGAAGCGCACGAACTCTGGGTCCTGCACGGCCTTGGCGAAGGCTTTGTCGAGTTGGTCTACCACAGAGGGCAGGGCAAACTTGGGAGCCGCCGCCATCAGGAAGGAGGCGAAGGTCCAGTCGATGCCCAGCTCCTTCAGGGTGGGGATGTCCGGGAAATTCGCGAAGCGCTTTTCGGTCATGAAGGCCAGAAAGCGGGCCTCGCCGGCCTTGACCAGGGCGCTGGCCTCGCCGATGGAGACGAAGGCCACGTTAATTCCACCGGAGATCAGCTCTTGTAAGGCGGCAGCCGCTCCCTGCGTGGGCACCCAGGGCAGCGCGGTGTCCTTGAGCCCGATGCTCTTGAGGAAACCTAGGCGGGCGAAGTCGTAGGAGCCCCACTTGGCCGTACCCGAGGCTTTGTACTTGCCGGGGTTCTGCTTGAGGTCGGCGACGAGTTCCTGGGCCGTCTTCCAGGGGGCGTCCTTGCGCACTACGATGGCCACGGGATTGAGCACCAGCAGGGAGATGGGGGCAAAGGCGCTGGCGTCGATCTTGGTCTGGGCTACCCAGGGCGGTAGCACCACCTCCAGGGTGATGATGCCGATGGTGTAGCCGTCCGGGCGCCCCTGGGCAATGGCTCCGTGTCCCACCGCGCCACCGCCACCGGTGCGGTTGACCACCTGGACCGGCACGCCAAGGGACTTCTCCAGCACCGGGGCCAGGGCTCGGGCCGTGAGGTCCGTGGAGCCTCCTGCCGACCAGGGCACGATCATGGTGATGGGACGGGTAGGGTATTTTTGCGCCATCCCCATTATCGCGAACAGCACCATCCCCAGAATTGCCAGCAGCGCAAACCACCTTTTCATCGCGTTCCTCCCTTCTTCACTTACAGCAAGACCTACAGGAGCTGATGCCTTGGTTGTAAGAGAAGCAGGGTCACTATAACCGAGGTGCCACTCAAAATTCAACTGGCATCTCAGTTCGATTTGAGCTAGACTGGCTTTGTGATCGGCTCCCCCGACCTCGAGACCCTCCCTCTGCGCGAGCAGGCCTATTTGCGCATCAAGCAGCTCATCCTCGACGAGGAGATCCGGGCCAACAGCTTCCTCTCCGAGCGCACCCTGGCCGAGCAGTTGGGCATGAGCAAGACCCCGGTACGCCTGGCCATCGCCCGGCTCGAGCACGAGGGCTATGTGCGGGTCTCACCGCAACAGGGCATCGTGGTACTGGCCCTGACCTTTGAGGAAATCCTGGACTACATAGACTTCCGCCTGGCCCTGGAGAGCTTCGTGGTCAAGGGGCTGGCCACAGCCCCCAGCCCCGAGCGGGCGGAGGCCCTGCAGGCCCAGCTCGCCGAACAGGCCCGGGTGGTGCACGACCCCAAGAGCACCCGTCAGGCCCTGGTGCGCGCGGATATGGCCTTTCACCGCTTCCTGGCCGCCCTGTGGGGCAACCGGCCCATCTTGCAGGCCCTCGAGCGGCAGCAGGAGGTGCTCTACCGCATCGCCATGCGCATCTTCCAGAAGTACCCCGACCGGCGCGAGCAGAGCTTTGCCGAGCACCAGGCCCTCTGCCGCCTGATTGCCGAGGGGCGGCAGGCCGAGGCGGTGGCCCTGATCAGCCAGCACATCTTGCGGATTAAGTCCCTCCTCATTGGCGCTGAAGGATAGGGGGCATTTTGTGCGTATAGCGCACAATGTTCACAAAGCGAACATACTGTGCTACACTGCGCAGCATCATGAACGCCCACGCCCCGACCCTGGAGGCCGAGCCCGCCCGGAGCGAAGCGGAGGGCTTTTTCGTGGAGGCCCTGGCCCGGGGGCTTGCGGTGATCCGCTGCTTCGACGAGGCCCACGAGCGCCTGACCATCAGCGAGGTGGCCCGCCTCACCGGCCTTAGCCGGGCCACCGCTCGGCGCTCGCTCCTTACGCTGAGCGCCCTGGGCTACGTGGCCACCGACGGCAAGCAGTTCTGGTTGACTCCTAAGATCCTGAGCCTGGGCCACGCCTACCTTTCCTCCACCCCTTTGCCCCGTTTGCTCCAGCCGGTGCTGGAGGAGCTGAGCGCCGAGCTGCACGAGTCCTGCTCGGCCAGCATCCTGGACGGGGAGGAGATCGTCTACATCGCCCGGGCCGCCACCCGACGGGTGATCTCGGTGGGCCTGGGGGTGGGCAGCCGCCTTCCGGCCTACTGCACCTCGATGGGGCGGGTCTTGCTGGCGGCGCTGGAGCCGGAGGCCCTCGAGGCCTACCTGGCCCGCACCCCCCTGCGCCCCCTTACCCCCCACACCCTCACCGACCCGGCCCGGCTCTGCCAGGAGCTGGAGCGGGTGCGGCAGCAGGGGTACGCCCTGGTAGACCAGGAGCTCGAGCTCGGCCTCAGGTCGGTGGCGGTGCCGGTGCGCAACGCCCGGGGCCGGGTGCTGGCGGCCATGAACGTGGGGGTGCAGGCCGGGCGGGTGAGCCGGGAGGAGCTCGCCGAGCGGGTGCTGCCGGTGCTGCGCCAGGCTGCGGCCTCGCTGGTGCCGCTTTTGGGGGTCTAGAGGTGGCTATGACGCGCTTCGCTAAGGTCAACGGCATCGTCCTGCACTACCGGCTCGAGGGGGCCGGCCCTCCGGTGGTCTTCATCAACTCGCTGGGCAGCGACCTGCGCATCTGGGACGCCCAGGCCCAGGGGCTTGTCCCCTACTTCCAGGTGCTGCGCTACGACAAGCGCGGCCACGGCCTCTCCGAGGCCCCGCCCCCGCCCTACGCCCTGGCCGACCACACCCAGGACCTCAAGGCCCTGCTCGACCACCTGGCCCTGGAGCAGGTCAGCCTGGTGGGCATCTCGGTGGGGGGGCTGATCGCCCTCGACTTCGCCCGCACCTACCCCGAGCGCACCCGCGCTTTGGTGCTGATGGACACCGGGGCCCGCATCGGGAGCGTGGAGAGCTGGAACGAGCGCATCCGGGCCATCGAGGAGGCCTCGCTGGCCGAGGTGGCCAAGGGCGTCATCGCCCGCTGGTTCACCCCGGCCTTCTTCCGAGAGAAGCCCGCCGCGGCCCAGGGCTACTACCACATGCTCGCGCGCACCCCGGTGGAGGGCTACATCGGCACCTGCGCAGCCCTGCGCGACGCCGACTTTCGGGGGGAGCTAGGGGCGGTGCGGGCCCCGGCCTTGGTGCTCTGCGGGGCCCAGGACCCCTCCACCCCTCCCGCGCTCTCCGAGGCGTTGGCCCAGGAGCTCAGGGCCCCCCTGCGGCTCATTGAGGGGGCCGCCCACCTGCCCTGCCTCGAGCAGCCCGAGGCTACCTTGAGTGAGATCCGCGCCTTCTTGGAGGTCTACGGTGGACGATAAATACGAACGCGGGCTGGCCAACCGCCGGGCGGTGCTGGGGGCGGAGTACGTGGACCAGGCCCAGGCCCGCACCACCCCCTTCGACGCCGATTTCCAGCGCTTCATCACCGAGTACGCCTGGGGCGAGGTCTGGGGGCGGGAGGGGCTGGCGCGCAAGACCCGCCACCTGCTCACCCTGGCCCTGCTGGCGGCTTTGGGCCACGAGCACGAGCTAAAGATGCACCTCAGGGCCACCGCCCGCACCGGGGTGAGCCCCGAGGAGGTGCGCGAGGTGTTCATGCAGGTCGCGGTCTACGCCGGCCTCCCGGCGGCCAACCGGGCCTTTGCCATTGCCAAGGAGGTCTTGAAGGAGGAGATATGAGCCACCACGAGAGCCCAAGCCGCGTGCTGGACTGGAGCGTCCAGCCCCCCTACCTCTACAGCCCCTACGTGGCCACCGTGCGCCGGGCCCCCCACCACCCTCTGGTACCCTTGCCGGCCTCGCTATTGGAGCGCACCGGCCCGGTCTACGGCGAGGGGGATATCGGGCCTCTAGACCACGACCTGACCCAAAACGCGGCCAAAAACGGCGCACCTTTGGGTGAGCGGATCATCGTGACGGGCCGGGTACTCGACGAGAGCGGCCGGGGGGTGCCGGGGGTTCTGATCGAGATCTGGCAGGCCAACGCCGCCGGTCGCTACATCCACAAGAACGACCAGCACGACGCCCCCCTCGACCCCAACTTCGTGGGGGCCGGCCGCACCCTGACCGACGACCAGGGCTACTACCGCTTCATCACCATCAAGCCGGGGGCCTACCCCTGGCGCAACCACCACAACGCCTGGCGGCCCGCCCACATCCACTTTTCCCTGATTGGGCGTAACTTCAGCGAGCGGCTGGTAACCCAGATGTACTTCCCCGGCGATCCTTTGCTCAAGTACGACCCCATCTACCAGGGCATCCCGAACATCAAGGCCCGTGAGCGGCTCATCTCGAGCTTCGACCTCGAGACCACCCGCCCCGAGTGGGCCCTGGGTTACCGCTTCGACATCGTGCTGGCCGGTTTTGAGCGCACCTACTTCGAGGAGGAGCACTGATGCGTCCCCAGTCGCCCAGTCAGACCGTGGGCCCCTTCTTCGCCTTCGCCCTGGTGCGCGAGGGGGGCAACATCCTGGTGAACGAGGAGACCCAGGGCGAGCACATCCTCCTGCGCGGGCAGGTGCTGGATGGGGACGAGCAACCGGTAGACGACGCCTTGGTGGAGATCTGGCAGGCCGACGCCCAGGGGCGCTTCCGCCACCCCGCCGACCCCAACTACGCCCTGGCCGACCCCCACTTCCGCGGCTTTGGCCGCTCGGGCACCGCCTCGGGGGGCTTCTGGTTCCGCACCGTCAAGCCCGGCCCGGTGCCCCCCAGCCCGGTGCCCTGCATCGCGGTGCGGGTCTTCGCCCGGGGGATGCTCATCCACGCGGTGAGCCGCGTCTACTTCTCCGACCACGACAACACCCAAGACCCCCTCTTCGCCAGCCTCGACCCAGAGCGCCGGGAGACCCTGGTGGCCGAGCGCCAGCTCACCCCCGCGGGCGTGGTCTACCGCTGGGACATCCGGTTGCAGGGGCCGCACGAGACCATCTTCTTTGACCTCTAGTATGGCCTACCTACCCCAGGAAAGCCGACTCTTGGGCCGGGTCTTCGGCGATCCGGAGATGGCCGCCTTGTTCTCGGACGAGCGGGGGCTTGGGGCGATGCTCGAGGTCGAAGGGGCCCTGGCCTGGGCCCAGGCCGAGCTGGGCCTGATTCCCCCGGAGGCCGCCCAGGCGATTGAGCGGGCCATCGCGGGCTTTACCCCCGACTGGGAGGCCCTGGCCCAGGCCACCGAGCGCGACGGGGTGCCGGTGGCTGGGCTGGTCTCGGCGCTGCGGCGGGCGGTGGGGGCCCCCTACGAGCGCTACCTGCACTACGGGGCCACCACCCAGGACATCTTGGACACTGCCCTGGTGCTGCGGCTGCGCGAGGCCCTGGCCCTTCTGGAGGGCCGCCTGCGCGGGGTACTTCGCCACCTGCTAAAGCTGGCCCAGCGCCACCTCCACACCCCCATGGCCGGGCGCACCCACGCCCAGCAGGCCCTGCCCATCCCCTTCGGCTTCAAGGTGGCGGGCTGGATGGCCCCATTGCTGCGGCACCTGGAGCGGTTGGGGGAGCTAAAGGGGCGGCTTTTGGTGGTGCAGCTTGGGGGGGCGGTGGGCACCCTGGCCGCCTTGGGCGAGGAGGGGCCCCGGGTGCAGGAGGCCCTGGCCCGGCGGCTGGGGCTGGGCCTGCCCCCCATCCCCTGGCACACCGCCCGCGACAACCTGGCCGAGCTGGCGGGCTGGCTCTCCTTGCTCAGCGGGAGCCTGGGCAAGATGGCCCAGGACATCCTGCTTTTGGCCCAAAGCGAGGTGGGCGAGGTGCGCGAGAGCGCCCAGGAGGGGCGGGGCGGCTCCTCCACCTTGCCGCAGAAGAGCAACCCGGTGCAAAGCGAGGTGGTGGTGGCTGCGGCCCGGGCCAACGCGGCGCTTTTGGCGGCCTTGCACCAGGCCCAGATCGCCGAGCACGAGCGGGCCACCCACGCCTGGCAGCTCGAGTGGCTCACTCTGCCCTCCATGTTCGCCCACGCCGCCGCCGCCTTGAAGCAGGCCCTCGAGCTCTGCCAAAACCTGGTGGTGGACGAGGCCCGGATGCGGGCCAACCTGGCCGCCTCCCAGGGGCTCTTGCTGGCCGAGGCCCTGCAGTTCGCCCTGGCCCCCCACCTGGGGATGGAGCCGGCCAAGGCCCTCTTGCGCGAGGCAGTGCGGGTGGCCCGGGCCGAAGGGCGGCACCTGGTGGAGGTGGTGCGGGAGCGGGCCGAGGTGCCCCTCCCTTGGGATTCGTTCCGGGAAGAAGCCTACCTGGGCGCCGGGCCGCACTTTGCCGCGCGGGTGCTGGCCTGGGCCCAGGATTTGCTCAGGGAGGAAGCTTGAAGAAGGTACCCCAGATTACCCCCGAAGAGGCCGCCGCCATGGTCAAGGACGGCGATGTGCTCCTGGTGGGCGGCTTTGGCATGACTGGCAACCCGGTGCACCTGCTGCACGCCTTAGCCGAGCGCCCGGTGAAGAACCTCGTCTACGTGGCCAACAACGTGGGCGAGGCCGGGCTGGGCGGAGGGCGGCTTTTGCGCAACGGGCAGATCAAGAAGGCCATCGGCTCCTACTTCACCTCCAACCCCGAGGCGGTGCAGGCCGCCTTGCGGGGCGAGCTCGAGGTGGAGCTCATACCTCAGGGCTCCCTGGCCGAGGCCCTGCGGGCCGGGGGGGCGGGCCTTGGCGGGTTTTACACCCCTACCGCTGCTGGCACCCTGCTGGCCAAAGGCCGCGAGACCCGGGTTATTGGTGGGAAGGAATATGTCTTCGTCGAGCCCATCCGGGGCAACGTGGCCTTTATCCGGGCCTGGAAGGCCGATACCGCGGGGAACCTGGTCTACCGCATGACCGAGCAGAACTTCAACAAGGCCATGGCCACCGCCGCCGATTTGGTCATCGCCGAGGTGGAGCAGATTGTGCCGGTGGGCGCGCTGGACCCCAACCACATCCACACCCCCGGCTGCTACGTGGACTACCTGGTGGAGGCCAAGATGACCCCGGAGCTGCTGGGCTCCTCGGCCTCGGTGGAGGGGAGCAAAAAGGCCGACCCCAAGCGCCTGGCCATGGCCCGCCGGGCCCTGCAGGAGCTCAAGCCGGGCGACGTGGTCAACCTGGGCATCGGGATTCCCACCCTGGTGGCCGACCTGATCACCCCCGAGATGGGCATCATCCTGCACACTGAGAACGGCATGCTGGGGGTGGGGCCGGCCCCGGAGGATGGCGGGGCCATGGACTACCCCGTCAACGCGGGGAAGATTCCCGTCACCGCCCTGCCCGGGGCCAGCTACTTCGACAGCGCCGACTCCTTCGCCATGATCCGCGGCGGGCACGTGGACGTGGCCATCATGGGAGGGCTCCAGGTAGATGAACAGGCCAACCTGGCCAACTGGGCGGTGCCGGGCAAGCCCTTGCTGGGGGTAGGGGGTGCAATGGATCTGGCCTCGGGGGCCAAGAAGCTCATCATCACCATGACCCACACCAACCCCGACGGCTCCCCCAAGATTGTCCCCGAGTGCGACCTGCCCCTCACCGCGCGCAACGCGGTGGACTTGGTGATCACCGAGCTGGCGGTGTTTGGTTACCCGGAAGGGCAGCTCACCCTTTTGGAGCTGATGCCGGGGGCGAGCCTGGAGGAGGTGCGGGCCAAGACCGCGGCCCGGTTTATCGCTAAGCTGTGACGGTGTGTTTGTCTCGATAACCCCCGTTAGGTGGGGATCGCCCAGCCCCCCACGGCGTCGGGCAAGCTAAGTTTGGTCTAGGCCATCCGGCGCGAGGCTACCCCTTACATTCTGCGCCCATGCCTCCGGCTACACTGGGCGTGTGGAGCGGGAAATTGTTAACCCCAACAATTTCGCCAAGCAACGGGCCAGCAGCGAGGCTGAGACTCTGGCTCGGCGCGTATTTTTTCACGATTTCCTGCACCGCCTGCGGGGTCAGCCCAACGACCTTTTGCCCTTCGACGCCGTCAGCCGCCTGCGCCCCAAGGGTGAGCACTACCTGGGCCTGCGTACCATCGAGGTGGACAAGATCGTAGGCTCAGTAGACCGCTACGGCGATTTCGACGAGCACTTTCTGCCCAAGGAGCCCCACACCATCGAGCGCTGGACCCGCCTGCGCGAAGCCCAGCTCGAGGGCACCGAGTTCCCGCCCATCGAGGTCTATCAGGTGGGGGGGGCCTACTTCGTCAAGGATGGCAACCACCGCACCGCTTTAGCTAAGGCCCAGGGGCAGCACTACATCGATGCTTACGTGATCGCCCTGGACGTGCCGGTGGACTTGAGCCCCGAAGACACCCTCAAGGACGTGATCCTCAAGGGCGAATACGCCCACTTCCTCGAGCAGACCAAACTCGACCGGCTTCGCCCTGACCACGAGCCGATCCTCTTTAGCAAGGCTGGGCGCTACGACGTGCTGCTCGAGCATATCCGCACCCATCAGTACTTCATGGGCCTCGACCAGAAGCGCCACGTGACCTGGGAAGAGGCCGTAGTCGACTGGTACGATAAGCTCTACGCCCCTACTGTGCAGGAGATTCGCGAGCAGAAGCTGCTCAAGAATTTCCCTGGCCGCAACGAAGCCGACCTTTACCTATGGGTCTCCGATCACCGCTACTACCTCTCGCAAGCCCTGGGCCACGACATCGGCGCGGAGGAGGCCACCCTCTCGGCCCAGCGCACTGCACCCAGAGGCCCCTTGAGCCGGGCGCTGGAATGGGTGAGCGGCCTGTTCCGTCGCCGCGGCTTTGAGGGGGCGCTAAACGTCGATGGCCGATAGCCTAGGCAGAGGCTGAGAAAGCGCGTTCACGAGACCGACGAGCTTGCGCTCCGCCCGAAAAGTGTATACAGTATACACGTGACCGAATTTCAGCGTCCCAGCTCGGTGCGCGAGGCGGCTTACCTGCACCTGCGTGAGTCCATCTTGAGCGGGATTCTCTCGCCGGGGACACGCATTTCCGAGCCGGGGTTGGCCGAGAGCTTGGGCATCAGCCGCACGCCGGTGCGGGAGGCCCTGCAGCGCCTGAGCCAGGAGGGGCTGGTCGAACTCTCGCCGGGCCGGGGGGCCCGTGTGCGGGTGATCACGCCCCAGGAGGTGCGCGAGGTCTACGAGGTGCGGGCCTTGCTCGAGGCCGAGGGGGCCCGGCTGGCGGCCCTCAACGCCACGAGGGCCGAGCTCGAGGCCCTGGAAGAACGGCTGCAAACCCTCGACCGCATCCCTGCCGAGGAGTACGCCGAGCAGATGCGCGTGGACTTCGAGTTCCACAGCCTGCTGATGGAGGCCAGCCACAACCGCACGTTGGCGCGGATCTACCAGGACCTGCGTTCCGGGCTGGCGCTGGTGCGCGCGCACCAGCAGACCCTCTCCCAGCACCCCAAGACCCGCGAGCAGCACCATCAAATCCTCAAAGCCCTTCAGCAGCGCGAGGCCGAGCAAGCCGCAAGGGCTGCCCGGGCCCACGTGCTCTACTTCATGGAGATCGTGCTCGAGGCCGCCCAGCGGCAGGGAGGAAAAGAGTGGACCTAACCCAAAGCTACCGCTCGTTCGTGTTGGCTATCGCCCAGAACGAGACCTTCAAGAAGCTCGTCATGACCCGCGGCAAGAACTTCTCGCGCCGCTTCGTGGCTGGGGATACCCTCGAAGAAGCCCTGGCGGCGGTGGATGCGCTCGAGCGTGACGGTGTGCACGCCATCTTAGACCTGCTGGGCGAGATGGTCACCTCCGAGGCACAGTCGCGCGGCTTCCAGGCCGAGATCATCCGGCTGGTCCAGGCCTTGGGCGCTCGACCTTACCCGCGCTACGTGGCGCTCAAGCTCACCCAGCTAGGTCTCGACCTCTCCGAAGACCTAGCTTTTTCGTTGATGGCCGATATCCTGGCCGAAGCCCGCAAGGTCGAATGCTTCGTGCGCATCGATATGGAGGACAGCCCCCGCGTCGATGCCACCTTGCGGGTCTACCGACGGCTGCGTGAGGGGGGCTTCGACAACACCGGGGTGGTGTTGCAGAGCTACCTCAAGCGCACCGAGCGCGACCTGGAGGAACTGCTGCCGCTCAAGCCCGCCGTGCGCATCGTCAAGGGGGCTTACAAGGAGCCCGCCGAGGTGGCCTTCCAAGACAAGCGCATCATCGACAGCCAGTACCTATTGCTCGCCAAGAAGGCCCTCGAGCACGGCCTTTACACCGCCATTGCCAGCCACGACCCCCGCATCATCGCCGAGATGAAGCGCTGGACTGCTGAGCGAGGCATCGGCAAGGAGCGCTTCGAGTTTCAGCTGCTCTACGGCGTGCGCCGCGACGAACAGAAGAGGCTCGCCGCCGAGGGGTATACCGTACGGGCCTACGTCCCCTACGGCACCGACTGGTACCCCTACCTCTCCCGCCGAATCGCCGAGCGCCCGGAGAACCTGATCTTCGTGGCCCGCAGCCTGGTGCAGGGGTGAGCGATGCCTGACGAAAGACGCCTTGACCCTCGGTCCTCAGCCCTCGACACGACCCAAAGGAGTTGATCATGACCCCCGAACCCTACCGCCCCGAACCCGTAGAGACCTTCCTGACCCCCGAGCCCCTGGCCGCCATGCACAAGGCGCTGGTGGAGGTGAAGGCCCAACTGGGCCGCCACTACCCGCTCATCATCGGTGGGCAGAAGGTGGACACCGCGCGCAAGGTAGTCTCCACCAACCCCTCCGACCCCGCGCAGGTGGTGGGCACTACGGCCATGGCTTCCGCCGCCGAGGCCGATGCCGCCCTCGAGGCCGCCTGGAGGGCCTTCGCAAGCTGGAAGAAGTGGCCCCAGGAAGACCGCAGCCGCCTGCTGATGAAGGCCGCACACATCATGAAGCGTCGCCAGCGCGAACTCGAGGCCTGGCTGGTCTACGAGATCGGCAAGAACTACCTCGAGGCCGCCGCCGAGGTGGCCGAGGCCATCGACTTCCTGCGCTACTACGCGACCCAAGCGCTCAAATACGCGGGTGGCGCGCCCGTGGCCCCCTTCCCCGGCGAGGACAACGAAGCCTTCTATATCCCCCTGGGTGCGGGCTTGGTGATTGCGCCCTGGAACTTTCCCATCGCCATCCTCTGCGGCATGATCATGGGCCCGGTGGCGGTGGGTAACACCGTGGTGGCCAAGCCCGCCGAGGACACTGTGATCATCGCAGCCAAGCTCTTTGAGATCTTCGAGGAGGCCGGGTTCCCGCCGGGGGTGGTCAACTTCCTGCCGGGTGAGGGGGCCGAGGTGGGGGCTTACCTGGTGGCTCATCCCAAGACCCGCTTCATCAACTTCACCGGCTCGCTCGAGGTGGGCCTGAAGATCAACGAGGCCGCCGCCAAGCTCGCGCCGGGCCAGATCTGGCTCAAGCGGGTCTTCCTCGAGCTCGGCGGCAAGGATGGGATCATCGTAGACGAAACCGCCGACCTCGAGGCCGCCGCGCTGGGCACCGTGCAGAGCGCCTTCGGCTTCCAGGGGCAAAAGTGCAGCGCGGCCAGCCGCCTGATCGTGGTGGACAAGGTGGCCGACCTGATGGTCGAGCGCGTGGTCGAACGAGCCCAAAAGCTCAGGGTGGGCCCCGCCGAGGAGAACCCCGACATGGGGCCCGTCGCCAGCGCCCAGCAGGAAAACACCATCGGGAAGTACCTCGAAATCGGCCAGGACGAGGGTAAGCTGGTGCTGGGCGGCCATCGCCTGGAGGGCAGCGGCTACTTCTTCGAGCCCACCGTCTTCGACCACGTATCCCCCGATGCCCGAATTGCCCAGGAGGAGATCTTTGGCCCGGTGCTCTCGGTGATCCGCGTCCCCGACTTCGACGCCGCGCTCGAGGTTGCCAATGGCACCCGCTTCGGCCTCACCGGTGGGGTCTACTCGCGCAGCCGGGAGCGGCTCGAGCGGGCCCGCCGCGAGTTCCACGTGGGCAACCTCTACTTCAACCGCAAGATCACCGGTGCGTTGGTGGGCGTGCAGCCCTTCGGTGGTTTCAACCTCTCCGGCACCGACACCAAGGCCGGCGGCCCCGACTACCTGCTCAACTTCCTGCAGATGAAGAGCGTCACCGAGCGCTACTGATCACGCCAAACGCCGCGAGCCATGGACCATTGGCGCTTATTGCGCTCCCACATTTACCACGCGAGGCCGCTGTAGGCGGCATTCGTGGGAAGTGCTCTAGAATTCCTGGTCGGCCTCGTGCAGGCGCTTGCCCCACAGGCTCTGGGGGCGGTGGTGCTCGAGCACGATCGCGGCCACCCGCTCGTCGCGGATGTGCCGCGCGGCGTACTCCGGGTGGTGCTGACGCACCTGCCAGGCGCCGTAGAGGCCACCCTTGAGGGGCTCGGCGGGGACCTTCGGGCTGTAGAGGCCCACCAGGATGCGCTCGAGGGGGTAGTAGGGCCTCGAGGCCTTGCCGCTGTCGTGGAGCAGGGCGGCCCGCACCGCGTAGTCCGGGGCGTCGGGGTGGCGGGAGAGCAGGGTTTGCGCCACCTCGAGGGCGTGCTCGCGGTCGCGTGCGTCCATGGCCCGGTAGAGCGGGGCTTCCTCGGGGGAAAGGCGCTCGAGTGCCCAGGCGTCGTCCGGCTGGCACAGCGAGGGCAGAAAAGCTCGCATCAGCCGACGGAATCGCCTGATCACGCTCCCATGATATAGTTCCGCTGTGATGTAATACCAGATTCGGTTAGTTCGCCACCATTCGGTGACGAACTAACCCGGAGGAGATGATGAAGGCGCTTATTGCGGAGTTCATCGGGGTTTTTGCTCTGGTTTTCGCTGGGGTTGGAGCCATTCACGCTACCGAGGGTGGGGAGCTGATCGTGGTGGCCCTGGCCCCTGGTCTGGCGATTGCCCTAATGATCCTGGCCGTAGGTCACGCCTCGGGCGGGCACTTCAACCCGGCAGTGACCTTTGGCATGCTGATCACGGGAAACATCAAGCTTGGCCCGGCCATCGCTTACTGGGTCAGCCAGTTCCTGGGTGGGCTGGCTGCGGCAACCTTGCTGGCGGGCCTGTATGGCAGCGAGGCAGTAGCCAAGGGCACTCCGGCGGTGGGGCTTGGCTTCAGCGCGCCGCAGGGCCTGGTGGCCGAGATCGTCCTGACCTTCTTTTTGGTGCTGGTGATCTTCGCCACAGCGCTGCACCAGAAGCTGCCGGTGGCGGCCTTCGCCATCGGCCTGACCATCGTCATGGCCATCATGGCCGGAGGGGCCATCTCGGGAGCGGCCATGAACCCGGCTAGGGTGCTGGGCCCGGCTCTCATCAGCGGGAGCTGGGCCGACCACTGGATTTACTGGGTGGGGCCATTGGTGGGGACCGCCATCGCGGCCGTCTTCTACACCCAGATCTACATGACCGACGACAAGGAAGAAGCCGAGTTACCCGTGGACCTCAGCTCAGACCGATCTTCGCCCTGAAGCCACGGCAAAGCGTGACGGGAGGCTGGGCAGCCTCCCGTCGATTCGTGAGGCGATCAGGAAACCAGTGACAAAAGGTCCTCGAGCTGCCACAGCAGGTGAAGACTGTTGCGGGGATCGGGGATTCCCTGCGATTGCATCGAGTAGGCCGGCATCCCCAGCCGCCGTGCCGTTTCAACGTGGTGGGGGTTATCCCCCACGTAGATCACCTCGCCTAGGGTCAGGCCCATCTGGGCTACGGCCATCTCGAAGGCCCTGGGGTCGGGCTTGGCGACCCCCATGCGGCAGGAGGCGAAGAAGTGCTGGAAGCTCAGGTCCAGACCGTGGTAGGCCAGGCTCTCCCGCAGCGAGGGCAGGGCGTTGGACAGCACCCCCAGCACCAGGCCCTGGCTGCGTAGCTCCCGCAGCACCCGCGCTACGCCGCGCACCGGCTTGAGGAAGCGGTAGTACGGCCACAGCACCGCGATCTCCTGTGGGGTGGGCCCCTTGGAGCTGATGTCCAGGTTGTCCAGCAGGCTCTGGGCAGACTCCAGCCAGTGTTGCTTCTCGGCTTCGGGGGTGGTTATCTCTAGGTTGCGGATCTTCTCGAGCTGCTTTTCCGACACCCGCCTGACTTCGCGCATCACCTGGTTGGGGGTGGGCCCGTAGCTGGCCAGCCAGTGCACGAAGTGGTCGTAGGTTTCATCGTTGGGCTCGAGCAGAACCCCATCACGATCGAAGAGTACGCCACGTATGACCATCCAGGCCAGTCTAGGGGCACGCAATTACCCCCCGCTGTGAGATTTGACAAGGGGAGGCGTTATCTGGTAAGGGGGCTTACCCAAGTGCTGGGGCTTGAGAGGGGCAGCCAACCTATAGGTTGTGGGTGTTGCCCTTGTATTGTCTGGGGCGTATCTTCAGCGATGTAAGCCGTGGGGGTCGCCCTAGCTTATGCGGGGCTAACAAGCGGTTACGCCCTGCTCGCTGACCAGGTAGTGCGCGGGCAGGTCCCAGGGGTCGATAGGCAGCGCCGCTACGATCAAATCCTGCGGAATGAATCCAATCCAGAGAGCTTGGGGGACTGTGGGCAAAAAGCGATCGTAGAACCCCTGCCCGTAGCCCAGCCGATATCCCCGCAGATCGAAAGCCAACCCCGGCAGCACCACCGCCTCGAGCACGCCGGGCTCGACCTGAGGAGCGGTGGGGGAGGGCTCGAGGAAGCCGTAGCGGTGCTTGACCAACGGCGCGGGCAAGGGATGAACCCGCAATTCCAATCCCTCGGTGCGGGGCAGGTAGTAGCGCGCCGGGTGAGCTTCCATTACCCCAGCCGGGTCGGGCTCGTGGCCGAAAGCGCTGTAGAGCAGGACATGCTGCACCTTGTGCCGAGCCAACAGCGCGGCCAGGTGGGCGCTCATCTGTTGGGAAAGCGCGGGGATGGAGAGCCTCGAGCGGGCTCTCTTGGCCCACCTGCGCCATTCGGCCTTGCTCGAGGAGGAAGAGGGCAGCGCAGCCGCCCTCTTGTCATTGGGGTTCAGCTCCAAGGGGAATCCACCGATGGCTCAGCCTTCAAAGCCCAGCAGGAAGGGGTCTTCCAGCATCTCTGCGACGAAGCGGCAGAAGCGGGCGGCGTCGGCGCCGTCGATGAGGCGGTGGTCGTAGGTGAGGCTGAAGGGCATGATCAGCCGGGGCTCGAAGCTGCCCTTTTCGGCGTCCCACACCGGCCGTATCTCCGAGCGGGAGACGCCCATGATGGCGACTTCGGGCCAGTTGACGATGGGGGTGAAGCCGCTGCCGCCGATGCCACCGAGGTTGGAGATGGTGAAGCTCGCGCCTTGCATCTCTTCGGGGGCGAGCTTGCGGTCTCGAGCCTTGGCCGCGACCTCGCCCAGCTCGACGGCGAGCGTGATCACACCCTTTTTGTCCACGTCGCGGATCACCGGCACCAGCAGGCCCGTGGGGGTGTCCACGGCGACGGCGATGTGGATATAGTCCTTGAACACCACCTCGTTGGCGCTGGTGTCGATGGAGGCGTTGAACTTGGGGAAGGCCTTGAGAGCTGCCGCCGCCACTTTCAGCAGGATGGCGGTCATGGTCAGCTTGCCGCCCTTCTTCTCGGCCCTGGGCCCGTACTTCTTACGCAGGGCTTCTATCTCGCTCACGTCGGCTTGGTCGAAGTGCGTGACCATGGGGATGGTGCTCCAGGCTTGGGTCATCGAGCGCACCGTGGCCCGGCGGACGCCCGACATGGCCTCGCGGCGGGTAGGACCGAACTTGCTGAAGTCGGGTAGGGTGGGGGCGGGGACGGTAACGGGGGCACCGGCTAAAGCCGCAGGGGCCGCGCCGCCTTCGGCGTAGCGGCGCACGTCACCTTCGGAGATGCGGTAGGCCGGGCCTGACCCGACAACCCGCAGCAGATCCACGCCCAGTTCCCGCGCCAGCCTGCGTACCGAGGGGGCGGCCGGAATCAGCCTGCGCGTTGCGGCGGGCTGGGCAGGGACAGCCTGTGGGCTGGAGGGTTTGGCCGGGGTCGGGGTGGGCGCGGGTTGAGGGGCCGGGGCTACGGGTTTGGGTTCTTCAGCGGCGGGCTTGGCCGCCTCGGGCGCGGGGGTGGGGGCAGGTGCCGAGGCGCCGTCGCCCAGCATCACCACCACCTGACCGCTCTTGACCTCGTCACCGGGTTTGACCAGCACTTTCTCCACCGTGCCCCCGGAGGGGGCGGGCACTTCCATGACGGCTTTATCGGTCTCGAGCTCGAGGAAGGGCGCTCCGGCCTCGAGCCTGTCGCCTTCCTTGACCAGCACCCCCACCACCACGGCGGAGGCAACGTTGTCGCCCAGCTCGGGTAATTTCAATTCGGTAGCCATAGTGCTCCTTTCAGTCGCGTCATATGCCCTACGTCTTAGGTATCCTGGGTTCGAGCAGACGACCTAAGGCGTAGGGCGCTGCTTTAGCGTTTGTGCGGCGCCTCCCGGTCGGTTTCGATGCCGAGCTTCTTGAAGGCCTCGCTCACGGCCTTGGCGGAGAGCTTTCCTTCGTCCTTGAGGGCCGAGAGGGCAGCCGCGCTGATGTACTTGGCGTCTACCTCGAAGAAATCGCGCAACGCCTCGCGGGTGTCGCTGCGGCCAAAGCCATCGGTGCCCAGGCTGTGGATGGGGCGCTCGAGGTAGCCCGAGATCAGGTCGGGCAGGGCCTTCATGTAGTCGCTGGCCGCGATGATAGGGCCCTCGGTGGGGTCGAGCATCTGGGCGGCGTAGGGCTTCTCGGGCTTGGCTGTGGGGCTTGCGGCTTTGCCGGTCGCTGACGCGATGCCCTGGGGGTTGAGCCGGTTGCGGCGGGCAGTCTCGATGGCGTCGTAGTACAGCGCCTTGTAGCTGGTCACGCTCCACACGTCGGCGGCCACGCCATAGCCCTCCAGCACCTCGGCGGCCTTGATGACCTCGTTCAAGATGGTGCCGCTGCCCAGCAGCTGCACGCGGGCCTTGGGCCGCTTGAGCTCTGACTTTTTGAAGAGATAAAGGCCCTTGAGAATGCCCTCGCGGGTCTGCTCCCGCGGCTCGGGCATAGGGGGCTGAGGGTAGTTCTCGTTCATCAGCGTGAGGTAGTAGAAGATGTCCTCGCCCTCCTTGTACATGCGCCGCATGCCGTCCTCGAGGATCACCGCCAGCTCGTAGGCGAAGGCCGGGTCGTAGGCGAGCAGGTTGGGGATAGGCAGGGCTTGCACGTGGGAGTGGCCGTCCTCGTGCTGGAGCCCCTCGCCGTTGAGGGTGGTGCGCCCGGCGGTAGCCCCCAGCAAGAAGCCCTTGGTGCGCTGGTCGGCCGCGGCCCAGGCCAAGTCGCCCACCCGCTGCAGCCCGAACATCGAGTAGTAGATGTAGAAGGGAATGGTGGGGATGCCGTAGTGGGCGTAGGCGGTACCTGCGGCGATGAAGCTGGCCATGGCCCCGGCTTCGTTGATGCCCTCCTGCAGAAGCTGACCGCTCTTGGACTCGCGGTAGACGGTCACGGTTCCCGCGTCTACAGGCTCGTAGAGCTGGCCCTTGGGGCTGTAGATGCCCACCGAGGAGATCACGCCCTCCATGCCGAAGGTGCGGGCCTCATCGGGCACGATGGGCACGATGAACTTGCCCACCTCGGGGTGGCGCACCAGCTTGGTGAGCATGCGCACGAAGGCCATGGTGGTGGAGATCTCGCGGCCCCCGCTCCCGGCGTAGAACTCCTCGAAGAAGGAGGCGTCGGGGGTGTTTAAGGGGGCAGCCTTGACCCGCCGCTCGGGGATCAGGCCGCCCAGGGCCTTGCGCCGCTCGAGCATGTACTGCACTTCCGGCGAGTCGGGGCCGGGGTGGTAGAAGGGGGTTTTCTCGAGGTCCTCGTCCGAGACGGGGATGCCCAGGAAGTCGCGGGCCTCGCGCAGGTCCTCGAGGGTGAGCTTCTTGACCTGGTGGGCTACGTTCTTGGCTTGGGCGGTAGGCCCTAGGCCATAGCCCTTGACCGTGCGGGCGATGATCACGGTGGGGCTGCCTCGGTGCTCGGTGGCCGCCTTGTAAGCGGCGTAGACCTTCTTCTTATCGTGCCCGCCGCGCGAGAGGGTGAGGATCTCGAGCTCTTCGTCGGTATAGCCCTCGATCATGGCCTTGAGCTGGGGGGTGTTGAAGAACTTCTCGCGTAGCTCCTTGGCCCCGTAGGCCGCGTAGCGTTGGCTCTCACCGTCGACGAGCTGCTCGAAACGCTCTAAGAGCACACCCTCGGTGTCTTTGGCCAGCAATTCGTCCCAAGCACTTCCCCACACCACCTTGATCACGTTCCAGCCGTTGCCCCGGTAAACCGACTCGAGCTCCTGGATCACCTTGGAGTTGCCGCGCACGGGGCCGTCGAGACGCTGGAGGTTGGCGTTGATGACGAAGATCAGGTTGTCGAGTTCCTCGGTAGCAGCTACCCGCAACGCACCCAGGGTTTCCACCTCGTCCTGTTCGCCGTCACCCAGGAAGGCCCAGACCTTGGCGTCGGACCTGGGCTTGAGGCCCCGGTCCTCCAGGTAGCGCATGAAACGAGCCTGATAGATGGCCTGCAAGGGTCCCAGGCCCATCGAGACGGTGGGAAACTCCCAGTAGTCGGGCATCAGCCAGGGGTGGGGGTAGCTGGTGACGACGCGGCCCGGCCCCGGGGTGAGGTCGCGGCGGAACTTGGCCAAGTCATCCTCGCTGAAACGCCCTTCCAGGAAGCTGCGGGCGTAGATTCCGGGCGACATGTGGCCTTGGTAGAACACCAGGTCGCGGTCCATCCCGGCGTCGGGCCCGCGGAAGAAATGGTTGAAGCCCACTTCCATCAGCTCGGCGATGGAGGCGTAGGTGGCGATGTGCCCCCCGATGCCCTCGGCCTTCTTGTTGGCCTGCTGCACGATGGCGATGGTGTTCCAGCGCAGGATGTTGGCGATGCGCTGCTCGAGCTCGAGGTCGCCGGGGTAGGGGGGTTCGTGGTCGGCGGGGATGGTGTTGATGTAGGGGGTACGCAGCTTGTAGGGCAGCATCACCCCGTGCTTGTAGGCGTAGCGCTCGAGGGCCTCCACCAGTGCCACTACCCGGTCGCGCCCGGCGGTGCGCAACACGTACTCCAGGGACTCGAGCCATTCTTTGCTTTCCAGATCCTCCAGGCTGATTTGCTCTTCAGCCGAGAGCCTGGCCCGTGCTTCGATCAGCTCTAGGTCGGTTATCATTTTGCTTTCTCCCAAGCTTCAGATTACACCTTGAAGTCGGGCTCGAGATGGTGTGCGAAAAATATTTTTTGTTGAATGAAATGCGATTGATGGCTGAACGCAAGACGCCTTGGCAAGGAGGGCTGGGGGATACCCCCTTCCCATTGGTGAGAGGGGGGCCTTTCACCACGAGCCGTGGCTGACTGCTTAGGGCTCACCGCTCATCCCGACGCGCTATCTTGCTCCCTGCGGTGTCGCCGGACGTTCAAATTCGCTCCACGACGCTCGCTCCCAACCGTATAATCCCCCATAGATATGGCGAGACCCGAGAGCGCTCCGGTGGTGCTGGCAGCCGCCCAGACCGATCCCGGACGCAAGCGCGACCTCAACGAAGATGCCGTCCTCTATGAGCTCACCCCCTACGGAGGGGTCTTCGTTGTGGCCGATGGCATGGGGGGACACCGCACCGGGGAGGTGGCCTCGAGGCTGGCCGTCGATCACATTGCCGTCAACCTGCGCCAGGACCTGCCCTCGCCGCAGAACCTGGTCAAGGCCTTTGAAGCTGCCAACCGCGAGATCTACAGTGCCGGGCAAGCGCCCGAGTCGCGCGGCATGGGCACCACTGCTACCGCCCTCTGGCTCGATTTGCCCTACGCCCTCTTGGGGCACGTGGGCGACTCGAGAGCCTACCTCTACCGCAAGGGCGAGATGGTCCAGCTCACCAACGACCATTCCTGGGTGGCCGAGCGGGTGCGCCAGGGGGTGCTCACCGAGGCCGAAGCCCGCAACCACCGCTGGCGCAACGTCATCACCAACGCCCTGGGCTCCTTTCCTCAGGTGCGTGTGGACCTCATCGGCCTCAAGGTCGAGCCCGGAGACTTGTTCTTGCTGTGCTCCGATGGCCTGACCAGCGTGCTCGACGACCCCGTCATCGCCGAGGTTCTGCGCAACTACCCCCCCGAGCAGGCCGTGCCCCGCCTCATCGCCCTGGCCAACGAGTGGGGCGGCCCCGACAACATCAGCGTTGTGGTGGCGGCGGTGGGGCCGCACATCCCCCAGCAGCAGCGGCCTTATGCGCTGGCCGTCGAGGCGGCCAAGGGGGGGCCGGTTAGCCTGCAACTGGGCCAGGAGCCCGAGGGGGTCACCACCCAGGTGATCGAGCCGGAAAGACCCAGGGGTTTTTGGCAGCGCTGGAGCACCTGGCTACTGCTGCTGCTGTGGGGTGGCCTGCTGGCCTACGTGCTCTACAGCCAGTTCGGGTCGGGTAGGCTGAGCGCTCCCTGAGGTCCTGAAGCCGCTGATGGCTAAACGCAAGGCGTTGAAGGTAAGCTAGGGGGCATGAAAAAAGTACACACCGATCAGGCTCCCCAGGCAGTCGGTCCCTACAGCCAGGCCATCGTGGCGGGTGGGATGGTGTTTTGCTCGGGGCAGATCCCCCTGCGGCCCGATGGCACCCTCGAGGACGGCGATATCGCCGCCCAGACCCACCAGGTCATGCGCAACCTCAAGGCCGTGCTCGAGGCCGCCGGCTCCTCGCTGTCGAAGGTGGTCTCGGCCACGTGCTTCCTGCGCGACATGAACGACTTCGCCGCCTTCAACCAGGTCTACAGCCAGTACCTCAGCGAGCCCTACCCAGCCCGCGTGACCGTGCAGGCCGCCCGCCTGCCCCGCGACGTAGCGGTGGAAGTGGCCTGCATCGCCGTGATCTAGGGGGGCCATTGACACCGATCGCCTTCCGGGCAGGGCGGGGGCGCGGTGGCCGGGCTTAACCATTTCTGCTGCTCCCCTCATCCATGGCCGCACTAGAATGCGGCCCATGAGGACCACTGCCCTCCTATTCCGCCGCAAAACCAGCCTGACCCTGGCCGGGCTGGTGTTTTTATTCGCAGCCTGCACTTCCCCAACCCCCTCCGCTACCGCCTTGATCCGCGTGCTGTGGCCCCAATCCCTGACCCAGGAGATACCCCCCAGTGCCCAGAGCATCGTGGTGACGGTGCGGCCTGCCGACAGCCAGGCCATCTACGACACCCTGATCCTCAACAAGCCCACCGCCGAAGGCCGCATCAAGGCCCCGGTGGGCCAGGCGCTGTTCGTGGCCAAGGCTTACGACCAGGCCGATGGGAAAGGCAGCGTACTGGCCAAGGGCAGCACGCAACAGCAGATCGTCGCCGGGGAGAAGAACCAGGTCGAGCTGAGCCTGAAGGTGCTCGACCACATCGAAGTCACCCTGGCCAAGAGCGCCATCGAAGCGGGCGAAGTCACCCAGGCTTTCGCCATAGCCAAAACCGCCTCCGGCAGCCAGATCGACGACCCCGCCTTCGCCTTCACCTGGTCGTCCTCGGACACGGCCATCGCCAGCGTAAATAGCTCGGGGATTGTGACAGGAGTTGCGCCGGGGACGGCTCAGATTCGGGCCAGTGAGGCCGAATTGGGCAAAGCGGGCTCGGCCAGCCTCAGCGTGACCGAGACCACCGTCATCGTCGGCAAGGTGGACGAGGGCTTCGACAGCGATAAAGCGGCGGGAACGGTGATCGGGGGTGAGGTCCTGGGCAACGACGCTGAGGGCAAGATGGCGCAGCGCAACAGCTTTCTGGTGATGCCGCGACCGGAAAGCGCGGGCTGGGGCCGCATGAGCTACAGCCGGGGCGCCCTCGAGCGCGTCACCGGTCTGGGGGCGGTGGTAGACCTCAGCCCTGGGGACATCCAGTTGCCCAGCAACGTCGGCGAGGGCTTCGCTGTGGGCTTTTTCTCCACCTCGGCGCCCACCAACCCCTACGTCAACTCCAACGCCGTGTTCTTGGGCTACGAGGGCCGTGGCTTGGGGGGCTACTACCTCGGGGTGGGCGGAGGGCTGCGGGGCGACCGGGTTAGCTTCCGCCATGCCCGCCGCCAGATTGTCACCATCGTCAACGACATGGGGGCCTTCTTCTACGCCGTGGACATGGGCGGGGTGCCCGGCGGGGTAGCCTATCCCAACATGCGCTTGCTGGGGATGAGTACGGGCTGGACCGGGCAGCAGATGTACTTTGGCTTGCACAACCACGGCAGCTACTCGCACCCGTTGGTGGTGCCCCGCCTCAAGATCGACGACTCGGGCTACCGTAACTGGTGGCTCAGTGCCTTCTTGGCCGAGACCGGCACCGGTTCGGGGGTGCTGAGTGGGAGCGCCAGCACCGGCCAGCCGTGGAACCCCTTGACCGGGGAGATCACCCGCACTGCCGATGGGCTCAAAGCGCTCTCGAGCGCCCCCGCCAGGGCATATGTGAGTGTGGGCTCGAGCACCCCCTACTTGCTGGGTGCCCGCATCAAGACCGGGGGAGCCCCCAAGAGCGTCGACCTCTTGCTGCGCGTTCAGGACGCGAACAACTACCACGGCGTACGCTTTTCCAGAAGTGGCTTGCAAATCTACCGCGTCAGCGGCGGTAGCTTCAGCGTGCTCAACGAGACCGCTTCGCAAAGCCTGGAGCCCAACCGCACCTACGACGTGCAAGTGCGCTTGGAGGGGAGCGAGATCTGGGCCTGGCTGGAGGGACGCGATCCGCTCATCGCCCGCGACGGCACCCGCAGCAGCCTCAAGAACGTGGGCCTGGGCTTCGAGGGGGACGGCGACTCGGCGGTGAGCCGCTTCTTCGCCCACCAGCGCGAGGCGCCCATTCCCACCAAGCTCAAGATCGACTCCCCCAACGCGCCCAAGGCCAGCAGCCCCACCTGGAGCGATGAGTTCGACGGATCGGGTTCCTTGCCGGGCCGCAGCAACGCGGGCAAGACCTGGGAGCACGTCTTCGGTACGCAGACCTTCAGCCTGGCTTCGGGTCGGGCCAAAGCCAGCAGCACCCTCACCGACTGCCTGATGGAGGCCGTACCCCATAGCGCTAGCACCGTGCAGCTCGAGACCAGCATCTACCAGGGCACCCCGCCCAACACCATCGCCTTCACCGGCCCGGCAGTCCTGAGCGGTGGGGCCGGTTCCGGTCCTCCCGACAGCTACCTGGTGGCCATGCAGTTCCGCGACGGCAGCCAGGGCGAGGATTCGACCGAGGTCGAGGTACGGCTCAAGCCCGCGGGTCGCTCGGAGTACGTCTGGCGGCGCATCAACATGCAGGACACCCTTCGCCACGGTACCACCAACGCCACCACCCTCTGGAGCGACGGGGACTGGGTGGCGGTGTGGGTGGGCGACGAGCCCATCCTCTATCACCCCCTCACCGCCGACGAGCAGCGCATCGGCGTTGGCCGCGTAGGGCTGTACGACTGCTCGGTGGGAGCGGGAGACAACGGCTTCGAGAACCTGCGGATTTACTAGGCTTCCGCGATAAGCCGTACGCGTGCCTTCCTTCCCGCATATGGGAGGAGGGGACGGTACAATCGCACTGATGGATACGCAGACCATGCTCGAGCGCTTCATCTCCGGCGACCTTCGGGCCCTGGCCAGGGCCATCACCTGGGTCGAGTCGGGGCACCCGGCGGGCGCCGAACTTCTGCGCGAGCTGCGGGGTCGGGGCAGCAGCCGCGTGGTTGGCCTCACCGGCAGCCCTGGCGCGGGCAAGAGCACCCTCACCGACCGGCTCATCGAGGAAGCCCGCAGGCGCGGCGAACGGGTGGCCGTGCTGGCGGTGGACCCCAGCAGCCCTTTCACCGGCGGGGCCATCCTGGGCGACCGCATCCGCATGATGCGCCACTACCACGACTCGGGGGTGTTCATCCGCTCCCTGGCCAGCCGGGGTGCGCTGGGCGGGCTGGCCGGAGCGGTGGTGGGGGCGCTGGCCCTGCTCGAGGCTTTCGGCTTCGAGCGGGTCTTCCTCGAGACCGTGGGGGTGGGCCAGAGCGAGGTGGACATCGCCCGCGTGGCCGACACCACCGTGCTGGTCCTGACCCCTGCCGCCGGAGACGCGGTGCAGGCTTTCAAGGCGGGGGTGATGGAGATCGCCGACGTGTTCGTGGTCAACAAGTTCGACCTCCCCGGCGGAGAGCGGGTGATCCAGGAGCTCAAGACCACCCTCGAGCTCGCCCCCCCCCGACCCGGCGGCTGGAAACCCCCGGTGCTGAGCGCGGTGGGCTCGCGGGGTGAGGGGATCACCGAAGTGCTGGAGGCCATCGACCGACACTATGCCCACCTCCAGGGGCACGGCCTGCTGGAGGGAGGACGGCTCGAGCGGGCCCGCTTCGAGGTGGAGAGCGTGATCCAGGAGTGGGGTCGCCGCCGCACCCGCGAGGGCCAGGGCCTCATCGCCCAGGTTGCCAGTGGCGAACTCACCCCGGAGGAAGCTGCGGCACGGCTGCTGGGTAACCCCCAGCTGGGGGTCGAGGGCTAAGTACGACCGGCTATCGGCTATCGGCCATTGAGGCCTCGAGCGCCTCTAGCTTCTCCCGCAAGGCCGCGGCCCGTTCCCTGAGGGAAAGCGCCGGAGGGTTCTGCTGCTCGTGCTGCAGGATGGCCTTCCGGTGTGCCGGGCTTGCTCGGTCCTGAAGGGGATCGCCCTCGGGGTGAACGTGGTGTGCGTCGGGGTTGCCGAAGAGGGCGTTGAGCAGATCGAACTCTTCGTGAGAGCGCAGCGAGGCGTCCTCGCGGAACATATTGAGGTAGGCCCACTGGAACTGCGCCTCGCTCACCGCACCGCCGAGGTAGGCGTCGAGCAGGCGCTTGTAGGGCTCGAGGTTGCTGCCGTGGCCCCGACTCGGCTCGACCTTCACGTCGGGGAGGTGTTGCTGGAAGAGGGGCTCGAGCTTTTCCAGGGTGATGTCCCAGTTGTCGAGATCGAAGACTGGCTGGCCGTCGCGGAATACGATGACCTGCGGGGAGTGGTGGGTGATCCCGGTGAGCTCGGCCACGCGGTTAGAAGCCGGGCGATGTTCGACGACCCGGATGATGCCCACCGGGATTTGTGGGCGATCGCGCAACATGCGCTCGAGGTTGCCCCAACCCTGCATGGTCTTGTGGCAGGTTCCGGCCTTGAAGATGGCGGCCACGGGGTGGTCGTGGATGAAGCGATCCACCTCCTCGGGCGTGGTGAGAGGGTGCATGCGTTCTCTCATGGCGTCCTGAGTCTAGCGGTAGCCCACGGGAGCAATCGTCAGCGAGGACACGCCTCGGAGCGCCCTTTATCTCCGTGCAGGGTAGAAGTGGTTGCGGGAGCAGGGGCATGCCCTATCCCTGGGCCAGAGGGCTTGATCTTATAGCTCGCCCGTGCGAATAAAGGCTGCGATGTGGGGGTGGCGGCGCAGCTCGAGCAAATCCTGCTCGTTGGGCAGTTGGGGCCGGTCGCGTTCGGCGTTGACCAGGCACAAGAAGCCCAGCGGCTCGTCCTCGGTGGCGCGGAATTGGTGCCAGGTGAGGGGAGGGATGGAGATGAGGTCGTGCGGCTGCAGGTCGTGGATCTCCTCGCCCACCAAGCAGCGTCCCCGGCCCCGGATCACCATCACCGCGTGGACGTGTTGGTGGCGCTCGAGCGTGGTGTGCCCGCCCGGAGCCACCTCGAAGTAGCGCCACTGCGCGGCCAGCTCGGGGTCTTCGAAGAGCACCTGGCGGGTCACGGCGCGAAAAGGCGCCGACCCCTCGGCCTTGTACTCGAGCACCTCCACCCCGTCCCAGCGTTGGTTGCCCAGGTGGGCCCTTTTGTGCTTGGCTTTGCTACTGACCATCATCCCAAGGACAGTTTACCCCGGCGAAGCCACCCTCTCGACAAATTCCCGGCTGCGCTCGAGCAGCCTTTCCCCCGCCGATAAGAGCGCCCCGCCGATGAGGAGCATGGCGTCGGGGCCGTAGGCCTCCTTCATCTCGCCCACCCGCTCGAGGCTCATCCCCCCGGCGGGGACCGGCAAGCTCGGGCGCAGGTGGCCCCAGGCCCTGCGGGCGTTGTCGGCGAGCTCCAAGCAGGTCTGCCGGCTGTAGCTGAAGCGTCCGCCGTAGTTGGGGTAGATCACTGCGTCGGCTCCGAACAGGCGGAACAGCTTACCAAACAGCAGCGCCGGCGCGATGCGCTGCCCGGCAAAAGCCGGGTGGGCCAGCACCGGCATGCCCAATTCCGCCACCAGCTCGTGGAAGAAGGGCAGACCCAGGATCATGGGCTCGACCATCACGGCCCGGATGCCCTCTTCGCGGGCGATACGGGCCTGCTTCAGCACCTCCTTGGGGCCTCCCTGAAGGTTGGGCACGTAGCAGGTGCGGTATCCGCTGACCCGGTTAGCCTTCTCCACGGCTTTGTTCACCGCCTGCACGCGCTGGGCGAAGGGGGCGAAGCGTTGGTTGCCCAGGCCGTGGTCGTCCTTGACGAAGTCGAGGCCCGCCAGGGCGAAGGTGTGGGCCAGCTCGGCCAGCTGAGCTGGGCTCAGGCCCTGCGGTTTGAGGGCGGTGCAGGTGAGAGGCCGGTTCTGCGCTCCCACGAGTTCGCGCAGCCCGGCTATGCCAAACCTGGGCCCCAGGAAAGCCGACAGCAGCGCGGGCGGAAGCTCCACGTCGATGAGCTCGACGTCCTGCTGCAGGGCGCAGTTGCCGAAGAGCATGTTGAGCAGCTGCCCAGCTTCGAAGGCGGTGGTCGCGATGGCCAGCGTGATCCGCACCCGGAAAAGCCCTGCCCCCAGGGGCTCGATGCCCTCGACCCGCCCCAGCAGATCCCGCACCCCCCAGTCTTTCCGCAAGGCTGAAAGGGGCATCTCGAGGCTCTGCTCGGTCGCCAGGGCTACTGCTCGAGCCTCGATGTCCTCGGGCTTGCTGGTGAGGTGGTAGATGGCCGTGAGGCGCTCCATGAAGGGGAATTCTACCGCGCGAGCTTCCAGTGCTCGGGGAAGCGGGTGTTGGGGAAGATCGCCTGAGCCTCGTGTAGCAGCAGGCTGCGCTCCCTCGAGGCGTAGCGGTCGGAGAGGTGGAAGAGGATGAGTTCCCCCGCCCCGGCTTCCCTGGCGAGCAGGGCGGCCTGGACGCTGGTGAGGTGGTAGTTCCTGCGGGCGAGCTCGAGGTCGGCGTGGCGGTACTGGCTCTCGCAGACCAGGATTTGCACCCCCTCGAGCCAGAGCACCAATCGCCACATGGCGGCTTCGTCGAGCCGGAAGTCGGTCAGGTAGGCCACCGAGTCGCCGGGGGCGTTGACCAGGAGTTCGGCGCGGAGGGCCTGCAGGTCGTAGCTTCGGCCCTCGATCTCGAGGCTGCGCTGCCCCGGCAGGGGCTCTTTGAGCTGTTTGATCCAGGCTCCCGAGGGCAGGCCCAGGGCTTGCAGCTTCCGCGCGTCCACGTGCTGCTTGGGCTTCTCGCGCAGCAGGTAGGCCAGCGAGGGGGTGCGGTGATCGAGGGCCAGGGCCTCGAGGCTGAGCTGTTCGGTCTCGAGCAGGGTGCCCTGCGAGGGGCGGGTGCCCTCGTCGTGGGCGATGGTAAAAGCCTCGGGCAGCTCGAAGCGGTAGCTGTGCAAGTGACCAGGGTGAACCTCGTGCACCAACCAGGAGCCGCTGCTGTTGCCGGGCATGTTCCAGAGGTAGCCCTGGAAGCGGTGGTGCAGGATGCGGGCAGTATCCGGTGGGCCCCAGACCGTGATGGGCTGGGGCCGCTCGAAGGTGGCGCGGAAGAAGGGGTCGAAGCCGCCGATGTGATCCATGTGTAGGTGGGAAAAGCACAGGTAGTCCACGGCCTGGACCTCGGCCAGGGGGAGATCCGCCGTGCAGTCCTGGCCGCAGTCGAAGAGGAAGCGCTGGAGCCGGTGGCCGAGGTCCGCCCGGACGAAGAGGGCGTTGTCGTGGCCGGGTGCTCCGAGCACTTGCGGGCGAAGGCTCATAGGCTTCCTCAAGGGCCGGTCGTGGCCCAGGGGTGGGTATCGACTTCGCCGGATTCCAGCAGCTGCGGCACCGTGACGAAGCGGTAGCCCTCGGCTTGCAGGCGCTCGATGAGCTCGGGCAGGGCGGCCAGGGTGCGGCTGCGGTCTCCGCCCCCGTCGTGCAGCAAGACGATGCTGCCCGGACGGACGCGGCTGAGCACGTTGTTCACGATGTCCGCCGCGCTGTACTTGGGGTCGGTATCGCCGGAGAGGGCCGACCACATCACCACCACGTAGCCCCGCTCGAGCGCGTACTTGGCCAGACCGTTTTCCAGGTGCCCGCCCGGAGGCCGAAAGAGGGTGGTGCGTACCCCGGTCACCTGCTCGATGAGGGCGTTGGTGCGCTCGAGCTCGTCGGCGGCGACCTCGAGCTCGCTGGCGGCGCTGCGGTGGCTGTAGGTGTGGTTGCCCACGGCGTGGCCTTCGGCCACTACCCGCCGGGCCAGGTCGGGGTAGCGCTCGAGCTGCCGCCCAACCCAGAAGAAGGTGGCCTTGATCCCCTTGCGCTCGAGGATCTCCAGCACCGCCGGGGTCGTGCCGGGCCAGGGTCCGTCGTCGAAGGTCAGGGCCACCGGCCTGGCCTCCCCGGCGGGCTTGACCCGCCGCACGATGCGGGGGTCGAAGACGTTGGCGACCTTCAGGTCGGCCCAGGGGGCAGCGGGTTGGGGTCGGGCCTCGGGGTAGTGGGGCAGGGGGGTAGGGGTGTTTTTTCTGCTGACAGGGGGAGGCTCGGGTGGGGAGGTGCGCTGGGGGCTTGTGCTGCGGTGGGGTGGCGTGGGCTGGGGATCGACAGGAACCCCGCGATTGGGGGTCGCGGGAGCGGCGCTCTGGGGCGGTTGGGAGCTGCGCGGGGCGGGCGATGCGCTCGGGTTGAGGTAGATGACCAACCCGCCCAGGGCCACCACCAGGGCGACCAACCAGCCGCGGCGGTTGGAGAGCCAGGACTTCTTGGCGGGCCTACGGGGCATCGGCTTCATTGAACACCAAAACCCCTCGAGTTGCATCCGCGCGGGGATAAGCTCCGCTTCAGCTTTGGGTATGATGCCTTCACTATGGCGGACAACACCAGGGCGCTGATGGAGGAACTCCTGGCCGAGATGGAGGAGCGCCGCAAGGCGGTGGAGCTGGGAGGCGGCCCGGAGCGCATTAAGAAGCAGCATGAAGGCGGCAAGATGACCGCCCGTGAGCGCATCGACTACCTGCTCGACGAGGGTAGCTTCGTCGAGCTCATGCCTTTCGCCGAACACCTCGAGACCGGACTCATGGCCGGGGTGGAGGCCCCGGCGGACGGGGTGGTCACCGGCTACGGCAAGATCGCCGGTCGCACGGTGTTCGTCTTCAGCCAGGACTTCACCGTCCTGGGCGGCTCCCTGGGCAAGACCCATGGGCAGAAGATCGCCCGCACGATGGACATGGCGGTCAAGGTGGGCGCGCCCATCATCGGGCTCAACGACTCGGCGGGAGCCCGCATCCAGGAGGGCGTGGACTCGCTGTCGGGCTACGGCGAGGTCTTCTACCGCAACGCCATCTACTCCGGGGTGGTGCCGCAGATTTCGGCCATCTTAGGGCCCTGCGCGGGGGGTGCGGTCTATAGCCCGGCCCTGACCGACTTCGTGCTCATGAGCAAGGGCACGAGCTACATGTTCATCACCGGACCGGAGGTCATCAAGAGCGTGACCCGCGAGGAGGTGAGCTTCGAGCAGCTTGGCGGCTCGGAGGTCCACACCGCCAGAAGCGGCGTGGCCCACCTCGAGGCCGAGGGCGACGAGGCGGTGCTGGACCTGATCAAGCAACTGCTCTCTTACCTGCCGCAAAGCGCCAAAGAGCGGCCCCCCATCGTGCCCAACGGCGACCCCATCGATCGGCAGACGCCCGAGCTGCTCGAGATGGTCAACCCTGACCCCAAGAAGCCCTACAACATGCACGCGGTCATTCGGACCCTGCTCGACGGCGGGGAATTCCTCGAGATTCAGCCCACCTACGCCAGGAACATCATCATCGGCTTCGGGCGGCTGGGAGGGCAGAGCGTGGGCATCGTGGCCAACAACCCGCGCTTCATGGCCGGGGCCCTCGACATCAACGCCTCCGACAAGGCCGCCCGCTTCATCCGCACCTGCGATTGCTTCAACGTGCCCATCCTGACCCTCGTGGACGTGACCGGCTTCCTGCCGGGGGTGGGGCAAGAGCACCAGGGCATCATTCGCCACGGGGCTAAGATGCTCTACGCCTATGCCGAGGCCACGGTGCCCAAGATCACCCTCATCACCCGCAAGTCCTACGGCGGGGCTTACCTGGCGATGAATTCCAAGGACATGGGCGCCGACGTGGTGCTGGCCTGGCCCACCGGCGCGGTGGCGGTGATGGGGGCCGAGGGGGCGGCCAACATCATCTACCGCAGGCAGATCCAGTCCTCCCCCGACCCCGCCGCCACCCGCGCTGCCAAGATCGAGGAGTACAAAAAAGCCTTCGACAACCCCTACGTGGCCGCCGGACGGGGCTACATCGACGACGTGATCGACCCCACCGACACCCGCCGCCTGCTGGCGCTGCACCTCGAGATGCTCGCCACCAAGCAGGAGGAGCGGCCCTACAAGAAGCACGGCAACATCCCGCTCTGAGGCCCGGCCTAAGGGGTTGCGTCGGGCGTAGCGGCGCAGGGCCTCGAGTTCGCCTTCGCCTCGGATGGCAGGCGCGTAATACACTGCTGTGCGTGGAATCCACCCAAGCCGCTTCGCTCGCCGAACTCGTCACGTGCCACCGCTGTCCTCGTTTGGTCGAGTGGCGCGAACGGGTGGGACGGGAGAAGCGCGCGGCCTACCGCGGGTGGGAGTATTGGGCCAAGCCCGTTCCCGGCTTCGGCGACCCCGACGCAAAGATCCTGATCTTCGGCCTGGCCCCCGGTGCCCACGGCTCCAACCGCACCGGGCGGCCCTTCACCGGCGACGCCTCGGGCGACTTTCTCTACCCCGCGCTCTACCGGGCTGGCCTCGCCAACCAGCCCCTCTCCCGCCACCGGGGGGACGGCCTCGAGCTGTACGGCGTCTACATCACCGCCGCGGTGCGCTGCGCCCCGCCTGCCAACCAGCCCCTGCCCGAGGAGATCCGCAGCTGCTCGAGCTGGACCGAGCTCGAGCTGTCGCTCTTGCGGCAAGTGCGGGTCTACCTGGCGCTGGGCCGCATCGCCCACGATGCCTTGCTGACCCATCACCGCCTGCGTAAGGCGGCCTACCCCTTTGCCCACGGCCTCGAGCACGACCTGGGAGGGCGGGTGCTCCTGAGCAGCTACCACGTCTCGCGCCAGAACACCAACACCGGCAAGCTCACCGCGCCCATGTTCGACGCGGTGCTCGAGCGGGCCAAGGCGCTGGCCGGGCTCAGCAGCGAGAAGGGGTGAGCCGTCGGCCAAAAGCCAGGATTCGGGGAGGGTTTATCCCCCCCAACCCCCTCCCATCACGGCGCCCGCACCAGCCAGGCCGCCGGGTCGGTGGGAACCCCGTGAACGCGCACCTCGAAGTGCAGGTGAGGGCCGGTGGAGAGCCCGGTGGAGCCCACGTAGCCGATGAGCTCACCGGCCCTGACCTGCTGCCCCGGCTTGACGGCGATGCTCGAGAGGTGCCAGTAGCCGCTGCACACCCCCAGCCCGTGCTGGAGCACGACAGCGTTGCCGCGCACGAACAGCGCCTCGGCTAGACCCACCACGCCGGGAGCGGGGGCGAAGACCGGGGTTCCGGTGGGGGCTGCGTAGTCCAGGCCCTCGTGGTAGCTGCGGTAGGGACCGCCGTTGTAGCTGCGGCGGATGCCGAAGATGGTGGTGATGCGGTTGGATTCGACGGGCTTTCTCCAAGCCCCCTGCCAGAGCTGCTTGGCGGGACCGCTCTTGCACAGCTCACTCAGGCGGGCCAACTCGGCGGCGACCTTTTCCGGCTGGAGCAAAGCGGCGGTGTCCGGCGAGAGGGTGAGGGCCTGGCGGCCCTTTTCGACCGCCCGCACCGGCAGCCTCGCCGAGTAGCTCGAGCCCCCCGCCTCGAAGGCCATGGTGTAAACCCCTGCCGCCTGCAGTCGGGGGATGGCGATGAGCAGGCTGTCGCCCTGCAGTGCGTAGCGCTGGTTGAGGAAGCGCACCGTCACCTCCGCGTCGCTGTGCACACGCACCCGGAAGGTCTGGCCCTGGCTGGCCTCGCGGGGCAGCTCGAGGGTGCCGAAGGGCGCGTTGAGCCGCTGGAGTGCGGGAGCCGGGGGTTGGCCATCGAGCTTGAGCACCTGCCCCACCGCGATCTTGCCGGGGTCCTCGAGCCCGTTGAGCGCCTGCAAGGCCTCCACGGTGGTCCCGAAGCGCTTGGCGATGGAGTACAGCGTGTCGCCGGGCTGCACAGTATAGGTGCTCTGGGCCAGAACCAGCCCGAGCGCGAGTGTGAGAGCCATCCAGGAGCGCTTCATCGGGTTCATGCTATCGAAATCGCATGCCGTCTACTAGCGATCTAAGCTGCCAGCGGGAGGCTCGTAGCTTGTGACTTATGGTTGACCTCACCCCTGGCATCTCGCCCTACCCGCCCATTAGATTGGGGCCAAAGGGGAGATCCTATGATCCTGGTGTTGAACGGGCCAAACCTCAACATGCTGGGCACCCGCGAGCCCGAGGTTTACGGGCGCATGACGCTGGAGGAGCTCGAGGAGCTGTGTCAGAGCTGGGGGGCAGAACTGGGGCTGGAGGTGGTGTGCCGCCAGTCGAATTTCGAAGGACAGATCATCGAGTGGATCCAGCAGGCCCAGGGCGAGGGCTACGAGGCTATCGTGCTCAACCCCGGAGCCCTGACCCACTATTCCATCGCCCTTCTGGACGCGATACGCGCCCAGAGTCTGCCGGTGGTGGAGGTGCACCTCTCCAACATCCACGCCCGTGAGGAATACCGCCGCCACTCCCTCACGGCTGCCGCCGCCAAGGGGCTGGTGAGCGGCTTCGGCGCGCTGTCGTACAAGCTGGCCTTGGCCTACCTGGCCGATGCCCTCGAGGTCACCTCAGGCTGAGTTCGATGTTCATGCGCGGGGGCTCCCACCATGAACGCAGCCGAATCCGCTTAAGCCTCGTTTCAGGCACATCCCTTAGCCTCGACAAACGAGGAGGGAAGACATGCCTGTTCGCTTTGGCTACAGCGAGGCCACCCACCTGCTGCGCCGGGCTGCGGCCAGGGGGCGCAAGGAAGAGGCGCTGGAGCTGGCGGAGATGGGCCTTGAGGCCGCCGTGGACTCGCTGCTGCGCGATCCGGTTCCGGCCCCGGCCTATACCACCAGCTTTACCCGCAACGAGCGGGGGCCGCAGCTTCAGCAGATCACCCGGTTGTGGCTCTCCCACTGGCTCACCACCCCCACCCCGGCTGCCGAGCGGCTGGCGCTGTTTTGGCAGGGGCACCTCACCTCGGAGTACCGCGAGACCAGGGCGGCCCAGGGCATCGACTTCTACAATCAGCTTGCCACCTTCCGCGCCCTGGGCTACGGTCCGTACGGCCAGTTGCTGCGGGCCATCGCCAAAGACCCGGTGATGCTGCTCTACCTCAACAACGCCGAAAGCCGCAAGGAACACCCCAACGAGAACTGGGCCCGCGAGCTGATGGAGCTCTACACCGTCGGCCCCGGCAATTACACCGAGAAGGACATCCAGGAGGCCGCTCGAGCCTTCACCGGCTGGACGGTGCGGCTCAAGGGCAACCAGCGGCTCAGGGAAGCGCCCGCCACGGTCCCCTTTGAATTCGTTTTCCGCCCAGAGTGGCACGACCCCGGCCCCAAGACCTTCATGGGCCGCAGTATCCGCAGCGGGGATGACGTACTGGACATCCTCATCGCCCACCCCCAAACCTACCGCTTCGTGGGGCGCAAGCTGCTGGCCTTCTACCTCACCCCCGAGCCTCCCCAAGCCCTGGTGGAGGAGGGGGCCAGGGTCTTGCGCGAGGGTGGTACCCGTGAGATGCTGCGCTGGCTCTTCACCCACGAGGCGTTCTATGCCCCGCAGCACCGGGGTGCCATCGTCAAGAGCCCCATCGAGTACGTGGTGGGCCTGCTCTACGCTGCCCGCCAGACCGACCCCGTTTTGGGCAAGGGCGACGAGAAGGCCATGGGACGCACCCTTGCCGCCTTTGCCGCCATGGGCCAGATCCCCTTCGACCCACCCAATGTCAAGGGCTGGGACGGGGGCATGAGCTGGTTGGCCGAGTCGCCCTTCCTGGCCCGGCTCAACCTCATCGGGGCCTTGGCAGGCAGGGAAGTGGGATTGGACCTCGAGGTCTTCATGGACGGTGCCAGCGGGCCGCTTTCGCTGGTCAGGCCCGAGGCCCAGTTGCTCTAGGAGGAAGCGCATGGATCGCCGTGAGTTCATCAAGAAATCGCTGCTGGCGCTGGCTTTGGGCCAAGGGGCTCCCTCCTTGCTCTCGCGCAGCGCGCTGGCGGCGCAGTCGAAGTCCAGAATCCTGGTGGTGGTCAACCTCTTCGGGGGCAACGACCAGCTCAACACCCTCGTACCCTTCCGCAACGAGCTGTACTACCGCAAGCGGCCCAACATCGCCATCAAGCGTGAGGAGGTGCTCGAGCTGGGGGCTCGCGGCGAGAAGCTCGGCCTGCACCCGCAACTGCGCCCCCTGATGAGCGTATGGGACAGCGGCGAGCTGGCCTTGCTGCCCCAGGTGGGCTACCCCAACCCCAACCGCAGCCACTTCATCTCCACCTCCATCTGGCACACCGCCGACCCCACCCGCAAGCAGGAGCACGGCTGGCTGGGCCGCTGGGGCGACCTCCAGGACGACCCCTTCTGCGACACCTTCCTCGGCGGGGCCTCGCCCCAGGCCCTTCAGGGCGACCTGCGCACGGCCCCGGCCATCTCCAGCATCGAAACCTTCAGCATCCGACTGCCCAGGGGCTTCGAGGAGGAGCTCAACCGCGAGATCCGGCGGACCCGCAGCGGCACCGCCGAGGAGGTGCGCCGGGCCATGCTGAGCTTGCGGGGAGCCCTCGACAAGATCGGCCAGTTGCGCGAGGTGAAGAACCAGGTAGCCTATCCCGACAACGCCTTCGGCAAGAGCATGGCCGACGTGGCCCGCATGATCGCCGGGGGATTGGGCTCTTCGGTTTACTACACTACCCTCGGCGGCTGGGACACCCACGCCGCGCAGCCGCCCCGCCAGGCCGAATTGCTGGGCTACCTGGCCCAGACCCTGGCTGCTTTCCGCCAGGACATGCGGGCCATCGGGCGCGACAAGGACGTGATGGTGATGGTCTTCAGCGAGTTTGGCCGCCGGGTGGAGGAAAACGCCTCCTATGGCACCGACCACGGCAAGGGCGGCTTAATGCTGGTGCTGGGGGGCGCCATCAAAGGTGGGCTGTACGGCGGCGAGCCCGACTTGGAGGACCTCGACGACGGCGACCTGAAGTACCGCACCGACTTCCGCAACGTCTATGCCTCGGCCCTGAGCTGGATCGAAGCCGACGCCCGCAGCGTGCTGATGGGCGACTTCAAGCCTTTGCCGTTGTTTTGAGTTTGCACACAACACTCCACACCCCCCAACAGGGAAGTGGTTTTTCCCACTTAGCCCGCCAAGTCTATAGCGCTCTTTACGGGATTGATACCGGAAAAGATAATCCCCCAAAGCAAAGACCTTCAGAGGCTATCTTTTGGAATCCTAGAGCCTTCCCTTCGGTCGGCCGCCCCGCTTTGGCGGGGTGGCGTCCTCATTCGGCAACGAAGTTGGTTGAGCGATGCAACTCCCAAAAAGGGCCGAGCCCCCACCTTTGCGGGTGGGGGCCTTGATTTGGGAACTACTGCCTGCTCTGGATGAAGTTAATTGCATCCTGGACGGTGCGGATCTTCTCGGCTTCTTCGTCGGAGATCTCGAGCCCGAACTTGTCCTCCAGACCCATGATGAGCTCGACGGTGTCGAGGCTGTCGGCGCCCAGGTCTTCGATGAAGCGGGCCTCGGGGGTGATTTTTTCGGCTTCCACGCCGAGTTTGTCGATGATGACTTCTTTAACGGACTCGAGGATATCCATGGTTCAAACCCTCCGAAGGGGGATTCTACCACAAGGGCTCTTCAAAGCCGCTCGAGCGGGGAGGTCAGTGGGGGGTCATGCCCCCATCGACGCAGAGGGTCTGCCCGTTGATGTAGGCCGCGTCGTCGGAGACCAGGAAGGCCACCGCCTTGGCCACCTCCTCGGGCTTACCCAGGCGGCCTGCGGGGATCTGCTTGAGGTACTCGGCCACCACGTTCTCGGGCAGCTTGGCGGTCATGTCCGACTCGATAAAGCCTGGTGCGACGGCGTTGACGGTGATGCCGCGGGTGGCGTACTCCTTGGCCACCGACTTGGTGAAGCCGATCAGCCCGGCCTTGGCCGCGACGTAGTTGGCCTGGCCGGGGTTGCCCAGGATGCCCACCACGCTGCTGATGTTGACGATGCGGCCCCACTTCGCACGCATCATGATCTTCACTGCCTCGCGCGTGGCGTGGAAGATGGCCGAGAGGTTGGTCTGGAGTACCACCTCCCAGTCCTCGTCCTTCATGCGGATGAGCAGGGTGTCGCGGGTGATCCCGGCGTTGTTGACCAGGATCTCCAGCCCTCCCAGTGCGGCGTTGGCCTCGCTCACGAGCCCAGCGGCGGCTGGGGGGGTGCTGAGGTCGGCTCCGATGACCACGACCTGGGGAGAGCCCTTTGCGCGGGCCTCCTCGGCCACCGCCTCGGCGGCGTCCTTGTTGGTGGCGTAGTGGATGGCTAGGGCGTGGCCTCTGGAGGCCAGCTCGAGCGCGATTGCCTTACCGATGCCACGGGATGAGCCGGTTACGAGTGCTTTACGCATGGAACCTCCGTCGAACGCCATGAGATGGGGCTTCAGGCCTCGAGCTTCAGGCTCTGGGCAATCTCCTCGGGATTGGTCAGGCTCCGGGCTTCCACGCCCTCTAGCGTGCGCCCCACCAGCCCGGTGAGAACCCTGCCTGAGCCGAACTCGAGGAAGCGGGCTACGCCCCGCTCTTGGAGGTGTTGCAGGATCTCGACCCAGCGCACCGGGTGGGTGATCTGCTCGAGCAGCAGTTCCCGGATCGCCTCGGGCTCTTTCTCGGGCCGGGCCAGCACGTTGGAGAAGACCGGGAAGCGTGGCTCGCGCAGCTCGACCTGGGAGAGGTCGTGGTGCAGGCGCTCGCGGGCGGGGCGCATGAGCGAGGAGTGGAAGGGGGCCGAGACCGGCAGGGGCACCACCCGCGCCCGGTGCTCCTTGAGCCGCTCGGAGGCCTGGGCCACGCCCTGGGCGGTGCCGGAGATCACGGTCTGCTCGGGGGAGTTGTAGTTGGCCACCTCCACCCCGTCGAGGCCCGCGATGAGCTCTTGGATGGTCTGGGCCGGCATCTTCAGCACGGCGGCCATGGCTCCTTGGCCCACCGGAACGGCTTCTTGCATGTACTCTCCGCGCTTGCGCACCAGGCGCAGGCCGTCCTCCAGCGACAGCGTACCCGCTGCGACGTGGGCGGTCCACTCGCCCAGGGAGTGCCCGGCGGCGAAGCTGGGGGGAGTGCCGCCGGCCTCGAGGTAAGCCTGAAAGGCCGCGTAGCCCACGGCCAGCAAGGCCGGTTGCTGGTTGGCGGTGAGCTTGAGCTCTTCCTCGGGGCCTTCCCACATCAGCTTCAAGAGCCCTGGCAAGGTGGCCTCGGCGCGTTCCAGTACGTCGCGTGCGGCCTTGGAGCCTTCGTAAAGGGCTTTGCCCATACCAATTTCTTGTGATCCCTGTCCGGGAAATAGGGCTGCGATCATCAAAACCTCCGCTGTGTTTAGCCCACGGCAAACTGAGGAGAAGCGCATCGCAAGCAGGCTAACACGAGCCGATCAACGATCGTTGATGGCTCATAGCCCACAGCTTCAATCCGGTTGCCACCAGGTCATCACGCTGGCGGCCCAAGTCAGCCCCGCGCCGAAAGTCACGAAGAGGATGTGGTCCCCGTCGTGGATCTGCCCGGCGTCCAGCGCCTCCTGCAGCGCGATGGGCATGGAAGCGGTGGAGGTGTTGCCGTAGCGGTCCACGTTGACCCACACCTGCTCGACCGGCAGGCCCAGGCGTTCCCTGGCCGACTCGATGATGCGGGCATTGGCCTGGTGGGGCACGAAAAACTTGATCTGCTCGGGGGTGAGGCCAGCTTTCTGGATGGCTTCGAGCGAAGCCTCGTTCATCACCCGCACCGCGAACTTGAAGACCTCGCGTCCGTTCATGTAGATGCTCTTGGGCATGGGGAGGTCGCCCGGCAGTCGGGGGTTGAGGCAGCCCAGGGCCAGTTCCTTGGCACCCGAGCCATCCGCACCCAGCACGAAGGACTTGAAGCCATAGCCCTCGGGCACTGGCCCCACCACCGCGGCCCCGGCCCCGTCGCCGAAGAGCACCGCCGTAGAGCGGTCCTGCCAGTTGATGATCTTCGTCAGCGCCTCGGCTCCGATGGCCAGCACCTTCCTGGAAAGCCCGCTGCGGACCATGGCGTGGGCCTGGGCCAGGGCGTAGCCCCAGCCAGGACAGCCCGCCAGCAGGTCGTAGGCTCCGGCTTTGAGCTTGAAGCGGTTCTGCACCAGGGCGGCGGTGGCCGGGAAGAGCGCGTCGGGGGTGTTGGTCGCCACGATCACCAGGTCCACGCCCTCGAGGGCGCTCTCTCCGTGGCGCCGGATCAGGTCCTCCACCGCGCGAAAGGCCAGATCCGAGGTGAACTCGTGCTCGTCGGCGATGCGTCGCTCCTTGATGCCGGTGCGGGTGGTGATCCACTCATCCGTCGTATCCAGGAACTTCTCGAAGTCGTGATTGGTCATCACCCTGGGGGGCGCGTAGGTGCCAAGGGCCAGTATGCCGACGCTCACGGTTGTCCTCCGCATCGGGCAAAGCACGTCGTGCTGTGTGCAGTCATACCCTGTAAGTTTACCGCTCGAGGCGCCGTGCGGTCGTGAACCGTGTTCAGTCAACTACCCTGACCAAACCCTAAGGGGTTCTGGCCAGAGCTTGCAGTGAAGGGCCATCCGGCCCCCGGCGATGCCGGTACTCAAGGGACAGAACCATGCAGAGCACGATTCGCTTCCCCCGCGTTCGGCGGGTTGACAGCCGCCCAGCCCCGAACCGAGAGGTTCAAGGCTGCGACCTTGTCTACATGGTCAGCGAACCCGCAGACCCGGCATTGGAAGGTGCTTTGGTTGGGCCGGTTGGCCCGCTCGGTATGCCCACAGTGGGGGCATTCCCGGCTGGAGTTTCGGGGGTCAACCCACACCACCCGGACCCCGGCCCTTTGGGCCTTGTAGCCGATTTTCTGCGCCAAGTCGTGAAAAGCCCAAGCGTGCAGCGTGGAGCGCTGAGGCCGTCTAACCCTGACCGTCTTCCAGGGCAATCGCCCGATTCGTGCGTTGGGCCTTCTCCACGATGCGCTTGCTGATGGTGTGGTTCACGTCATGGGCAAACCTCCGCTCTTTACCCGACAGCTTCCTCAGCCGCCGCTTGGCCCCCTTGGTACCCTTCCTCTGGAGCTTCCTCCTCAGTCTCCGGTGGCGAGGGCGCACCGAGTTCAGGCGCCTCCCGCTGTATGCCTCGCCATCCGAGTCGGTGGCGATATGGACGATACCGAGGTCAACCCCCAGCACCCCCTCGACCTCTACTGGGTCAGGCTCCTCGACGTTGACGGTGGCGAACAGGTAAAACTCGCCCCTTACGTAGGCCAGGTCGGTCTCGCCCTGCCGGGTCTGGAGCAACTTCCGCTGGTATTCCCCAGCGGCAAAGGGGATGCTTTGCCGTCCCGCCACGGTCCAGATGGACACCCTGGAGGCCGTCAGGTTCCAGGAAAGTATCCGGTCGTCGTAGGTGATAGCCCCCAGTTCGCGGAAGGAGCGTTTGGCCTTCCTGTCCAGTTTGTAGGCGTCCACCACTTTGGCGTTGGCCCGAACCACCATCTGCGACGAGAGGCCGAACCGCTCTTTGGTGGCGTGGTAATGGAGGTGATGCAACGGAATCTGTTTGAAGGTTTGGGTTTCCCAGGCTACATCCGAGATGTAGTTGCAAGTCGCGTTGAAGCGCCGCAGGGTGTCCAGCAGGTACGCCCGCTGTTCGGGTGTGGGCAGGAGCTTGACCTTGGCGGTGAGCTTCACGAACGCAGTATGGCACAAATCCCTCAACCCTTGAAGGAGGTGAGCGGGTATCGCGCTCTAAGGAGCGCCGACCAAACTCCCGTTTGGTCGGGGTCTCTCGCCCCAGACCCCAAGCTGATGAAAAGGTTGACCCCACCCCGGCCCTCCCCGCACGCGGGAGCCCCCCTTGCCAATACCAGATGACGCCGCCCCGCCTTGGCGGGGCGGTCGACCGTCAGGGAGGGGTGTGCTCTGGGTTTTGGTTTTGCAGAGTATCTTTTTGCATCCGGTATAAGAGGGGAACAAGGCGTTTTGCGCAGCTACCCAAAACGAAAACCCCCTCCACAACAGGAGGGGGTTCACAAGCAGTGCTGCCTCAGACTTCGAGTACCTTGCGTCCGGCGTAGTAGCCGCAGTTGCTGCAAACGGTGTGGGGAGGGATGAGGGTCTTGCACTCGGGGCATTCGCCCAGCGTGGGAGCCTTGAGGGCAAAGTGGCTGCGGCGGGAATCGCGCCGGGCCTTGGAGGTCTTCTTCTTGGGTACAGGGTGCTTCGCCATTGCGAACCTCTTTCAATTGTGGAGACAGGGGTCTCCAGGCAAACCGCTCTCGAGTCTACTGGGCAGGGGCGATTTGGTCAACTTCTTATTCGATGCCCTCGAGGTCGAGCTTCTTGAGCTGCACGGCCAGCTTGCCCTCCCTGCCTTTTTGGCTGCGCTCGAGGCAGCAGTCTTGGGGGGCGCGTTTGAGGTTGGCTCCGCAGTACTCACACAGGCCCGGGCAGTCTTCCTGGCAGAGGGCAGTGTAGGGCAGCTCGAGGGCGAAGGCTTCGGAGAGGAAGGGGGAGAGCTCGAGGTCGGGCTTGCCGAAGAGGAAAATCTCCTCGTCGTCCTCCTCGATGGCCTCGAGGTGCTCCAGGCCCGGTTGGTAGCGCAGCATGTGCTGAAAGTAGGCCCGCACCAGGGTGGGAGTGGGGTCTAAGCAGCGGCGGCACTCCATCATGGCGTATCCGGCGATCTCGCCCGAGAGCCACAGCTCGCTCTCGCCCACCGCCGTCACGCTCACCCTCCACGAAACCACGTCCTGCAAGACGATGGTGTCGTTGCCCAGCTCGATTTTGCCGGCGATCTGGCCCCTGGCCTCGGTGCTGCCGCCCTCGCGCAGCAGGCGGGCCAGGTTGATGCTTTGAATTTCACCGTAGTCCATTCAAACCACCCTAGCACCGGGCGGGGGCGGGGTCAAGGTGAAAAGACTGACGCTTATGCAAAGCACTATGCATAACGCATGAATCAAGATACAAACGGCGTTTTTGGCCTATAGCATGGAGGCATGAAACGCATAGGCGTACTGGGAATGCCCATGGACTTGGGGCAGGGGAGGCGCGGGGTGGACATGGGCCCCAGCGCCATCCGCTATGCTCGGTTGCAGGCGGTGCTCGAGGAGCTGGGGCACGAGGTTCACGACTACGGCGACGTGGGCATCCCCATCGTTGAGAGCCTGCGCCACGAGCGCGAAAGCGGCGGCCTGAGCTACCTCGAGCCCATCCGCCGGGCCTGCCAGGATGCCATCGCCCACCTCGAGACCATGCCCGAGGGCACCTTCCCCATCTTGCTGGGGGGCGATCACTCCGTAGCCATGGCCTCGGTGACCGGGGCCAGCCGCCACCGGCGTATTGGCGTGGTTTGGGTAGATGCCCACGCCGACTTCAACACTCCCGCGACCTCGCCCAGCGGCAACATCCACGGGATGCCGCTGGCTCACCTATGCGGGCTGGGTGATCCCCGCCTGATCAACCTGGGTTGGGAAGGGGCCAAGGTGCGCCCGGAGGACGTAGTGCTCATCGGCATCCGTAGCCTCGACCCCGGCGAGGTGCGCCTGCTGCGCGAGCGCGGCGTGATGGTCTACACCATGAAGGAGGTGGATACCCTACGCGTCCCGGCCATCGCCCAGGCCGTGGCCGAGAAGTTCCGCAACTTTGAGCGTGTCCACGTCTCCCTCGACGCCGACGTGCTCGACCCCGAGATCGCCCCCGGTGTGGGCACCCCGGTGCCCGGCGGCCTCACCTACCGCGAGGCCCATTTGCTCATGGAACTCCTCTGCGACACCGGCTTGGTGACCAGCCTCGACTTGGTCGAGGTCAACCCCATCCTCGACATCGCCAACCGCACCGCCCGCATCATGGTCGAACTCGCCAGCAGCCTGCTGGGGAAGAAAATCTATTGAGCCTTCCTCCTTGCTAAACTCGAGCTTGTGAGCACCACGGGCGACACCAAGACCAAAACCCACACCCACACCCGCACGCCCCAGCTATACAAGGTGCTGCTCCTCAACGACGACTACACCCCGATGGACTTCGTGGTAGACGTGCTCATGCGTTTCTTCCGCAAGAGCGAGCTCGAGGCCACCCGCATCATGCTGGCGGTGCACCACCAGGGGGTGGGGGTGTGTGGGGTCTACCCCTTCGAGATCGCCGAGACCAAGGTGAACCAGGTCATGCAGGCCGCCGCCGAGGAAGGCCATCCCCTGCAATGCATCATGGAACCAGCGTGAGGGGAAAGGTGAACGGGTACCTAGCCAGCCGGGGGGAGGGCTGACATCCTGTAGCCTGGAAGCCGCTGCTGTTATGGTCACCTCCGAACTGCAAAAATCCATCGAGCGCGCCCTCGAGTGCGCCTTCGACCGGGGGCACGAGTACGCGGGGCTCGAGCACCTCATGCTGGCCCTGCTCGACGACGCCGACGCCAGGCGGGTGCTGCTGCGCTGCGGGGTGGACCTCGCCGCCCTGCGGGGCCAGCTCGAGACCGTGCTGGCCGAGATGGAGAACCTGCCCGGCGTCCAGCCCGTCCCCACCACCGCCTTCCAGCGGGTGTTGCAGCGGGCGGTGGCCCAGATGCGCTCGGCCGGGCGGGACCAGGCCAACGGGGCTAACGTGCTGGTGAGCATCATGGATGAGCGGCAGTCGCGGGTCTACGGCATCCTCGAAGACCTCGGGCTCTCGCGCTACAAGCTCACCAGCGCCATCTCGCGCGAGGCGCCACCTACCGGCACCGAGCCGGAGCCCCAAGAGGGCATCCCCGCCGAACTCGAAGAAGGCGGGGTGGCGCAGAACCCCCTCGAGGCCTACTGCACCGACCTCACCGCCCGCGCCCGCGCCGGGGAACTCGACCCGTTGGTGGGGCGGCGGGCCGAGCTCGAGCGCATCCTCACCGTGCTCTCGCGCCGCCAGAAGAACAACCCCCTGCTCGTCGGCGATCCCGGCGTGGGCAAGACCGCTTTGGTCGAGGGTCTGGCCCAGCGCATCGTGAGGGGCGAGGTGCCCGAGGGCTTAGCCGAGGCCGAGATCTTCGCCCTGGACCTGGGAGCCCTGCTGGCTGGAACCCGTTACCGCGGCGACTTCGAGGAGCGCCTCAAGGCGGTGGTCAAGGCGCTTTTTTCCCGTCCCAGGGCCATCCTCTTCATCGACGAGATCCACATGATCGTGGGGGCCGGCTCGACCACCGGCTCCACCGTCGACGCCTCCAACCTGCTCAAGCCTGCCCTCACCGGTAAGCTCAAGTGCATCGGGGCCACCACCTTCGCCGAGTACAAGTCCTTCGAGAAGGACCGGGCCATCGCCCGGCGCTTCCAGAAGATCGACGTGCTCGAGCCCACCCACGAGGAAGCCATCCAGATCCTCGAGGGGCTCAGGCCCAAGCTCGAAGCCCATCACAAGCTCGGCTACACCCGTCAGGCCCTGGAGCGCGCCGTCGAGCTCGCCGCCCGCCACCTCTCCGACCGCCGCCTGCCCGACAGCGCCCTCGACGTGCTCGACGAGGCCGGGGCCGGCGAGGCCCTCAAGCCCGCCGGCAAACGCAGGAGCCGCATCGGGGTGGCCGAGGTGGAGGCCACCGTCGCCCGCATGGCCCGCATCCCCCCTAAGTCCCTCTCGCGCGATGATCAGGTGCTGCTGCAAAACCTCGAGGCCGAGCTCTGCGCCGAGATCTACGGGCAGGAAAGGGCCGTGAAGGAGGTGGCCGGTGCCATCAAGATGGCCCGCGCCGGGTTGCGCGACCCGCAGAAACCCATCGGGGCCTACCTCTTCGCCGGGCCCACGGGCGTGGGTAAGACCGAGCTTTCCCGCCAGCTCGCCCTCAAGCTAGGCGTGCCGCTGATCCGCTTCGACATGTCGGAGTACATGGAAAAGCACACCGTCTCGCGCCTCATCGGCGCCCCTCCCGGCTACGTGGGCTTCGAGCAGGGTGGCCTACTCACCGACGCGGTGCTGCAAAACCCCCATTGTGTGCTGCTTTTGGACGAGATCGAGAAGGCCCACCCCGACCTCTACGCCATCCTCCTACAGGTCATGGATTACGGCAAGCTTACCGATCACAACGGCAAAACCGTGGACTTCCGCAGCACCGTGCTCATCATGACCACCAACGCCGGAGCCGCCGAGGCCAGCGAGGCCCGCATCGGCTTCTTCCGCGAGTCCAAGGCCGAGGCCGCCGACGAGGCCATCCGGCGGCTGTTCACCCCCGAGTTTCGCAACCGCCTCGACGCCATCGTGCACTTCGCCCCCCTCTCTCCCGAGGTCATGGGCCAGATCGTGGACAAGAACCTCAGGGCCCTCGAGGCCCAGCTCAAAGAGCGCAAGGTGCGCCTCGCCATCACCCCCGAGGCCCGGCAATGGCTGGCCGAAAAGGGCTACGACCCCCTCATGGGGGCGCGCCCCCTGGCCCGCCTGATTCAAGAGCGCATCAAGAAACCCCTGGCCGACCTGCTCCTGTTCGGGCCGCTCAAGGGTGGTGGGAACCTGAGGATTGGGGTGAAGGGGGAGGGGCTCGAGCTGCAGGCTTCCTGACCACCGGTGCTGCTTGACTCGAGCGCCGATGGCAGGCGGCAGGCCGAGAGGGGCGTGGTTGGCGGTTAGGGCAGCCCTAGGGGGGGGTTCGGGCTCAGGCGAAGCGCGCCTTCAGATTCACCGCCTGGCGCAGCCGCCGCCGGTACTCCCCCTCGGAAACCTCGTAGGCCCCGAAGCGCTCGAGGTGCGGGTTCTGCACCTGGGCGTCGAAGAGCGCGAAGCCCCGCCTGCGCAGGTGCTCCACCAGGCGCACCATCGCCACCTTGGAGGCCTCGGGCACGTAGTAGAACATACTCTCCCCGATGAAGGCTCCCCCAATGGTGACGCCCAGGACACCCCCGGCCAGCCGCCCCTCGTACCAGGTCTCGAAGCTGTGGGCGTGGCCTGCTTGGTGCAGGGCTGCGTAGATCTGGCGCAGCTCGTCGGAGATCCAGGTCTCACGCCGGTGTGCGCTGGCGCAGCCTTCGACCACCCCGGCGAAGTCGTGGTTGATCCGAATCTCGAAGACCCCCGAGTTGAGCGCGCGGCGCAGGCTGCGGGGCACGTGGAAGCGCTCGTCCAGCGGGATCAGCGCGTGACGGCGGGAGGAGTACCACTGTAGCCCGTCGCCGTTGTCCATCAGGAAGTAGCCCTGGGCGTAGAGTTGGAGAATCGAAGCCACGTCCACGAGCCTTACCTTAGCGCCTGTCGGAGGCGTTCAACAACGTTGGCGGCTCGAGGAGACCGGCTTTTGATCAGCCTCAAGCGCATGCGTTTGCCCAACTGCCCCTAATACCGGATTCAAAAAGATAATCACCCAAACCAAAGACCTTCAGAGGCTATCTTTTTGAATCCTAGAGCACTCCCTTCGGTCGGGTCAGTTCGTTCCCGAATGGGAACGAACTGACCGAATCTGGTATAACAGGCTCCCACGCCCCAATGGTCGGCGGGTTTCTCGAGACCAGGCCATCGATCAATGCGCTCCAGAGGGGCTCGAGGTGGCTTTACCCAGGCGGTCTCGAGGCTGTGCATGGCGCTCACTTTCGAATAGCTGTCCGCGTACCTAACGTCAGAATACACCCCTGGCTCGCTGAAGATGTGTGCGATCTCGTTGCGTTCCCCGCATTTACGCTGCACGCGGTGCATAGGCGGTATTCGTGGGACCTGCTCGGGGGGAGCCCTTAGGGCCGGGGTTTGCCCTTACTCGAGCTTGCCGTGCCCGGCGCGGCTGCCGCCACGAAGGCCGCGAGGTCCTGCTTCATCTGCTCGAGGCTGGGCCGGTGCACATACATCATGTGGCCCGCCGCGTAGTAGCGGGTCTGGATATTGGCCTGGAGGTGGGGCTCTAAGCCCAGGTGGGCGAAGGTGTAGTCGGTGGCAAAGTAGGGCGTGGCCAGGTCGTAATAGCCCGAGCCCACAAAGACCTTGAGGTAGGGGTTGAGGTTCATGGCCTTGCGCAGGGTCTCGGCTACGTTGAGGTACTGGTTTTCGTACTCCTTGTAGCTCCAGTCCTGGTAGAGCCCGGTGAGCACCTCATAGGGCAGGTCGCTCTCGAAACCCAGCTCCTCGCGCACGTACTGGTTGAAGGTGGCGGTATAGGGCCCCTGGATGGTGGCGTAGCTGGGGTCGTACTCGCTGTGTTCGCCCGCCGCGTCGCGGTCGTGCCCGGTGAAGCGGGAATCCAGCCGACCCACCGTCTTGCGCTCGGAGCGCAGCAACTCCTTGCAGAAGCGGTAGATGTTGATGCGTAGATTGGTTTGCTCGAGGTACTCCCGCGATAGCCCGCTGTAGCGCGAGAGCTTCTCGAGCACCCCCTCGCGCTCGGCCTCGGGGAGTGCGCTGCCCTTGAACAGCGCTCTCAGGTACTCGCCACCGGCGAAGGCCTCTACCTCCTCCAGGAAAGCGTGCAGGGGCTTCTTCTGTAGCTCGGGTGACAACTTCTTGTGATACCACGCGGTGGCGGCGTAGGTGGGCAGGAAGAGCACGTGGGGTAGGTCGTGACCGGGGGCGAAGCGGGCGGTGGCGAAGTCGAGGATGCTGCTGATGAGCATGATCCCGTTGAGGTACATGCCGTGGCGCTCCTGCAGGTAGCCGCTGAGTCCGGCGGCGCGGGTGGTGCCGTAGGACTCGCCGATGAGGAACTTGGGGCTCGTCCAGCGCCCGTAGCGGCTGGTGTAGAGCCGGATGAACTCGCCCACGCTCTCGACGTCGCGCTTGTAGCCGTGGTACTCCTTGGTCTTCTCGCCGGGCACCATGCGGCTGTAGCCCGTGCCCACCGGGTCGATGAACACCAGGTCGCTCACGTCGAGCAGGGAGTGTTCGTTGTCTACTAAGCGGTAGGGTGGGGGGAGTGGGTTGCCGACATCGTCCATCAGCACCCGCCGGGGGCCCAGCAGGCCCAGGTGCAGCCACACCGACGAGGAGCCCGGTCCCCCGTTGAAGGAGAAGGTGACGGGGCGGCGGCTCTTGTCGGGCACGTCGTCGCGGGTGTAGGCGATGAAGAAAACGCTGGCCTTGGGCTTCTCGCCCTCGCTGGTGCCCTCCTTCTCGCTCTCCTCCTTCAGCACGATGGTCCCGCAGGTGGCGGTGTAGCTCACCTTCTGATCACCGATGCCGACGCTGTGTCGGCTGATGACGAGGTTGTCCTGGGGTGCAGGTTTGGCGTCGGCGGGCTTGCTTTCCTCGGGCATACCCCAAATCTATCAAGCGTCAACTACCACGAGCTACCCCCGACCAACCCAACGGCGGTTTGGTCGGGGACTGTCGCCCCACACCCATAGGTTCAATTCCGCTCGCCGTGGGGTACTTAGCCAAAGCGCGGCGCTCGCTTCTCGAAGAAGGCCGCGATGCCCTCGGCCAGGTCGCCCGTCTCGCGCACCCAGGCGTTGGCGATAGAGGCCAGGCGCAGGCCGTCCTCGAGCCCCATCCCCGGTAGCGCGTTGAGCAGCTCCTTGGTCAGCGAGACCGAGGCGGGCGCGTTGGCGCTGATCTCGCGGGCGAAGGCCAGGGCTTCCTCGAGCACCCCCTCCGCGGGCACCACCTTGTTGACCAGGCCCATGCGGAAGGCTTCCTGCGCGCCGACCAGCTTGCCGGTGAGCAGCAGTTCGCGCGCGTGCTTCTCACCCACCGAGCGGATGAGGATCACGCCCACCAGCGCGGCCACGAAGCCGATCTTGACCTCGGTGTAGCCGATGCGGGCCTGCTCGTTCATCACCACCAGGTCGCAGGCCGTCGCCAGGCCTGCGCCCCCGGCCACGGCGGGGCCGTTGACGGCGGCCACGGTGGGCTTGGGGAAGGTGTAGAGGCGGTGGAAGAGGCGCATCAGCTCGCGGGAGTGGGCCAGGTTGGCCTCGGCGCCCATCTGAGTGACGCTCTTGAGAAACTCGAGGTCGGCTCCCGCGCTGAAGGCCTGGCCCGCGCCGGTGAGCACGACCGCGCGCACGTTGCTGTCCTTTTCGGCCTGCTCCAGGGCTTCCAGCAGGCCGGTGACCATGGCAGGGGAGAGGGGGTTGCGTCGCTCGGGGTCGGAGAGGGTGAGGATTCGGATGGAATCTTGATCGCTGCTCGTTACCATGCCCCAATCCTTACACATTTGCCCGCGGTGTTGCTGCTCGGGGCGTTGAGGGGTGGGGGATGCTGTGCATAGGGTTCGGGTTTGCTTTCCAACTTTCCTGCCCTCTGCCCTTCAGCAGCATGGTAGACTCGAAGACAGGGCGTATGCCCGGAGGTGAGGTATAAGGGACGTTCCAATCAACGAGCGAATTCGAGTGCGGCAGGTTCGTCTGATCGACGAAAACGGTACGCAGGTGGGCATCGTAGACACCCGCGAGGCCCTGCAGATGGCCCGGGAGCGCGAGTACGACCTGGTGCTGGTTTCGCCCACGGCGGTGCCGCCGGTAGCCCGGCTCTTGGACTACGGCAAGTGGCGTTACGAGCAGCAGCAAGCCGAAAAGGAAGCCCGCAAGAAGGCCAAGCGCACCGAGGTCAAGAGCATCAAGCTGCGCCCCAAGATTGACACCCACGACTACAACGTGAAGGTCGGGCACGTGCGGCGCTTTCTCGAGGAAGGCCACAAGGTCAAGATCACCATCATGTTCCGCGGTCGCGAGATGGCCCACCCCGAGTTGGGTTACAAGCTCCTGGAGCGGGTCGCCAAAGACCTGGAGGGCATTGGTTTCGTGGAGATGCGTCCGGAGATGCTGGGTCGCGACATGAACATGGTCATGGCCCCAGGCTCCAAGCCCTCGCCACAGCCCCAGGCCCAAGCTTCCAATCCCAACCCCCACAGCTAAGAGTGCTTCCCCCTCAAGCGCGCCAAATCCCAGGCCTGGCCTGTTTTGTCCTACCAGGGCGGCAAACGGGCTCGAGGGCTTGGCTGAGGACTCCCCTCGGTGCTATACTCGCAAGGCTGCCGAGCCATCAAGACCCCTCGCGGGCGCTCGAGGCAGCCGCCGGCGAACCCCGCCGGGAAAAAGGAGAAGCACGATGCCGAAGATGAAGACCCACAAGGGCGCCAAGGGCCGCGTCAAGGTCACGGCCACTGGCAAGGTGATTGCCAAGAAGCCCGGCAAGCGCCACCTCAACTACCACAAATCCGGTTCCTCCATCCGCACCAAGGGCCGTAGCTTTACCCTGGCCAAGAGTGAAGCTCGCCGCATGATCGAACTGCTGAGGGGTGAGGGCTAATGCCGCGCGCCAAGACCGGTGTTGTCCGCCGTCGCAAGCACAAGAAGATCCTGAAGCTGGCCAAGGGCTTCTGGGGCTTGCGCTCCAAGAGTGTTCGCAAGGCCCGCGAGACCTTGTTCAGCGGGGCCATGCGCTCCTTCAACGACCGCCGCGAGCGCAAGGGCGACATGCGCCGCCTGTGGATCGTGCGCATCAACGCCGCTGCCCGCCAGCACGGCCTGAGCTACTCGGTGTTCATGGGTGGCCTCAAGAAGGCCGGCATCGAGCTCGACCGCAAGATCCTGGCCGACCTCGCCGTGCGCAACCCCGAGGCCTTCGCCGCCTTGGTCGAGAAAGCTAAAGCCTGACGAAATTAACGACCGCAGGGGCACAGCAAGCCGTGCCCCTGCGCTTTTGCTGGACCCATTGCAACCAAGGGACAATACACTCGGGGCATGGACTTCCGCGACCGCTCCAAGTCCCGCATCGCCGTTGCCCCACACAACAGGGCTCTAGCCTTTAGTGCGACCAGCGCAGGTCCATCTCCTCGCGCTCGCCCAGCGCTTTGCGCAGCAGCTCGAGCAGCGCGGGGTCGGCCCCCTGCTCGGCGAAGTAGTCGAGGGTGGCGCGGTTGATGTGGTAATCCTGGTCGCCGGCGGCTTCTTCCTCGAGCTGATCGAGCATGAACTGAAGCTGCTCCTCGCTGATGCTCCCCAGGCTGGCCCCGCTGGCGGCGTCGAACAGTTGCACCATGGCTCGAGTATAGCTGCCACGCGCCTGGTAAAAGCGGGTGCATATTCCGCTTGGTTTTTGGCATAGATCGGGCACAATGGGAGCCAATGTACGAGCGGGATTGGCAGCTCCTGGCTCCCCTCTCCATCGAGGGCAGCAATTTAATCGTGGAGTACTGTGAACTCGAGGGCCGCATCGCCATTCGCCTGGGGGGTTTCGCCGGGGTGGTGCTGCCGCTGTCGGAGTTCGAGCTGTTGATCCAGCACATCAGCAGTGGGCGCGGATGGAGCAGCAACGGTGTGCGCTGGTCCCCGCCGCTGCTCCACGTAGGCGCGCGTAGCTTCACCCTCAAGGACGCGGGTAAACGCGCACTGGTGGAGACCCTAGCCCGCCTTCCCGCTCCGACCACAGCCCAGGTTCTGCCGCCGGATGTCAACCCGTGGCAGCGGAGGCTTGTCCAGCTTTTGCGCGAGCCGCTCGAGGGCCTTCAACCAGCCCTGTCGCAACTGGCTACGCTAGCGCGCGAGCGGTTGGACATCCAGGGCTTGAGCCTGTGGCTGCACGACCCCGCCGCCAGCAGCTACTCCCTGGCGGCGAGGGTACCCAAATTGCTCGAGCCCAGCGTGCTGGATCGCGGCTACCTGGAGCCCCTCGAGCAGTGCTTGGCGTTGCCGCTTAACGATGTCCAGGGCGATGCTCGCGCAACCGCTTTGCGTTCGATCGGCGAAGCCTGGTACTTCGGTGCTTTGCTGCAGATACCGATCCGCCTCGAGCGCGAGGTGAGCGCCGTTCTCTGGCTCGAGCGACGAGAGCCTCGGCCCTGGAGTGAACCCGACCAGCTCATCGCCCTCCAACTCGCCGAAGCCCTGCGGCCTCACGTGGCGGCGAGCCTGAACCAGGCCCGCCAGCCAGGATCGCTCGAGGCCTTCAAGCGCTACCTCGAGCAGGCGCTCGTACAGGCCCGCCTACAGGGACATCCGCTAGGGCTGATCTGGTTCAAAAGCCCCAACCTGACCGAACCTCAAAGAGCCCGTGTGCTCGATGTGCTGCGGCGTTCGCTGCGCTACTCCGACGCGGCAATCGAGGCCAGTCCGGAGGATTTTCTGTTGCTGCTGTCTACCATGCGCACGTCGGATGGAGCCGCGAAAGCTGCAGAACGCATCGCAGCCCGTTTGCAAATTGTCATGGGCAAGCTTCCGGCGCTGGGAATTGCGGTGTTTCCTGATCAGGCCGCCTCCGCTGAGGAATTGTGGCAACAGGCCAGCCTCGCCGCCGGCAAGGCACTCGAGCGCGGCGGCGGGGGAGGGTTGGTGCAGGTGGATTAAGAAGCAGGGGAGACCTTCGCTCCCATCTCCCAGCGGGCCAGGGCCTTGAGCAGTACGTCTCGCTCGTTCTGGTGCGACAATCGGCTGAGGGCTTCGGTCACCGGAAACCACGCCGCGTCATCGACCTCTTCTTTCTGAGGTCGGGGCTGCCCGGATACGTACTTCATCAAAAAGTGATGGACTTCCTTGGTTACCGTGACCGGGGTGGCGTCGTCCTTGACGGTGAAGTGGTAGCGGATGCTGCCCAGGGGGGCCAATACCCGCGCCTCGATGCCGGTTTCCTCGCGCACCTCACGCACTGCGGTCTGGGGGTAACGCTCACCCTGCTCGACCTGTCCCTTGGGCAGGCTCCACATGCGGCCTTCCTTGATCGCGATCAGCAGGGTCTCGAGTACACCCTCGTTGGCTCGCAACACCACCCCCCCCGCCGACACCACCCGGCGTTTGGCCGCGGGGTGAGCAGGAGGTTTTTTGGTTTTGCGACGACGTCTCGAGGAGGTAGTGAAATGCATGGGTAAAACCCTCTTCCTCAGTGTAAGCCCCGCGAGGGGATCTGGGGGTGCATGTCCCCACATACCCGAACTCGAGCCTCGCGGAGGATTGCACTAAAAAAGGACGCCCTTGGGCGTCCTTTTGGGGTCAAAACTTTGAGAAGAGAAGGTCAGTAGCCAGAGATTTGAGTTTCAGGATGCTTCCCTCTAGGGGAAGGAGAAACTCCTTAGAAAGGAGGTGATCCAGCCGCACCTTCCGGTACAGCTACCTTGTTACGACTTAGCCCCAGTCATGAGCCCGGCCCTCGGCGCCTGCCCAAGGCTACCGGCGACTTCAGGCAGAACCCACTTCCATGGCTTGACGGGCGGTGTGTACAAGGCCCGGGAACGTATTCACCGCGACATGGCTGATTCGCGATTACTAGCGATTCCGGCTTCATGGAGTCGAGTTGCAGACTCCAATCCGAACTGAGCCAAGGTTTTTGCGATTGGCGTCCTCTCGCGAGGTAGCAGCGCTTTGTCCTTGGCATTGTAGCACGTGTGTCGCCCAGGCCGTAAGGGCCATGCGGACCAGACGTCATCCCCGCCTTCCTCCTGCTTTCGCAGGCAGTCTCCATAGAGTGCCCAGCCGAGCTGCTGGCAACTAGGGATAGGGGTTGCGCTCGTTGCGGGACTTAACCCAACATCTCACGACACGAGCTGACGACGGCCATGCAGCACCTGTGTCCCGGCTCCCTTGCGGGCACCCCCTTCTTTCGGAGGGGTTCCGGGCATGTCAAGGCCTGGTAAGGTTCTTCGCGTTGCTTCGAATTAAACCACATGCTCCACCGCTTGTGCGGGCCCCCGTCAATTCCTTTGAGTTTCACACTTGCGTGCGTACTTCCCAGGCGGAGTGCTTAGCGCGTTAGCTACGGCACCCAGCAGAAGCCGGACACCCAGCACTCATGGTTTAGGGCGTGGACTACCCGGGTATCTAATCCGGTTTGCTCCCCACGCTTTCGCGCCTCAGCGTCACAAGTCGTCCAGGTAGCTGCCTTCGCTATTGGCGTTCCTTCCGGTATCTGCGCATTTCACCGCTACTCCGGAAATTCCGCTACCCCCTCCGACCGTCTAGCCTCACAGTATCCAACGCAGTCCTGGGGTTGAGCCCCAGACTTTAGCATCGGACTTGAAAGACCGCCTACACGCCCTTTACGCCCAGTAAATCCGGGTAACGCTCGCACCCTCCGTATTACCGCGGCTGCTGGCACGGAGTTAGCCGGTGCTATTACCTCGGTACCGTCATGATCGTCCCGAGTTCAGAAGTTTACACCCCGAAGGGCTTCATCCTTCAAGCGGTATCGCTCGGTCAGGCTTTCGCCCATTGCCGAAGATTCCTAACTGCTGCCTCCCGTAGGAGTGGAGCCCGTGTCTCAGTGCTCCTGTGGCTGGTCGTCCTCTCAGACCAGCTATGCGTCGTCGGCTTGGTAGGCCATTACCCCACCAACTACCTGATGCAGCGCGGGCCGATCCTCAAGCGCCGAAGCTTTAAACACCCGCCAGGGCGGGGGTTCACATGGGGGATTAGCCAGGGTTTCCCCTGGTTTTCCCCCACTTGAGGGCACGTCTCCCACGTGTTACTCACCCGTCCGCCACTAACCAGCCGAAACTGGTTCGTGCGACTTGCATGTCTTAGGCATACCGCCAGCGTTCACCCTGAGCCAGGATCAAACTCTCCAGAAACAA